>CAZGUR010000179.1:0-6988 GCA_964529295.1 uncultured Rikenellaceae bacterium | reverse complement strand
GTGGCTCCGGTAATGAGAATTTTCATAATTAACAGGCTATGTAAAAAAACAGCTATATGTTTGTAATACAGCTATACAACAGTATAACGAATCTGCAGGGAAAAGGTTCGATGATGAGAGCCTCTCACGGGACTCGAACCCGCGACCTGCTCATTACGAATGAGCTGCTCTGCCAGCTGAGCTAAAGAGGCGTGGAAAAAACTTCCCAAATTTAAACAAAAAATCACTTTTCCATAAATCAGGAAAAATGATTTTTTGAAAAAGCTTAATCCTACAGGTCTGGCTGCCGGTTAACCCGTCTGCCTGCCATGTAATCCAGTATAAACCAGAAGAGGTAGGACAGAAGGAAAATTACAGTTCCGTAGATAACGGTAATCATTGAAACCTTCAATCCGCCTGCCAGGATGGCTGGAGAAATGTCCATTGCTTTTTCGATAGCCGTAAAGGCACTGTACAAACCGATCAGCTGTCCCAGGATACCAGCAATAAAAGCAAAAAGGCCCAGTGATTTCAGGTAAGACAGTTTCTTCCTTGTTTCTTCAATATCCTTAAAATCGTTTTTTAGGATAAGCACAAAGTTAAATACTGCAATAGCAAGCATAACAAAAAATATAAGGGTAAGTATTCCCATGAATAGCGGCCCTCCCATATTAAATAATCTGAACATGATAAAGTAATTTAGTTATTAATAATAATTTGATTCAAAGTTATATACCGGAGGCCCTTTTATCCAAGGCAGAAAACCCCTGAAAACCGGTAATCCGTCGATTTTTGAGCCGGATAATGGTCAATCTGGTTTTTTTAACACAATTTTACAGTATGAATAAGAGAGCAGATATAATATTCTGGGTAGCAATATCAATTGTTCTCATCATCCTGTTCGGAGCTTCATCGGGGAGTTTTAAATATTCATTTTATTTCAGCTCTTTTTATTTACCAATAATTATCAGCACATCATGGTTTATTAACACAGTACTTGTACCCTCATATTTGCTTAAAAGGAAATTTTTCAGATTCTTCCTTTACCTGGTGTATACATTAATAGTGTCTGTAAACCTTGTGTTCATCCTTGTATTTGTTGCTTTTCTGTTGCTGTCATATTACAGGATTGATAATATCCGGTCTTTGATGACCGACTTTCGCCTGCTGCCCTTAATAATGTATGTTATAGTACTGTTATATGGTTTTATAACATTATTAAAGCAGTATTTTGATCTGAAGGATATTTCCGGAAAGGATGGCACCGATCAGGACGAGGCGATTATTGTAAGGTCAGAACGAAAAGACAGGAGAATATTGTGCAATGACATCCTTTATATTGAAAGCATGTCAGATTATGTCATAATTTTCCTTGAACAGGGAGAGAAAGTTGTGACTAAAACAACTATCAGCACGCTCGATAATAAGCTGGGGGATAAATTTATGAGGATACACCGCTCGTACATTGTGAATGCAGGCAAAGTAAGTTCATATTCAAAAGAAATGGTAATGGTTAAAGATAAACAACTACCTGTCAGCCGGACATACAAGCATCAGGTTGCCGGATTCTTCGGCAGGTATATGGCATCTAATGGAATCAGGATGTAATATTTTACTTATTAATCACATAAGTAATTTATCAAATGCATGGTATACCAGGAATGCCGGCCATACTATGGCTTGCAGGAAACCCAGTACACCTGTCCAGAAACTGGTGGCGGCGGAAATAAAATATATTGCCGCTCCGATAAACCCCATACCGTAAACGGCTCCTGCCGGTGCATTTTTTTGTGTGTTACAGTCCATCGTTTTTTTTATTAAGTGGTTTAATATGGTACTAAAGTAATAAATAATATAATATGAATCTTGTCAACGGCTGATTACCAGTGTCGTTTGTCCGGAAGAGGCAGCCTTTACTACGAACACCCACTGTTTACTTTACAGGGGAGATTTGCAGATGTGAGATTACTGATCTTTTTAAGTAATAAATAATTAATATCTTAGCGGCGGACAATGATGTTAGTTGCCGTTATGGGTAATAGTTGACGGCAAGGGTAATCAAAATGCACAAGGGTATATAATATGTTTTATTCTGTAAAGGTATTTTCACAGCTCAAATCCGCCGTATCAACGGATAATTACTATAAATCGATGAATGATGCACTGGCAAGGCTTAATGATGAATATACCATGCTGCATTACCCCTTCCATGTTAATGAGGGGGAGAGTTTTTTCGATGCACAAAAGAACCTTACCGATCATTGTATGTCCCTGCTTCCTCCGGTGGAGGGGAAGAATATACTTGAGATAGGATGCGGCAATGGCATACAGGCTCATTATATTTTTAAAAAATATTCACCGGGATCCTTAACGGCGGTCGATCTTAACTCTTCCAATATCGAGATTGCAAAAATGCAGTCCCGCAAAAACGGCGGCGGGAACATCAGGTTTCATATTGACGATGCCCAGGACCTGTCTACCATTGAAAGCAATTCAATGGATTATATAATAAATATTGAAAGTGCCTTTCACTATCCTGATAAGCCCGCTTTTTTCAGGGAGATAGCAAGGGTGCTTAAGCCCGGGGGCACGTACCTTATAGCTGATATATTGACCACACCAAGTAAGAGGAGCATCTTTGGAAAGTACTGGAAGAGGAGGATGCATTTAAATCACTGGTCAAAAGACAGCTATGAAGAGGAACTGCCAAAAGCCAGCCTTCATATACACAGTTTTTCGGACATAACCGGGGAAGTGATTCAAAGCTTCAGCAATTACAGGAGCTGGCTTAAGACCATGAAGAAAAATCACTTTATCAGTGATAGCTTTCTTAAACTATATTACACTATCAATGTGAGGCTCAATATACGCCTGCTTCGTCGCAGGAGACAGTACTGTATTATAGTGGGAAGCAAACAGAGTCTTTAAAAACCATCTTTCCTGAAGGTAAAATAATTAGTACCGGACAATCCCCGGACAGGTTTCATCTTTTCCATAATTTTTGATTTAAGCAAATATATATAATGAAGTTTCTGTGCGAAAAGTATTGCAGATCAATGACTGCAGGACAGTGATTTTTTTTGTCTCTTAACTACCGGGTCATTATCTTGCATCTGATTAATCTAATAAAGAAATTATGGGATCATCGAAACTTAACCGCAGGCGCTTTCTCCGAAACACTTCAATGGGCCTTCTGGCTGCCGGCACCCTGGGAAAGGATGTAATAGCCTCAGATCATGGACTGGCATTGACTGGTATTAAGGATTACAGGGTATTCGGGAGGACAGGCTTTAGGGTGTCAGATATAAGCTGCGGATCAATCAGGGAAGCGAATATTATCAGGGCACTTCTGGATAAGGGGGTTAACCTTCTCGAAACATCCGAAGTTTACAGCAACGGCAACCATGAAAGGATGCTGGGAGAGATACTCAGGGATTATGACAGGGAGAGTTTATTTGTTATCAGCAAAATACATTCCCGTCTTGGTCCGCTTGACTCAAAAGCAGAGATTATCAGGCGCTTCAATGCCAGCCTTAAGAGGCTTGGCACGGATTATATTGACGGTTATATGATACACGGAGCACTGAGCTCAGACGAGGTAAAAAACAGGCATTTCCATGCTGCCATAAGAGAACTGCAGAAAGAGGGCAAGCTGAGGTTTGCCGGAGTGTCATGTCATGGCAGCAGCTATTTCGATAACCCTGAGGAATCAATGGAGGAGGTGCTGGGCACTGCCATTGACGACGGGAGGTTTGATTTCGTGGAGATGATCTATAATTTCTTTGAGCCTGATATGGGTGCCCGGATTCTTGATAAATGTGCCGGGAATAATATCGGGACCATGATAATGAAATCCAACCCGGTATATATTTTCGGGGTTGTAAAGGATATTATTGAGAAGGCCAAGGAGGATGGGACTGAAGTTTCGGACAGGGATCAGAGGTATTATGATAAATATGGAAGCCAGGCAGAGGCAGCGAAGGAATTTTTTCAGAAATACGGTATCAGCGAGGTAGCCGAAATAAGGAGGGCAGCCCTTCAGTTTGTTCTGTCAAACGAAAATGTCAGTACCATACCAACTGCTATTGCCAGTATAGAAGATATTGACCTTCACCTGTCTGTATCCGGAACGAGACTGGAGCAGTTCAGTGCTGCCGGGCTTAAGCGTTTCAACGAGGTGGCGGGCTTTCTGAACTGCCGTATAGGCTGTGACATATGCGAGTCTGCCTGTCCGCATAATATGCCGGTAAACACCATACTCAGGTATAACTACTATTATATGGCTAAGAAAAGGGAGAAATATGCCATGAGCTTATACACTGAGCTGCCAGGCAGTAAAGCTGATGTGTGCCTTGAGTGTGAAGGGTATTGTGAGGATGCATGTCCCTATGGCGTGATGACAAGGGGATTGCTTTCCATGGCTCACAGGAATCTCAGCTTTGATAAGCCTTTTGCTTAAATGTACGGCCTCTGAACAGGTTAAGTCGATGAAAAAAATACAGTTCAGGATGAAGGGCTGAACTCCGGAGATTCTTTGGATCCGTTGAGCCGATAATATTACTTCTTGATAGCGTTTATGTGTATGTGTTTGAGAATAAGTGCAAAAGTGCCCTGATATATGGCCTTTTATGATTCTATTCTAAATATTCCAGTTTTTTATATTTATTTATTCTTTAATATTGATTAATGGTAAATGTTTTAAGGGGGAATTATCCGGGACTTAAAATAGTTTCTCATAGTAATAATCCTTACTAAGCATTGAATTATGAGGGTAGAAAATGATTCGGATAATCATATATGCAATTACTGTGATAATACAATTTCACCGCTTACGCATAAATTACAACAACATACTACATCTTCTTTATGGTTAAAACATGGACAATGTTGTGCGGCTTGTATTTCACCTCACGATATTAAGGCTGTTAATGAGCAGGTAGTTATTATTAAGGAGGATGGAAAGAAATATAATATAAGAGCTGTAAAAAAGGGAACCCACAGGACAAATATCCTGCTTGCACTTACAAGGGCATACGACCTGGAAGAAAAGTCCGTAGCAAACAGGTTAAAAAGGGCAAACAGGATAATCCTGGCGGGCAGGCTTACCGGTGCATCAGGAATTGCAACAGGCGTGTTATTTCTTTTTTACGGGATGTTCACTTTATCAGTAATATTTTCTTTTGTGGGCCTGGTGGGGATAGGTGTATGCAAGCTTAGTATGTGGAAAAAATACCGGGCAGAAAAAATCTATTAGCTGATCCGCCCGGCCACTTTCGCATACAGCTATAATTGTACCTTTATTGGTAACTGTTAGGTGATACGGTATGTATCATAACCGTTCTCACCGCTCACAAACAGTACTATTCCGGCAGGTTCATCCTTCTCTGTCTGACCCTTTACAGTAATTACTGCGAAGGACCTGAGCTAAAAAACTACTTGACTATTCAACCATGTAGGGTTTATCAAACCTCCGGTCAAAGGCCCTGTTCTTCCTTAAATTGCTGTTCCAGTAGAAATTGGTAAGCCCGGTTAATTTCATTAAGCTGTGAAAGAATAATCTGCCGGCAGACAGGGTATATGGTTTTCTTAGTTTTTCCATGATTGATTCTGAGAACTTCCCTGTTCTGGCGAAGTGTTCGCCAAGTTTGTGGAATGAAGCAAACAGCCTTGTTGTCATACTGGGAGGCATAATCTGTATTCCTTCAACACCACCCTTGATAACGGTACCAAGGTAATCGGACTTTAATCTTCTGGTAGTAAATTGTTCAAGATATCTTTCCACATATATTGAGTGTTTAGCCTCCGGGAAGCCTGATTGTACAATATAGCCTATTCTTTTTCCCGCCTTAATCGGTTCAAGGTATATCCTCTCAAAAAAATCTTTGACTATACCAGGCATCGAATCAGTATACAGGGGAAATATCATTAATATATTATCATTCTCCCTGAAAGCATTAACAGCCTCATTTCTTTGTTTTTCGCTTGCCAGGAAATGGATATCGGCAACATCCTTATCTATACTATAAAAACCTTTTAGGAACTCATCTATAAGTAGTTTAGAGTTACTTTTCCTGTTTCTTGGCGAACCGTTAATTACTACAAGTTTCATTTGCTAATTCCTCTATTTTTGTTTTATCCGATGACCTTAGGTATTTCTTCTTTGAATGTAAATTCAGGGCCAGCCTGTCATATATATTACTCACGATCTTGATATCAATATCGGTTGTGTCCTTTTCAGCTTGTATTATAACGCCGAAATCAGGATATGAATCATATCTTTTCCTATGGTGAAATTCCCCTTCTTTCACTATTATATATGGATGGAGGAGGACTATCAGCCTGTCGGTAATCTTTTTAAGCAGGGCGGTGGTGAATCCGGCTACCAGTGGTGAGGCAAAAATGAAGAAATCGGAATTGATCACTTCCCTGAATATTTTTTCACCGTCATCCTTTATTACACATTGACCCGGTGTTTTCCACCAGCAGGTCCAGCATCCCATGCAGTATTTGAGGTCCATATCCTTAAGGTCAAACCTTATCACCTCATTTCCTTTTTTTAGTTCTTTCTCCAGCCGGTCAAGATAATTCCCAAAATCCGGATCATCATCAGGATAATCCCCGTTCAGTATTGTGATTTTCATTTTTTACGGGTATTTGTTTTAGATCAAATATGGACATAAATATGCAATATTTGTACCGAAAAACCGGTAAATGACGGCTTTGGTACGGTAAATACAACTCAGGCAGTAATGAAGAAAGAACTGTCAAACAAAATAATTGGCATATTGGCGGGGCAAGATTATTCAATGCAGTAGCACACTCCGGTATCCCTGCAAAAGACTATGCTTCTCTTTTTGATACAGTGTATATCTCCCTGTACAAAAATTTCCATTCTCCATCAGGTGCGGTGTTATGCGGCCTTAAAGCATTTATTGAAGGGCTGTACCATACGAGAAGAATGTTTGGAGGAGGAATGCCACAGTCATGGCCATTTGCCGCGGCAGCTCTC
>CAZGUR010000178.1:0-7071 GCA_964529295.1 uncultured Rikenellaceae bacterium | reverse complement strand
AAGGTTGAATACGGTCTTTTCCTTCTCTTTTTTACTGGTTTCTTTTCATTATAATAACCAAAATGCCATCTCAGGTATTTGTCGGGGTCATCGGGGGCTGTGCCATGATAGTCCGTTCCGCCGCAAACCACAGGTGCCAGATTATAATTATCAAGCCACCTGGAGAGAAAATCCTTTGGGTTACCCTGTATTAAGGCATCAGCATCAATATAAAGCAGATAGTCTCCTTTTGCATTGGCTGCGAGCAGGTTTCTTATTGCTGCCCTGCCAATATTCTTCTCACTGACTGCCAGACTTACTTTATCAAGCTTACTCAGGGCCTCATACATGCCGAGAAAATCTTCGGAACAGCCATCAGCACCGATAATTATCTCATCGTATTGCTCAATATCTTTAACTGCACGCTGAAGTCCGGTTATCAATGATGCAATATCATAATTGTATACCGGTATCAATATTGAAATCATACCCTCCTATATTCTAGGCTCAAATATAGAAAAATATGCCGGATGATACCAGTAAAATTTGGAAAGGTATTTGTAAGAAGTATTTTTGTTACTTAAACTTACATAAAATCTATTGATTTTACATAGTCAAATAAAAATCGGAATGATTTATAGAGGAAACTTAAAAATTATGATCAGGTCAATTCTATTGGTAATAGCATTGTTTATCACAAGTTATTCGGAAGCACAGGAATCTGAGACTTGTAATATAAGCTTTGATTTTGAGTCTGCAGACAGCAGTTTTATAAGCCTGGCATACCATCTCGGTGACAAACAATATATAAAAGACACACTGTATACTGACCTGAACGGTGATGCAGTACTTAAAAGACCCGAACCACTGGAAAAGGGTTTATACATGGTTGTTTTTCCGGATAATAATCTTTTCGAAATGATAATTGCGGATGACCAGCAATTTAAGGTGTCATGCGACAGGGATGATATAATCAACAGCCTGCATTTCGAGGGCTCTGAAGAAAACACAGCCTTTATTGAGTACAGAAAAAAGTGGAAGTCTTTCCAGGAAAGAACGGGTGAATACAGACAAAGGCTGAACAAGCTCAGTAACCAGGATTCAGTTAATATCCTCCGATCAGCGATAAAGGATATGGAAGATAAAACTCTTGATTATATAAAAACCACAGCATCCGGTCATGAGGGCACATTATTATCCGCCATGTTATATTCAATGCTACCGGTAAGGGTGCCTGATTTTAACATCCCGGATAATGTCTCAAACAGGGACTCAGTGCAATGGATAAAAGGGTACATATACAATAAAAATCACTTTTTTGACAATGTAGACCTGGCTGAACCCGGACTAATACGAACCCCCATTCTGCATAATAAATTGAAAACATTCTTCAGTGATGTATTAATCCAGGCCCCTGACTCTGTTATTAATGAGATAAGAAATGTTATGAACAGGGCGGAAAAAAATCCTGAGACTAAACGTTTCGTATTATCCTTTCTTTTCAATCATTACCGCAGCAGCCAGATTATGGGTCATGATGCTATTATAGTGATGCTTGCCGATGAATATTATTTAAACGGCAAAGCTGACTGGGCTGATAAGGAGTTCCTTGAAAGTCTGAGAAATGATGTGGCGCGTATAAGACCCAGCCTGATAGGAAAAAAGGCCAGGGACCTGACCATGCAGACATATTCAGGTCAGCCACGTTCTGTTTACGATATTGACTCTGAGTTCACCATTCTTTATTTCTGGGAACCCAATTGCGGGCATTGTAATGAATCAACTCCCCTGCTTAAGAAGTTTTATAATGAATACAGGGATAATGGTGTTGAAATATATGCTGTGTGTACACAGGACAATAAGGAAGAGTGGATGGAATATATAGCTGAAAACGGAATCGAATGGATAAACGCCTGGGATCCTGCCAGAAGCACCGGCTTTGATTATTATTATAATGTTAAGGCCACTCCCCTTATTTACGTTCTGAATAAAGACAAGGAAATAATTGCCAAGCAGTTGCCTGCCGGTAATCTGCAGGGATTCATAGATAATTATCGCCGCATGCATTAGTGTCAATCTCAGATTGACATAAGAATAACCTGTATGGTCAGCTTCTAAGAACGCCTTTCATATACAGCACCAGGCTGTATATATCCTTAAACTGCCTTTCGGCAACCGAGCTCTTGTATATCCATTTATTTAATTTCCCGTCTGATATAATAGTTATTGAAGGGCTTACAGCTTTCTTTCCTGCCTTAATACCCAGCCTGTTAAGTGCTCTTTCTGTCCAGTACAACAGCAAACCACCACCCTCAAGCTTAATGGTCATCCGCGTACGCACGGGGTAGGTAAATACACCTTCATCCCGTATAAATGTAAGGTCTGAACCGGCGAACAGCTTATCAAACACCCCGTTTATAGCAAGATCTTCGGGTGCTCCCTGGGTAATACCGTCCACGGATGCCAGCCATACCTTATCAGCCTCTCTTATAGCAATATGGATATCATGAGAAGAGAATATAACTGACTTATTATTCTCCGAGGCCAGTCTTCTTAACAGGTAAACGAGTTCATACCTGTTGGGAAGATCCAGAAAGGCTGTTGGCTCATCCAGCAATATCAGCTCAGTATCCTGAGCCAGTGCCCTGGCTATCATTGCTCTCTGCTTCTCCCCATCCGACAGTTCACTTACATTAATCCGGGAGTGATCCGAAAGTCCTACGCTGGCTATCGATCTTTCAACTATTGCCCTGTCCGCATCAGTCAGCCTGCCAAGCCAGTTGGTATGCGGAAAACGACCAAGCGATACCAGCTCACTGACAGACATATTATATACAGTGGCCAGGCCTGTAAAAACAAAACTTATCTTTTTGGCCAGCTCCTGTCTTATATATTGTTCCGGTTTCTGCCGGGATATCAGCACATCACCTTTAATAGCAGGGTGCAAACCTGCAATGGTTCTTAATAATGTACTCTTACCTATACCATTAGGACCGATCAGGGTTACCATTTCTCCCTGTCTGACCGACAGATCAAGAGGTGGCATAAGAACTTTCTCCCGGTCTGTTCCCGCACCATAACCAATGCTGAGATTAACAGTATTTAATATGTCAGTGAATGAATCCATTATGTGAACCGGATAAATTTATTTCTTTTAATAATTATCCATATAAGCACAGGAATCCCTATAAGGGCTGTTACCGAATTAACCGGCAACACCTTCCCCCCCCCTGGCATCTGGCTTATTATATCACTCAACAGTAGCACGATAGCTCCTAAAAGCATGCTCGCCGGCAACAGATAATTATGTGATGAAGTGGCAAATATGAGTCTGCATATATGAGGTACAGCTATACCGATAAATGCCAGGGGACCGCAAAAAGCTGTAACACTGCCTGCCAGTATGCTGGTGCTTATAAATATCAGCATTCTTGCCGTTTTAACCTTAAGTCCTATGCTGCTTGCATGATCCTCACCCAGAAGGAGGGCATTAAGCATTTTCGTAGTGAGAACACTGAGTATCAGTCCGGCAATAACACTGAATATCAAAACATTCAACTGCTGCCATGACAAATTTCCGAGGCTGCCCATAGTCCATATCACAAATGACTTGAGCATGGATTCATTACTGAAATACTGCAGTATGCTAACGATTGCGGAAACAGCACTGGCAAACATTATCCCCAGGATAAGCACAGTCATAATATCTTTTACCCTTACCGAGACCATCATGATGAGTATCAGTACCAGTCCGGATCCCAGCCAGGCAGCTGCGACAATAGCCCAGCTGTTAAAAATCAGGGATATGCCGGCTGTTACCGCAGAAGAAAGCCCAAGTACCAGTATTGCCACACCCAGGCTTGCTCCTGAGCTTATTCCCAGGACATAAGGACCTGCCAGCGGGTTCTGAAAAACTGTCTGCATCTGCAGACCGCTTACAGAAAGAGCCATACCTGCCAGCACCGCGGTCAGTGCCCTGGGCAGCCTGAACTCGTATAATACAGTCAGTAAACCAGTATCCCCTTTACCTGTAAGTACCAGCAGCAGCTCTGAGGGACTGATACTAACGGACCCTGTGAGCAGATCAAGGATAAACAGGACAATAAGGAGAAGTGCAAGCAGCAAGAACAAATATTTGCGTGGCATCAGAGTACCCGTATAACTTTTTTTTGCTTGCTCAGTCATGGTCACCTGGGGTATCTGTAAGTGTTTTCAGCCTGTTATAATAGAAAAGTTCATAGTGCGGATAAATACCGGGATTTATTATGCTGGCCATATCCTTTAGTATTATATGCGGGTTAAGGGCTCCTGATTCCCAGTAGTCATTACCACCATGGCTGTTAGTACGTTTATTATTATTATACACCTGTCCTTTTGTTATCAGGGGCAGCTCAGCCAGACGGGTATCAACAGAACGTATATCATCAAGAGATGCTGCTGTTCCTGCATTAAACCATATATCAGCATCAAGAGCTTTGCGGCACACGGCTTCAAGGCTCATGGGTATTGAGGTATCAGAATTCTGATCTGACCAGAGGTATTGACCACCTGCATCTTCAATCAACCTGGCTATATATGAATTGCCGGGTGAAACAAACCAACTATCCTTGAATGGCAGTCCAAGCATCACCTTAGCCGGCTTCCTCCTTTTATCATCAACAGTTCCGGCAACATTGGTATACTCATCACTTACGGACCTGAAAATTTTTTCAGCCAGATCCCTCTTTCCCAGCAGCTCACCATACACTTTGATCCATTCTGCCCGTGCAAGGGGATGCTGTTCAAGATAATCTGCAATATACAATACGGGTATACCCATACTGCCAAGCCTGCTGAAAACAGGTACAGACTCACTTCCGACGCCATAAACAAGTACCACATCAGGGTCAATACTGTAAATTAACTCGGTATTATAGCCATTCTCATAAGCTATATCAAATACCTTATCATCATTTATCCTTTCTCTCATTTTCCTGTTATAAACGTAAGAGGAACCCGACACTGCACTGATAAGCTCTATACCCCCAAGGGTATCTATCATGGAAATATGAGTTGTGGAAGTACATATAATACTTTTAACCGGACTATTAATAATATTGGTTTCCGGGACATCAGCCGGAAGAAGTGATTCATCCCTGACGATATAATATGTATAGTTCGTATTTTTTGCGCCCTGCCACGGGTTCTTTACGGTTAATTTACTGTAGCCGTCATATTGCTCAATCATAAACCGTGATGAGTAGTCGTTGGACTGCACACTATCAACTGCCCTGTATTCATCTCTGCCGGTATTTCTGCAGGCAGACAAAAATAATAACAGGGGTATATAAATCACAAATTGTTTGAAACACATACTTACTACCTTATTATAATTTTATCAGTAAATGAGCCTCCCGGTCCATCAATATTAATATAATAGACACCCGGCAGAAGACCGGAAACATCAAGCCTGTGAATATATCCTGCACCGGTACTGTAGAAACGGCCATTCATCATTATTCTGGCTGAATTATCAAATACAGTATATTCTGTAAGTCCCGGTATATCACTGGTTACTTTTATCCTCAGCAGGTCGGAGGCAGGATTAGGATAAATATTCATTATGCTATTACCCTGATTAACTTTTTCTATATCATTATAAACGGTGTTGTTGGCCGTTATTACCTTAAGGCACAGGTTAAGGGGATCTGTAAGGTATGGATGTTCATAAAAGGGATGCCAGCTTACAATATCCTTGAACCAGGCCGTGTTCTTTGAAACCTCTGCAGGAGCCCCGTGAAAAACAGCAAACTGTTGTTGTTCAGCTGCTGCTTCATTGCGGTACCATAGATGCCAGGCAACAAAAAAACTTTCGGGAAGCGGCACAGGGTCTACAAAATCAAAATACAGATCAGTAGAATCGCGTGCATCGATAATGCTCAATGTACGTTGGGCCAGTGTTGACTCGGGTTCTGTTATCCCTGACATTATGTACACTGTTACACTGTCCGTACTATTAATAGAGCTTACCTCGGCTGTCTCAAATACCAGCTCTGTAAGTTCAAGTCCCGACTCCACAGTAAATTTTTCTGCATACATTACCAGGCTGTCACTGTTAAAACCTGTTGTATATCCTGTTCCGGGCAGATCATACTCAGTAATAAAGCGCTCATCGCCCGAACAGTTACATAATGTGTCGAATCCCGACCTGTTTTCCGCATATGGATCACGCCCGTCCAGCATACTGACACCTGACCTTGCAGGATCCAGCCATGGCATCAGGCTGAGGTGCTGCTCTTCATAAAGGTCATAAGTTATATCAAGTCGCGAATAATAGTCATTAACGCTGTTTCCGCAAACGGCTTCACCCCCTGTAAGCAGTCCCACAACCCTGTGATCCTGGTTGAAAAGGGGTGATCCTGAGGAACCGCCTTCGGTAGTCCCTTCTTCCCATTGCAGCACTTTCCAGAACCCATCTTCATACATATCCTGAAAAGTGTCTGTGACCGGCGGGTCATTATCGGTAGTAATCTTCTTTACATCGCCTGAAGGATGATGTATTGTAACGGTACTGTCCGGCACTATGCCACTCACATCCCATCCTGCAAAATATGGCTTATAGTTAATTGGCGGAAAATCATCCAGTTTCACAATAGTAAAGTCAGTATTTTCATCGGCTGCCATCATTTCGGCCCCTGAAAGGCTGTAATCTATACTGCCGTCAGGTCCATCGCAGTAAGGGCTTTCATACCTGAACACATAAACAGAGTTAAGGGCATGCTGTTCTGTTTCTATCACATGATTGGCGCTTATCACATAAGGTATGTTTTCCCCATTTGTATTATTAACAAGGAAACCACTGCCCAGCTCTGTTCCTCCGGCTATTATCCTCACCACTGCATTTTTTTCAAGCTGCCAGTCCTTTCCGGATTCACAGTTTATATCCACATTACATGGCTGTGAATCACCATAAAATCCATCTTTAGAATAAATACTGCCGGCTGCCCCGATAAAATCATGGGCTACCTGTCCGATAACAAGGCGATCAGGTCCGGTAGCATCCAGCATATGATATTCAATAATTATTTCCTGTCCGGGCACAGGCATAACAGC
>CAZGUR010000177.1:0-7172 GCA_964529295.1 uncultured Rikenellaceae bacterium | reverse complement strand
TAGGTATCTGGCCGGAGTTTTTACAAGATCCCATTTAATTTTATTTATGCCCCTTTCAGCATCTTTCGTGATGGTTTTAATTATTTTTCCACTTTTATTAATTATTTCTGCTTTTACTTCTCCGGTGGTTTTTGTAAAAAAGGTGAATTCAGGGTATTTTGCTGTCTCAAAATACCAGTCATCCTGGTAATCTCTTTGTTTTGGCAGCCTTGACTCATTGATAACAAATAGATGAAGATCATTCTCCAAAACCGTATCATTCAAATCCTGAAGCGGGCTGATATCCATTTTATAGATACCCCGACCGTATGTTCCTATCACCAGTTCATTATCCCTGGGATGCACCAGCAGATCATCAACTGATACAGCAGGCAGACCGGTATTCAATGAATACCAATTCACACCATCATCAAGAGAAGCATAGACTCCCAATTCTGTACCCGCATACAATAATCCCTCTCTTAAGGGATCTTCTGTTATACACCTTGTTTTTTCAACCGGAAGGTCCCCGTCAATGGATTCCCAGGTTAGACCAAAATCTTCACTTTTAAACAGGTAAGGATTGCGGTCTGCATTACCTGCTGACAGTGCCACATAGACTTTACTTTTATCAAATGCTGAGATATCGATAGTATTTACCCTGATGGCAGGAAGATTACCGCTTACATGATTCCAGGTATCTCCTCCATCTTGTGTTATATATAATTCTCCCCTGCCGGATCCTGTGTATATCAGATCCGGATCAGTCTCATATACAGCAAATGAACTCAGCTTATCATTCCGCTTATTACTATCCTCTTCTTTCAGGGTTAAATCAGGACTTATTGCCTGCCAGGTATCGCCACGGTCAGTTGACTTAAAAAGCCTGTTGGCGCCATAGTAAACAGTATTCTTTTCATTCGGCGAGACATAAAACGGGGTTGACCAGTCATGTCTCAATTCAGCTTCGCAAAAGCTTCTTTCAGGACGTACGAAAGTATTTTTATTCTCAGACATTTTTTTTCTCCTTAAGGCACCATTCTGGCTGGAATAGTATACAATATCCGGATTATCGATATCAGGCATTATATGAAGCCCGTCGCCCCCTGACCACCGATCGAGCCATACGTACTCCCATTTATCAGTTACATTAAATGAAATATCCTGGGTGGAAGGTCCATAAACATGAGAGTCGTCCTGGGTGCCGCCATAGATATTATATGGTTCTTCCATATCAACAGCTATCTTATAAAACATTCCTATTGGTATGGTATTATGGTGCATCCAGTTTTCACCCTTATCCCAGGTAATAAAAGTACCACCGTCGTTACCCAGCAGTATCCTGGCCGGATTTTCAGGGTCTATCCACAGATCATGCTGGTCAAGGTGCAGGTATTTCGAAATATTGGGCTGAATATGTACCAGGTTTCCTTCAATATGCTCGAATGTTTTACCCCCATTAACTGAATGCTGCAGGGTGACTCCCATTATATATATTTCATCCCTGTTAACAGGTGAAACAACTATATCACAAAATGACCATCCGAATGATGAAAGCAGGTAAAGGGGATCTTTATGA
This sequence comes from uncultured Rikenellaceae bacterium, assembly GCA_964529295.1. GTDB lineage: Bacteria > Bacteroidota > Bacteroidia > Bacteroidales > VadinHA17 > UBA9300. The sequence goes on along the minus strand of CAZGUR010000177.1, from coordinate 5,614 downwards.
GTTTTATACCAATTATCGCCACCGTCATCCGATCTGTACACTTCAGCGCCAATTTTTTTGGTTCCCTCATTATCCGGCATCCAGTATTTCTCAATACAATCAGCAAGAGAGCCCGGATCATGCAGACCCGATTCTACCATTTCATATATTTCATTTACTGTAAAAGAATTAGTAACTCTATATTCTTTAAGGAAATCCGAAATAGTTGCTGAATCTAACTTCAGGAATTTCCTCCTGCTCATTTTTTGAACATCCTCAAGTTTCATCCCTTTATAAGGCTCTTTCTTTTCTGGTTCAGGAAAATCAGTATACTCTTCATAAAAATCATTATGATTATTCAAATAGATATATACTACATCCGGATCAGAGGGAGATATATATACCCCTGTTCTGCCAATATTTTCACCATCAGGAAGACCACCGGTCAGTTTTATCCATGACTTACCACCATCTGCTGATCTGTATACATTACTCCTTGTTTCTTTTCTGTTCCATGATGTGGCAAATACTTTATCAGGATTTTCCGGATGTATTGCAACGTCGGCACAGCCTGTATATCTGTCATCGGAAAGGACCTTGATCCAGGATTCACCACCGTCAGTAGTTTTAAATAAACCTATTGTTTTATCTTCAGGATAATACTTATTACCCATTGCTGCCACATAAACTGTATTTGGATCCTGTGGCGAAATGGCAATCCTCATAATGTTTTGACCTTCCTCAAGTCCCTTGTGCTCCCATGTCTTCCCACCATCTCCGGACTTAAAGACACCGAGACCGGGGTATGCTGATCCTGACAGGTTGGAGGAACCAGTTCCCACCCATACAAGATCTGGATTATCAGGGAATACTTCAATATCACCTATCATTTGCGTAGGCTGTTCATCAAATACCGGGAACCATGTTATTCCTGCATTTTCAGTCTTCCACACTCCTCCTACGGGGGTGCCTGCATAAACTATTGAAGGATCACCTGGTATACCGACAATGGAAGAGATCCTGCCGCTATTTGTCAATGGGCCTGTCTGTGTCCATTCCAGTCCGCGGAATATTGAAGTGTCTGTCATTACACTATGGTCTTTCCAGGCGGTCAGTCTTTCAGCACCTGTGACCACAGTTTCTTCCTGTGCAAAAAGATGAAATGTCACAAGAAAACCGATTATCAGAACAAATATTCTTTTCATAATCATATGAGTAAATTAGTCGGTCCAAAGAAGTAAATACATACAGATCCTTGACTTTACCATTCAGGTTTAACTTAGGTAGTGGATGATATTTAATTGTAATATAATGAATTAAAAAACAATAAATATGTACCAAGCGTCTGGGCCCTGTTCTGTGGTCGGAAGGCGAACAGTATTATCTTCCCTTTACCATATTGTGCCTCAACTATCACCGGTTTGTTGCTCAGAATCTGACCACCGATTAATCTGCCGCTCCTGAAGGGATTATCATCAATATAACTTGCAATTACCTTAATACTATCCAAGGGGATAAAATCGTCAGTTTTGATCGTGCTATCACTTAAAAAACTCAGAAAAGGGCTTCCGTAGGACATAATATCTGCCTTACTCTCCATTCCATAAGCAACAGGGTGTTTGGTATCAATGTCTGCCCTTAAAATGGAACTGGGGCAAAAGAACTCTTCAGGTTTATAATCATCCCTTATATCCTGTAATGGAATCCTGAATTTATCTACTGCAAATCCACAGGATTCATTCAGCGCAATAAGAGTTCCCCCGCTAATTACAAATTCCTTCAGTGCTTGCAGACCGGATTCTTCAATTCCCCCTGAATATTCCTCAGGGATCTTTCCTTCAGGATATCCGTTTATAATAGTTTCACTATCCATATTGGGTATAATAATCACATCGCATAAGGACTCCAGGTCACCTTTCCTGAAATCATGATTTGACAATGATATATATGGCATATTATAGCTGTCAAAAATAAGCCTTGTCCATCCCTCATCCATATTTGCAACAAAGGGTTTATACAATCCTGCCTTAAGAGGATTTAATTCCATAGTTTCTACCTCCGTTTTACAGGAATTGATTTGCAGGTTGTATTTTTCAGCCAGCTCTTCAATATACTTTCTGTCTTCTATCCCGGATACAATTATCGAGCCTTCGGGGAATATCATTTCTCCTGTGTTGAATTCCTCTTCTGCCCATCCCACCCTATATCCTTTCTCCAATAAATGATTAACAGCTTTATAGCTTTCCAAAACGGAATGATCCAGTATATAATCCGGACCATTACCAAAAACCACTCCTGGTGCCAATTCTGCGTCCTTAAGCGGAACCAGGTCAGTGTCAAATTTTTTATCTGCCCGGAAAACATCTATTCCCATCTGGTATGGAAGGGTCCAGCCGGTAATATCGAATGTATGCTCCGGTGGGCCCCCTGGCCACAATCTTCTGTCAGGGTAATGCTGAGGGCCGAGAATATCCATAACAAAGGGTCTGTATGGCTGCGAAGTCAGCACCACATAGGACCCGGGAGGATATGATTTCCCATTTGCATTAATCCCTCTTTCTGATTTATGTATCTCTACACCATTATTAATAAGGATGTTGATCATCCTGACAACCCTGTTGGGATCATTCTGCTGAGAAGGTATTATGAAAGCATAAGGCTCCTTATTATACCCTTCCTTAATATTATCAGCAGCCATTCTGTACATATTCATCAGATAATGTTCCCTGTTGATAGCAGCCGCTTCAAGAAAGCCCATGCATGAGATATAGGAATAATCAACTATGTCAGCCAGCCGCCACCATCCACCCTTCCATGGATTCGGATGATTAATAGTCTGTCTATTATCCTGCTTTCCCAAACCACCATAAGATTCTCCGGAAAGGTCACTTTCTTCCTGATAAACAGGGCTGGCCAGGTCTGCACTTGCAGCTTCAAACAGGATTGTTGTAACATTATGCCATAGTGCTGCAGTATGTATTGCTGACATTCTCCAGTGATTCCAGTTTGCATAATGGATAACCCCTTCCTTATTATTCTCTTCCAGAAGTGTTCTCATGTAAGCACCTGTCAGTTCTATTTGGCGGGTTACCAGGGGATGCAGAGAATGATGCCTGGGCTCATAAAGGGGAGACAAGAACAACCTGGCGTCACTCCTTCCCATCTGGTGCATATCCATAAAAAGCTGTGGAAACCATTCATGATACAGAATATTGTTCACATACCTTGTTTCTACAAGATTATGCATAAACGCATCACGGTTATTGTCATGTCCTGCATAGTGGTGATATAGCCATGGCATGGGTGAACGTTCAAATTCAGTACCCAAATTCTCCCTGTACCAGTCGGTTACCATAATGTTCCCATCAGGATTCCAGGAGGGCACAAAAAGCAGTATGACATTATTTAAAATATTAAGTATCTCCCCGGATTCACCTGTTACAAGATCAAAAGCGAGCAAGGGAGACATTTGAGTAGGGCCACATTCAGTTGCATGCATGCTACAAGTAATTAATGCAATAGTCTTACCTTCTTCTGCAAGCTTCTCTGCATCGGATTGACTTATGCGTCCTTCTGCCAGCTTTTTCGAAATATCCTTATACCTGTCGAGCTTAGCAAGATTTTCCGGTGATGATATTATTGCAAGTTTAAAAGGGTTCCCCATGGTTGTTTTTCCAGGTTCCCTGACTTCAATCCTGGAGCTATTATTATCCAGTACTTCAAAATATGATATCATCTGTTCCCACCTGATAAGCTTATTATCGGTCCCCGGTTTATGTCCGAAAAATGTTTCCGGATCCGGTATCTCATCAGCAGCTGAAATATAGCTACTTAATAATAGTGCTAAAACATAAAAACCTTTAAAAAAATATTTGCTATACTTCATAATACTGCTTAAATGCTGATCTATTATAAATATCTATCTAATAATAAATTTCTTTTTCATCTCAATCCTCTCGCCAGTTAATTTGATCATATATAATCCAGGTTCAGCAAATTCCAATACTTTATAGAAATACGGATTATTCTCTTCATTTTTGTTTATACCCCTTATCATATCCCAGCTCCAGGTATTAAGACCCTTCCTGAATTCCTGCTTCTTACTAAATATTATATTACCGTCCGAATCAATTATATCGATATCAAGGGTACCTTTTCCCGGTATAAAAAAACTAAAATGAACATCATAATGAGTTGTCATATCAGGTTTTGATCCCGATGCATCTATTTCAGGCAGCTTTGCTTCTGTTAAATAGAGTATCCCGGCACCATCGCTGTTTCCTGATAAATATTCATATAATGGTTCAAGATCAATTTTATATATCCCCCGCCCATGGGTGGCAGTGATCAGATCCTTTTCTCTTTCCATTATTGTCATATCGGCTACAAAACTGTTTGGCAGACCTTGACCTATAACATTCCATGACCTGCCTTTATCGGTTGATATAAGAGTACCATTAAATGTGCCAACATAAAGAACGTTTTCATATTCAGGGTCTTCAAAAATAACATTAACAGGAGAATATGGTATATCCGAGTTTATATTATTCCATGTTGTCCCATAATCATCAGACATAAATACCATAGGGCTAAAATCATCCTGTTTAATACCACTCAGGGTAACATAAACCCTGGATTCAACGAAACGCGAAGGGGCAAAACTTTTAACATAGGCTTTGGGCAGTCCTTCGGATATATCTGTCCAGTTATTCCCGTCATCCCTTGTCACCCATGCTGCACCTTCAGCCGTACCGGCATATACAAGGCCATACTGTATAGGCGACTCCTTAAGGGCTGTAATCCCTCCTCCCCGTCTGTCTTCAATGGCTGACTGAGCAAGGTTAGGACTTTTCACAGTCCAGTTATTCCCCCTGTCTGTTGACTTAAACAAGTAATTAGCACCATAATAAAGTGTGGTATGATTAAATTTTGACACAAAAAAAGGTGTAAGCCATTCTGTAAAAAACTCATCTTCAATATTATCAGGAAGCTGAGGTTTTATTGACACCGTTTCCCCGGTAAGCATGTTCTTCCGTCTGATTGCTCCGTTCTGTGCTTCGTAGTAAACAATATCCGGATCATCAGGGTCGGGTGCTGTAACTATCCCATCACCTCCTCCCCAGGGATCAATCCAGATATATTCCCAAAGGTCGGGGGTGTTTTCTTTTAGCGGGACCGCGGGACCTCTGACAGCAGCATCATCCTGTGTACCTGCATAGATTTTGTATGGATTATCATTATCGGTCCGGACAAAATAAAATTCACCAACAGGAATATTATTATAATGAAACCATGAAGCTGATTTATCATATGAGATATACACTCCCCCGTCATTGCCCAGTATAAGATGATCTGGGTTATCAGGATTTATCCACATATCATGATGATCGACATGCAGGTAATTCGCTGGACTGGCAACAAGATTATTAATATCACCTCCCAGCTGGGTGAATGTTTTACCGTTATCATTGCTTCTCAATACCGATATGCCCAGTAGGTATATCTCTTCATCATCAACAGGGTTAATAAAACAATCGGTAAAAACATGCCCGAAAGAACTGAATATTTTCAATCCCTTATTATGAGTTTTTTTCCATATGGCACCACCGTCGGTAGTAAGATATAATTCTGCTGT
>CAZGUR010000176.1:0-7180 GCA_964529295.1 uncultured Rikenellaceae bacterium | reverse complement strand
AGCATACACATCTTCTCTCCCCCGAAACAGAGATTTATATAATTCTATATCATGAACCGTTGTCGGCATATCACAGATCTTTAGATTATAAAAATATTAATAATAAGCTTCAGATACCAGAAGAAAAGCTAAAATGGTTTTACAGTCATTCGGCATAATACTTATCACCCGCCCTGTATCATGAATCCTTATGCATGGTGAGTACAACTATATTACCTGCTGCGGCTATAATTATCAGGAGAGGTGACAGGTTCTGCCTGCTGAAGAAGGCTGAATAATCAACAAGGAATAATGCAGCTATTATAATTGTTATGGAAAAAATAAATAATACTCTCTTTGCCCTTTTCATCTAATAATAGAATTTGTCTGAATATAATAAGAATCATATTTCCGGTAAGTTACAATATTAGGTCATCTTTTGCAAAAGGGGTGGTCATTATCAGGGTGTTTTAGATATTGACTTTTTACCTGTAACCAAGGTACCGCATTACAGCCGGCAGCAGGATGTCGCGGTAAAAGAGTCCCGGTGGAGAATAACCCAGGCCGCTATGCATGGCACCAACATTGGCCAGCGAGACAACAATAATATCAGTGTCCTCTACCCAGAACATCATTGCCGTAAATCCCAGTGTTCCGCCGGAATGGCCTGTAACATCCATATCACCAATATATTCTTCAAGCCTGTAGATACCCTGCAGGTACTTCATCCGTGGGTTAGCTGCGTTTGCCGGGGGATAGTAAGTGAAGTACTCCTTTTGCATGGCATCACCCAGCAGCTCGCCGTCACGCAAAGCCCGGGCCCAGCGTAGCAGGTCGCCGGCAGTGGATACCATACCTCCGGCTACCCATTCGGGCGAGAGGTTGCCGGCTGTTGATTCAACCAGGTAGGGGCGTATCTCAGGAAAATCTTCATGAACGCCGGCAGTGCTTACGAACTGAGGAGTGGCGTAATGGTAATGATTAACGTACCCTCCCGGGATTTCTTCAAAAGACTCAAGAAAGGTGTTGTTAATATTAAGTGGTTCAAATAACCTTCTCCGTATCTCTGTCATCACATCGTTACCGGTCACAGCTTCAATAACGAGGCCAAGGATAGTGTAATTGGTATTTGAATAGGAATATTTTGCTCCGGGTTCAAAATCGGCAGAGGCCTTATCGCCTGTAACATATTCCAGTGTCTCTGTCTTGCCCCATGTATGATCCAGGTCCATCTCCCTGCCACGGCCCTTCCTTATCCATTCGGGACGGAACTCCCATGTGGGGATGCCGCTCTGGTGGTTAAGCAGTTCTCTCAGTGTTGCCTTATCAGTATTGGGCACCTCAACGGCAATGCCCGGTTTAAGGTAGTCAGCCGGCACCCTGTCCAGCTCGAGCTTACCCTCCTCAGCCAGTTGGAGAACGGTAATGGCAACAAAGGTCTTTGTTATGCTCCCTATACCAAAGCGGTCGCCTGTCTTCACGGGTACCTTCCCGCTGAGGTCGCTGTACCCGGCCGTACCGGTCCATACAATACTGTCTCCCCGAGCTATTGCAACCGAGATGCCCGGGATACCCAGTACAACTCCGTTTACAAGGGCCTTGTTGAGTACTTCTTCATCATACCTGGTCTCCTGCCGGCTGTCCTGTGAATACCCGGCAGGTAAAATAAACAACAGGAGTATTGCGATAATAATAAGTGAGTAGCTTTTCATCTGGCTGAAGGTTTTATGGTTTGTTTTGTATTGCCATATGCAAGTTAGATAAATGCCTGGGAATAAGCAATAGCCTGTTAGTATGCCAGGGCTTCTTATAGCAGGGCTTTTTATAGTTTGCCCTGTGCTGACTTCTCAAGCAGGATTTTATGTTCTGAACCTCTTACATCGATATTGAATATTGCTTTTCCGTTTTTTGATTGGGGCTGAAGTACTTCTCCATCAACGCTCAGCGTCCAGTTACCAGATCCTATTACATCGAGCGTAAGCCTTGTCTGGTGTTCTTTTGCTGTCCTGTTCTCCAGCACAAACCCGATGCGGTCACGCTCCTTATTCACCACTACCGGGTTCTCCTTTTTAAAGCCGTCCCTTTCAAGCTCAATGCCCACACGCTGCTGGTCATCGATCAGCCAGAAACGTATCCTTACACCGTCCCGTGGTAACACCGCAAATCCATCATCACTCTCTTCAAGCCTGCCTCCATAGGCTATCCATCCGAAGACGGGATCTTCCGTCAGTATGGTTGTTGCCATGCGTGTTACCGCCCCCATACCGAGGTTTTGCTCGCCGTCATAATGGTATGCGCCGCTGCCCGTATATGACTGGCCCATGGCGCCGTCATTCTTTTTGCCCGGGAACCAGTACCCGTAACCGGTTTCGGGGCGTCCGGTGTTCATAAGCGAGAATGAGCTCAGGTAGCTTGTATAACCATGCTGGAGCCAGTCGTGCGGCTTATCTGCAAACTGTATCCCGTAATCCAGTATTGACCATCCTCCCATCCTGGCCATGTAACTCAGCCTGGCATCGGATCCTGTAATATAATATTTAGGCTCGAGCACTCCCCTGACTGAGAGTCCAGCCAGGTGCTGCCTTTCCATAAAATCAAGGGCTGCCTCGCGGCTTACATCAGGATGTGAATGCCATCTGTCTTCGTTCTTGTCATACCAGAGCTTCTCGTCCGGTTCCATATCATGTGTGGCACCATACTTAGCATGAGCATAGGATGATTCAAAGGCGGTGCGGTCTGTCGGGAACTCGGAACGGTAGGGGTAGGGGTCGTCATAAATAAAATACTTGGTTTTCTTTTCCCACTCGGCACGCAGCCAGTCAGCCTCCTCCTGCCTGCCTTTCTCCTCCAGCAGCTCAATTATTTCAGGGATCAGCATATCATTCATATAGCCCCATTTGTAGATATCATACCATGGGTATATTTCGTAAGGGTACACAAAGAATGCGCGTGCCGTCTGCCACATTCTCTCGAGGTAGCCGTCGGCATCCAGGTAATTCACTTTTTCAGGGTAACGGTCGGCAACCTGGTGCATATGGTAATAGAGCATAAAAAGGTGCGGGTAATCGTAAGCGCGCCATATCTTCATCTTATCAAGCCTCCTGTTTTCAATCTGAGCCCTCAGCATTGTGTCGCGCGCTACCTTAAAGTTTGGCACCCCATGGATACCGTAAGGGTAGGGCTCCTCCTCGTCTGTCCGCTGCAGGCCTCCCCAGACATGATTCTCAATATAATACTCCACCGCTTCTATCTGCTTCTCATCCGGGTAAAGGGCGTTGACTGATGCAAGGTAGGGCGCTATGCCAAGCACCCAGTCGTCACATGCAACACGGTATGCATCCCAGCCCGTCCAGCCATCAGTATTGTCAGGTCCCCGCAGAACATGGTTTCTCATGTCCCATATAGAGAACAGTCCGTCATACCACAGGTCGGGATTGCGGTGCTGCTGGTTTTTTACAATAAAGGAGCTGCGTTTTGACAGTAATGTTTCTACCGGCTCGGTAGAGAAAAACTCAAGGTATGTTTTCCTGCCACCGTCAAAATACACTGTCAGCATATTTTCGCCCAGGCGCTTAAACTTCACATCATAGATGTGGTGGTCGGGCAGGGACTCTCCCTTGTATCCCAGTTCCGTCTGCCCGGGGTACTCGGCCACCACTGAGTCTATTACCGCTTTGGTACGCAGTGAGAACTGTGCCCCAAGATCTTCCGGCACGGTCATTCCCGGTACAGCGCGGACATCAATCAGCCTGTTTTCATAAAGCAAATCGCGAAGCTCGGCATAGCTGTCGGCCCAGTGAAGCCTGAGACCGAAGGCAAGCCTGTCATTTCCCGATCCTTTGGGGCCGAGTTCAGAGGTGATATGCTCCTGTGCGCGAGAGTCCATACCCTCCTGACTTCCGGTATATCCCGAATGGATATAATATGTTGATCCCTGCGAGTGCTGTATGCCTGTTCCGGGTTTAACCGTTACCAGGAGATATGGTGGTTTACCGCTGCGTTTGGTGAACAGCAGGAAAGAACCGTCACCCGAGATAAACTCATGCCGTAAATAACCTCCTTCAAACAGTCCTTCCTGGGTTGAGTCTGAAGCCCTGCTTGTCGGGATATTTACATATATATCCCCTATCTCCACCTTATAGTACATACGGTTCTCAAGAACAATATTCCACTCAAGTGCTTCGTCATCAAAGCTATAGGTCTGTTCCAGGGAAAAGGGCATACCCGGTTTATAATCGGTGAACCGGACCATTTCGTTGTCAGCAGTGTGATTCCGGGACCAGGTGTACTCGTGTTCGGGCGGACGGTAAAATTCAGAAAAGCGTTTAAAGACTGTCTGCCATTCCCCATTGTTAAGCCTGAAACGCACATCGGCATCTATCCATTCAGATAATACATTTGCTTCAAAGGGGTCATTGATGCTGCTCAGGTGATTAATGCCGCGATGGTCATACCGGATTTTCCAGTACTCATTGCTGATAGTATTTTCTTCTTTTTCCGGTGTGCATGCAAAGGCAATTATTAATAGTAGAGGGATTAATATTCTTTTCATAAAAGGGTATTTATAAAATTATTTATCTCGGTTTTACTCAATATTCTTACATTTAACAAGAATTATAACAAGAGATTGAAAATAATAATATTTGAGATTATATATGTCACTTTGGTTATTTATTTAAAAGATAACAGCTTGTTTTTATATAATTTTAAAAGAACAGGATTTTATAGATAAGAGAGATATTTTTCAGGAGAGGGCTAAACGATGAGCAGTAAAAAACTAAATGGAACAGATAATTTATTAAATAAACCAAAAAGAGAGAGATGAAAAACAGGAGATCGTTTTTGAAAATGACGGCAGGGAGTATTATAATGCTTTTAATACCGGTGTTTTGCACCACTGTTACAGCCCAGGAGCTGGCTGAATTGTATAAGAGGTATGAAGAATTCAAATCACTTACGGAGGATAAAGTATTACACGCGGATGTTAATCCCACCTGGATAGGAGAGACCGGTGTCTTCTGGTACAGTGTACTGACTGAAGACGGTGATACCTGGTACCTTGTGGACACAGATAAAAAAAGTAAAGCTGTGGCTTTTGATCTTGAGAAGCTATGCGGCAAGGTGTCAGAGATACAGGGGAAAGAGATCCTTCCCTCCTGTGAAAATATCCGGCAGCTTGAATTTAATGATGACCTGGATGAGATAAGTTTTGTCTGTGACCAGTATCACTGGACATGCGAATTGCCCTCATACAAAATAGAAAAGGGTGAGGCTTATACACCCCGTGAGCGGTCTTCATGGCGGGGGAACCGCGGGGGCGACGGTAACGGCAGAACGGTTGAATCACCTGATGGCAGGTGGGAGGCTTTTATTATGGATCATAACCTTTTTGTAAAAGAGAAAGCTACCGGCACCCTGAAACAGTTGAGTGACGACGGAGGTCTTGGCCTTTACTATTCATCGTCTGTACAGTGGTCGCCCGACTCCAAAAAGCTGATGTCATACCTGGTGAAGCCGGCAGCAGAGCAGCGTATGGTTCACTATATAGAATCATCACCTGAAGGGCAGATTCAACCTGTGCATACAAGTGTTGAATACACTAAGCCGGGTGATGCGCTCAGGCAATCCTACCCGCGACTTTTCGATGTTGAAAAGGCTGAGATGATAGCTGAATGCGATGACCTTCTGCCTAACCAGTACAGCCTTAATCGTTTTGACTGGAGGGATGACAGCAGGGCCTTTACATTTGAATATAACCGGAGGGGTCACCAGGTATACCAGCTTATTGAGATGAATGCTCAGAATGGACAGTCACGGGTGCTGGTTAACGAAACATCTGATACCTTCATAGACTACAGCAGTAAAAAGTACCGCTACGATGTAGATGATGGTAAAGAAATTATTTGGGCTTCCGAGAGGGATGGGTGGAACCATCTTTATCTTATTGACGGGATTACCGGGGAAGTAAAAAACCAGGTAACAAAAGGTGAGTGGGTCGTACGGAGAGTGTTGCAGGTGAATGAAGACGACCGTACTGTTCTTTTCGAAGCCAGTGGCCGGGAACCCGGCGATCCTTATTTTTTACACCTTTACAGGATAGGGTTTGACGGTTCCGGGCTAAAGAAGCTTACTGAAGGAGACGGTAATCACAGGATAAGCCTGTCGCCGGACAATAAGTACTTTGTTGATACCTGGTCAAGGGTAGACATGCCCCCGCAAACCGTTCTGAGGGATGCTGAAACAGGAAGATTGCTTATGGAGATTGAAAAAGCGGATATCAGCGGCTTGCTGGCCACCGGGTGGACCATGCCGGAAGTTTTTAAATCAAAGGGAAGGGACGGTAAAACTGATATATGGGGTATGATAATGAAACCTTCGAACTTCGATCCTGAAAAGAAATATCCTGTTATCGAGTATATCTATGCCGGTCCACATGGCAACCATGTACCGAAAAATTTTACAAGCTATTATAACCGCTGCAGGCAATCGCTTACAGAGCTGGGATTCATTATTGTGATGATTGATGGCATGGGCACATCAAACCGTTCAAAAGCCTTCCATGATGTATGTTGGAAAAACCTTAAGGATGCCGGGTTCCCTGACAGGATATTGTGGATTGAGGATGCTGCATCATCACGTCCTTATATGGATATCAGCAAGGTGGGTATTTACGGTAAGTCGGCCGGGGGACAGAATTCAACGGGGGCCGTTCTTTTTCATCCCGAATTCTATAAGGTGGCCGTATCTGTTTGTGCCTGTCATGATAACCGCATGGATAAGATATGGTGGAATGAGCAGTGGATGGGCTGGCCCGTAGGGAAGGAATACGGAGAGAGCTCAAATGTTGATAATGCTTACAGGCTGCAGGGCGACCTGTTCCTGCTGGTTGGAGAGCTGGATAAAAATGTGGACCCGTCATCAACATACCAGGTTGTTGATGCACTGATCAAAGCCAATAAGGAATTTGATTTTCTGTTGTTACCCGGACTCGGTCATGAGTGGGGAGGACAATATGGTGAGCGCAGGATAGTTGATTACTTTGTAAGAAAAATTCTTGATAAAGAACCGCCGGCCATGAACAGTATTGAGTGGGATTACAGGCTTCTTGACAGAGATATAGACCGTTAGGGCAAGCCCGCTCAGGTGCTGTGTTTGTGGTATTGGGACAGGAGGCGGGGGAGGCTTATGGCTGAGCCGTGTC
>CAZGUR010000175.1:0-7203 GCA_964529295.1 uncultured Rikenellaceae bacterium | reverse complement strand
ATATTTACCTGGCTGAGGTTTCAACAGGTAAAATACTTAGGAAGCTGACAAGTACCAGGAAACAAAATGACTTCGATGATTATAATTTTATTGAGTCGGCAGGCACATGGTCGCCGGATGGTGAAAAGTTTGCCTTTATAGTTTTTGAAGAAGGACTCAATAAGCTGGTTGTTACAGATGTGAGCGATGGGCGGGTATTGGATAAAATCGTACCTGAACACCTAAGGTCTTTTTCCAATCCCTCCTGGTCGCCGGATGGTAAAAAAATAGTGTTTTCCGGATTGCTGGACGGCCAGTGTGACCTGTATGTCTATAACATTTACTCAGGTGAAACGGAAAGACTGACAGATGATTTCACTGCCAGTATTCATCCGGCATGGTCGCCTGACGGGGAGACTGTCATATATGCGCAGGAACAGTTAACGGGGGAAAGACCATACTGCAAATATAGTTTTGCACTGGTAACAATTAATATTATCAGCGGTGAAAAGAAGATCATTGATGTATTCCCCGGGGCTAAAAATCTTAATCCTTATTTCTCCCCTGGTGGCAACTCAGTATATTTTGTTTCGGATGCCGATGGCATTAGGAACCTGTACCGTTATGATTTTGATGACAATTCTGTTTACAGGCTTACAAATTATGCCACGGGTATAAGCGGCATAACGGCAATAGCACCCTCCATCAGCCGTAACTATTCTGACAGCAGTATTGTATATACATATTTTTATGATAAGGCTTATGACATTTATCTTGCAGATGATTCAGCCTTCATGGCCGTTCAGACAGATAAAGACAGACTGGACATGAAAGCTGCCACCCTGCCTCCCCTTAATACCAGGTCACCGGTACTTATTGACAGCAGCCTGTATAACAGGAAGACGGAATTTGTCCTGCCGCCTGACTCAATAAATGACAGGAAATACAAGCCCCGTTTTACCCTTGACTATATTTCCAACTCAACAGGTGTAGGGGTTTCGGCCGGACAGTATGGCAGCGTGATGCAGGGCAGTGTGAATATGATCTTCAGTGATATTGTGGGTAATAACCAGTTGTATTCTTCGCTGGCCCTTAATGGTGAGATATATGATTTTGGTGGCCTGGTGTCCTACCTTAATCAGAAAGGAAGGATAAAATGGGGTGCTTCTGTATCACATATACCATATCGCAACGGTTATATGAGTATAGCTTCCGACACACTCACTGCAGATGGCGATACCATTCCTGTTCAAAACCTGAGACTTGATTTTACAAGGATGTTTGAAGATAATGCCTCCCTTTTTGCCTATTATCCTATATCACAGACAAGGAGAATAGAGGCAACAGCATCAATGTCATGGTACTATTTCAGACGCGACAGGTATAATAATTATTATTCACTGACGGGAATGAAACTGTTTGAGTCGCGTGAGAAAATGCCTTCACCCGATGGTGGCAATTACCAGCAGCTTAGTTTGTCGTATGTTGAGGATAATTCGTATGCAGGGATGACATCCCCGATGAAGGGGCACCGTTCACGCTACCAGCTGACGAAGCATTTCGGTGCTGTCAATATGTATACCGCCATAGTCGATTACAGGCAATACTTCTTTATGAAACCGCTGGCCCTGGCCTTCCGGCTTTACCATTACGGCCGTTACGGACAGGATGCCGGCAGTGATATTATATCCCCCCTGTACCTGGGATATCCGTGGCTTATACGTGGCTATGAAAATGTATCTGTTATCGGCAGCAGTAACAGGGGTGTTAAATCAGGTTCATTCAATGTGTCCCACCTCAGCGGATCAAGAATGCTTGTAGGCAATGTTGAGCTGAGATATCCCTTTACCGGCATTGAGCGACTTGCTCCCATTAAGTCAAGGACATTTTTTTCCGATCTTAACCTGTTCTTTGATGCCGGGATGGCATGGAATAAAGACAGTGAGCTGAGTCTCGACTGGCAACCTGTCACCTTTGATTCCCGGATACCTGTTTACAGTGCGGGAATATCAGCCAGGCTTAATCTGATGGGCGCTGTTGTACTTGAACCCTATCTGGCAGTACCCTTCCAGAATGGCGGGTTTGATAATATACAGTTTGGATTTAATATTACGCCGGGCTGGTGATATAAGCATTTTATTGCCTCCGGATCGAAATGGAGAAGCATTAAGTATATGCCCTGATGATAAGATTATTAAGCATCCCCTGATTAAAGTCCGGTATCTTTAATAATTTATAATCTCCTGAACAACTGAACATTTTCATTGATTATTTGTATATTGTAATGATATTGAATAATATAATGTTGATGCACTCCCTGAGAATGATTTTCCGGCCCATCTAAAGAACAAGCTCTTATCCGGGCATTATGGATAGATCTCTCACAGGAAAAATTCTATGCAAAGCTTTCCGGAAATATCGACCCTTATTGATAACCTGCCCGGGGCTGTGTATTCATGCAGGAATGATCCGGACTGGACAATGGAATACCTGAGTGATATGATTATGGAGATCACAGGCTATCCTGCATCTGATTTTATCGGTAACGCAGTGCGTACATATGGTTCCATCATACATGAGGACGACAGGGACTATGTCTGGGAAGAGATACAGAAGGCAATTGCAAAAAAGAAAAGTTATACCCTGGAGTACCGGATCCTTTCATCTGAAGGTGAGATAAAAGTGGTATGGGAAAGAGGCAGTGCAAAATATAAGGATGGAGAACCGGCAGGGCTCGATGGATTTATTGAAGATATTACAGCCCGCAGGAAGGCTGAAGATGCACTTCGCGAGAGCGAGGAGAAATTCCGATTTATAGCCGATAATGCTGTAGATATTATCTGGCAGCTGGACAAGAGCCTGCGCTTCACCTATCTCAGTCCCTCCCTTTATGATATAACAGGCTTTAAACCTGAGGAGTGGGTCGGGACAAGGATAATGTCGCATACAACATGGTTTGAATTTATGAAGCAGTCGCGGCTGGCCATGAAGGTTATACTTAATTACAGGAATTTTTCATGGGTTACAATGGAAACGAAGGTGTATAATAAGGAAGGAGACCTTGTACCTGTTGAGATAGTTGGTAAACCCTTGATTATCGGTGGCAGGATTACCGGCCTGCAGGGAGCGGCACGTGATATACGCAATCGTACTGAGGCAGAGGAAAAGTTTAAACAAAGCCAGTCCAGGTTTATGAATTTCGTGGAGTACCTGCCTGTGCCTTTATGTAACTTCGACAGGAATACCGGTGATATACTTTATATAAATGATAATTTTACCACTGTTTTTGGTTATACCAAAGAGGATATACCCCATCTGAAGGGCTGGTGGATAAAGGCTTATCCCGACAGGGAATACAGGGAAGAGGTTATCGACCGCTGGAATGCGGCCATGAAGAAAGCAGAGAGATCAGGGTCGGAGATACTGCCGGATGAATATACGGTGAGCTGCAGCGACGGTAGTAAGAAGATTGTGATGATAGGTGGCCTGATGCTTGAAAAGGAATTCCTGGCTACCTTTCAGGATATTACCGGGCAGAAGCAGGTTGAGAACGAGCTGCGGGGACTGAAAGACAGCCTGCAGAAACAGGTTGATGATCAGACAAGAGAATTGAAAGAAAGAATTGAAGAGCTTGAGAAATTCCATGATGCCACCATCGAAAGGGAGTTTCGCATAAGGGAACTGAAAGATGAAATAGCAAGGCTTAAAGCGAAAGATATGAAATGAACATGATTTTAAATCAGATGAACAACAGAAAAACATGCTGTTGGTTTTTCCTGGTCTTTTTTGTTATGACGACAGGAAATATATCAGGACAGGTAAGGGAGGCCCATACTCCGGTCAGTGAAGTGCCGGATACAATATTGGTTGCATCTGAGCCTGATTACCCTCCATATTGCATTGTTGATAAGGATGGAAATGCCACAGGTTTTGCCGTTGAGCTGTTTGAGGCTGCTGCTGAAGCGGTGGGACTAGCACCTTTTTTCAAAATAGGGGTGTGGAATAAGATAAAAAATGACCTTGCTGAAGGAAAGATCGATGCCCTCCCACTGGTGGGCAGGACACCGGAAAGAGAAGAGCTCTTCGACTTTACCATGCCCTACCTTTCATTGCACGGGGCAGTATTTGTAAGAGAAGGTACTGAGGGAATAAACTCGGTGTCCGATCTCAGTGGAAAAGAGATCGTCGTTATGAAGGGTGATAATGCCGAGGAGTATGTTAGACGGGACAGCGTGTCGGATCTGGTTTTTACCACAAACACTTTTGAGGAGGCTTTTGAAAGACTTGCTGCAGGTCAGTATGATGCGCTTATTACCCAGAGGATTACAGGTATTCACCTGCTGGAGGAACTGGAGATCAGGTCGGTTCATCCACTTGATTTCCAGCTGCCGCGGTTTCGTCAGGATTTCTGCTTTGCAGTGCAGAAAGGGGATCAGAAACTCCTGGCACGATTGAATGAGGGACTGTCAATAGTCATTGCCAATGAGACATACTACAATATACAGGGGAAATGGTTCGGACCGGCAACAGCCGGGACATTAACGACGCGCGAGATGCTGAAAATCGCATTATATATATTTATCCCGCTGCTTGTATTGATGGCTTTTGTGTCATTCTTTTTTATGCGTGCTGAAGTAAAACGCAGGACCAGAAGTCTGAACGAAGAGATAGAAGAACATAAACGAACGGCTGAAAGTTTGCGTAAACAGAAGCTTTTGCTGGATGAGATGGAGAAGGTGTCAAAGACAGGTGGGTGGGAGAGATATGCAGATTCGGATAAGAGTAACTGGACGAATGGAATATACGATATATATGGGCTGTCTCCCGAATCTTTCAACCCTTCTGATTATGATAAGGTTCTATCTTTTTATCAGGGAGATGACGGGGAGGTGCTTGACAGGGCATTGAAGAAGCTTATGGCAACAGGCGAGGCTTATGACCTGGAACTGAGAATGAAATCAAATGACGGAATTAATAAATGGGTCCGTACCAGGGGACAGGCCGAAACGAGGGGTGGTAAGGTAAGCCGGGTATATGGTAATATGATTGATATCTCTGAAACAAAACTGGTTAATGAAAAGCTTAATAAGCTGACGGACCAACTTGAGAGGAAAGTGACGGAAAGGACAGCCGAACTGCAGGAGAAGATAGAGAAGCTCGATAAGAGCCAGAAGGCCATGCTGTATATGGTTGAGGATCTTAACAATGTTACTGCAGACCTGAAGGAAGAAAGAAAGAAGCTGGAAGCCTCAAACAGGGAGATGGAAGCTTTTTCTTATTCGGTGTCGCACGACCTGAGGGCACCGCTTAGGTCTATCAACGGCTTTTCCAGATTCCTGCTTGAAGATTATTCAGATAAGCTGGATAAGGAGGGGAGAAGGCTGCTTAATGTAATACGGCAGAATGCAAAAAAAATGGATGAGCTGATAAATGATATGCTTAATCTCTCACGTATATCAAGGGCTGAGCTTAACATATCCGGGATTGATATGACCGCAATCGTAAAGTCCATGTATGATGAAGTGGCAGACGATGAGCAGAAACAACAATTCAGCCTTGAGATAAAAGATCTTGCACCGGCAAGATGCGACTCTTCACTGATAAAGAATGTATGGCAGAATCTGCTGAGTAATGCCCTTAAGTACAGTGCCGGTTCGGAAATAAAGAAGATAGAGTTGTGGTCTGAGACTGATGACAAAAAAAACACCTATTTTGTTAAAGATTATGGAGCCGGTTTTGATATGAAATACAGGAATAAACTGTTTGGGGTTTTTAAACGTCTGCACCGCGAGAGCGAGTTTGAAGGTACAGGGGTGGGACTGGCCATAGTGCAGCGAATAATACATAAGCACGGGGGTGAGGTGGATGCCAGCGCTGAGCCCGGCAAGGGTGCAGTATTCTCCTTTTCACTTCCCCGGGTCATGATTAATTTATAATTAAAAAGAATATATAATGAAGAATTTTAATGAGGTTGAGATACTTATCGTGGAAGATAATCTTGATGATGCGGAAATGGCCCTCCGTGCACTGAAACAAAATAAGCTGACCAATAAGGTGCTGGTGGTGGGAGATGGTGAGGAAGCCCTGGATTTTGTTTTTGCAAGAGGGAAATATAAGGAGAGACCAATTGCCAAAAAGCCGAAGATTATCCTGCTGGACCTTAAACTGCCGAAGGTTGATGGTCTGGAAGTGCTGAAGGTGATAAAGAGCGATGAAGTTGCAAGAATGATACCTGTAATTGTGCTTACATCCTCAAAAGAGGAATCAGATATGATTGAGAGCTATCGCCTGGGGGTAAACAGCTATATAGTTAAACCCGTTGATTTTGATAAGTTTGTTGATGCAATAAGGGACCTGGGACTTTACTGGCTGCTGCTGAACCAGCAACCATAGATTATTATTTGCTGTTATTGTCCGGAAAAGGCAGGAGAAATTGTGTATAAAGAATTCACTATTTTTGCAAAAATAATATGACCAAATGAGCAAGACCGGAAAATCAATAAAAATTCTTTTTGTAGAAGATCTGCAGACAGACGTTGAGCTTGCACGGCGTGAGATAAGAAAAGGGGAGATAAGTTATAGTCATGAGGTGGTGGATACGGAAGAGGAATTCAGGCGGGCTTTAAAAGAGTTTAGTCCAGATGTTATTATCTCAGATTACTCAATGCCATCTTTCGATGGTATGACAGCATTGCAGATAACAAGATCAATGGACAGAAATATCCCGTTTATAGTGCTTACCGGATCAATGAACGAGGAAACTGCTGTAGCATGTATGAAAGCAGGTGCTAATGATTATGTTATAAAGGAACATATCAACCGGCTGCCCTATGCCCTTATTGAGGCTCTGGAGAACAGCCGTGCCAGGATTGAAAAAGAGAGTATTGAAAAGGAATTGCAGGAGAGTGAAAAGAAATTCCGTAATATCTTTGAGAATCATTCTGCAATAAAGCTTATTATTGATCCGGATAACGGAAATATTGTGGAAGCCAATCCGGCCGCTGCCAGGTTTTACGGGTGGACGGTTGAAGAACTGGAGAGAATGAATATCTCCGATATAAATACACTGCCTGACGAAGATCTTAAAGTTGAAATTGAGAATGTAAGACAGGGGAAAAAGACACATTTTGAGTTCAGTCACCGCAGGGCCGATGGGTCTGTCCGGTTTATCGAGACATTCAGTAGCAGTGTGAATATTGCCGGAAAGGAATATCTGCATTCCAT
>CAZGUR010000174.1:0-7221 GCA_964529295.1 uncultured Rikenellaceae bacterium | reverse complement strand
TGTGTCATCATCATGCAGCTTGGTCCATGGACCATAGGGTGTGTCAGCTACATAACCATAGATCTTGCATCCTGCCTGGCAGTTGCCGAAGTAAAGATAGTACCTGCCGTCATCTCCCTCCACCATATCGGGAGCCCAGTAATTGCGGAGGTTAACGGATGACAGTGAGGGTATCTCCAGGGTGTAGTTATACCAGTTCTGAAAGTCATTGCTGTACCACAGGGTAGGGGCCCCTGAAGCCAGCATCTCATTGTCGGTGGTTGCGTATATATAATATATATCGTCAATTTTCTTTACTGTGGGGTCAGCAAAATAGCCTGGCAAAACAGGGTTGCCTGCGCCCGGACTGTTAGCTTTTATATCTTCCTGCGCCTGTGTAAAAGTCAGGGAGGAGAAAAATATTATAAGGAATAAAAATGCTTTCTTCATCTGTAGTTTTTTATCATTCGAACACGTCAACCACCGATAGCAAAAATAAGTCAAAATCGATCGCCAAAATAAGCAAATCTTAAAACACCTTTTTATTTCACCTCCAGGACGACAATCGATCCGGCAGGAACAACAGCCGTGAGGATATTGCCATCCAATTTTATATCTCTGAACACCTCCGGTTTAACCTTATCGGGCTGATCGAAGGTATTATGATCGCCAACATCAGTGGAAGTAAGTATTCTGCCGCTTACTATTGAAACATCCTGTCCGCGCAGATCAATTTCGAGCTCAGATGCTTCCCCGGGATGAATATTCACAACGGATATATGAATAATGCCTTTGTCATCTTTTGAGGCTGAAGCGCTTAGGGCCGGGATCTTTTTACCTTCAAACTCATAATCACCTGTACTGAGATCTGATGGCAGCAGTGTGGCATCATGATGCACGCTGTACATCTCGAAAACATGGTATGTTGGTGTAAGAAGCATTTTTTCATCATCAGTCAGGACAAGTGCCTGTAAGACATTAACTGTCTGGGCAATATTTGCCATTCTTATCCTGTCACATTTTTCATTAAAATAGTTAAGGGATAAGCCGGCCACAAAAGCATCGCGCATGGTGTTCTGCTGGAAGAGGAAACCCGGATTGGTGCCCGGCTCAACATCATACCAGGTGCCCCATTCATCAACCACCATGGCAACCCTTTTCTGAGGATCATACCTGTCCATAATGGATATATGGCGGTCAATAACATCCTCTATCCTGAGACAGCGGTCCAGCACGTCAAAGTATCTGCTTTCGGAAAAGCCTGTAGCCGGACCTTTACTTTCCCATCTCGTTGTATAGTGATGAAGTGATAAGCCCCACATCATCCAGTGTGGAATGTTCTTCATTAATGTCTCGGTCCAGTTATAATCCGAGGCATTGGCTCCGCCGGCAACCTTACGGAGTCGCACATCACCATAATTCCTGGCATAGGTTGCAAAGCGCCTGTACAGATCAGAATAGTACTCAGGTGTCATATGGCCGCCGCATCCCCAGTTCTCATTGCCGATGCCCCAGTATACCACTTTCCAGGGTTTGTCGCGACCGTTCTCACGGCGCATATCTGCCATGGGGCTTATACCGTCGAAATTGACATACTCAACCCATTTTGACAATTCATCAGGTGTTCCGCTGCCTACATTACCTACAATAACAGGTTCGGTACCCAGCTGCTCGCAGAGCTCAAGGAATTCATGAGTGCCGAAACTGTTGTCTTCGGTAACACCGCCCCAGTGGGTGTTTATCATTGTTGGCCGATCTTCGCGCGGACCAATACCATCTGTCCAGTGATATTCATCGGCAAAGCAGCCGCCGGGCCATCTGAGGTTTGGGATGGCCGTCTTCCTGAGGGCATCCACAACATCGGTGCGTATACCTCTTTTATTGGGAATCTCAGATTCTTCCCCCACCCAGTATCCGCCATATATGCAACGTCCCAGGTGCTCGGAGAAATGACCGTATATATGCCTGCTTATCTGGTGTTCTCCCTGGTCTGTATTTATTACAAGCCTGGCTTTTTGCTGTGCATTAACGGTAAGGGTCAAACCCATCATGGTAAAAATGATGACCCCTGTTAACTTGGGTAAAGAGGTTTTACTGAAATAATTATTCATTATCCTGAGTTTTACATTAAGTGAATTGATGTATACTTACCGGAAACGAAAATAAGAATTTTATGGGTAAATAATACACTTAATCTTTGTTTATCGTTAAATGCATTAAGTTAAGTGTAAGGGAATATCGATTATAAGTCAGCCACCTACCTGGTTGCGTCCCGGATCTTTTCAGTCAACGGTTTTTCTGAATTTATCAATACTAGATTTTTTACCCATCACATACAGGATATCATCTTTTAGTATCTTTTCATCCGGGTTTATATTGATAATCATCTTGTCTCTTCTTGAAATGCCCAATACATTTATGCCATATGTATTTCGTAAATCAATATCTTTAAGGGATTTTCCAACGATTCTGCCATGATCAGTTTTTATTTTTAAACAGGAGATATTGAAGTCCGGGAAATTTGTTGGTCTGAAAGTTCTCGGAATACTCTTTTTGCTTTGAAAAAGACTGTAATTATCTGAGCGTGTCATTTCAATAAAATACTCAATATCGTCCTCCGGAACAAGAAAGCTATGGAGAGTCCTTGAAAATATTTCGATTGAGGTCTCAAATTCTTCGGGTATAACATCATCAGCACCGAGGGCTGTAAGCTCTGAAATTTCCTTGACATACCTCGATCTGACTATCAGATGTATGGACAGACTAATTGAACGTATATACCTGGTTATAACTTTTGTTGCCACAGGGTCAGAAATGGCAATAACGGCAATACGTGCCTTTTCAAGCTTAGCTAACTCCAGAATATGGTCCTGGCTAGCATCTCCGAATATTATTGGAACACCTTTTTTACGTTCTTCTCTGACTACTTCTGCATTAAGTTCAATGACAAGGTAAGGTATTTTACTGAATTCTGCCGCTTTGCTGAGGTTTCTGCCATTGATGCCATAACCGATTATCACCAGATGGTTGTTCAGTTCTTCTTCAACCGGCGGGCTTGTTTTATCTTTTGATGCCGTCATCATTTTATCAATCGCCTTTATTGGTTTAAATTGCATCATTCCGAAGGCAATATTTTCAGAAAAAATAATGACAAATGGAGTAAGTAGCATAGACACAATGGATACAGCCAAAAAATACTGATTAGCTTCTGTGCTGAGCAGACCGTATTCGATACCGACTTTTGAGAGTATAAAAGCAAATTCTCCAACCTGGAAAAGGGCAAGTCCCGTAAGTAAAAATGTCCGTGGAGGATATTTTAAGACTGCAACAGCAAATGAAGTAATCATTGATTTTACTAAAAAAACAGCCAGCACAAGAAGCATTATAGGACCGATATGCTCACCAAAAAACTGAAGGTTCAACAGCATTCCTACAGATATGAAAAAGAAACTGGCAAACAATTCCCGGAAAGGGAGTATAATGCTAGTAGCCTGATAACTGTATTCTGATTCTGATATTATCAGCCCGGCAAGGAAGGCACCTAATGCCAGAGATAGTCCCGCCTGCGAGGTCAGAAAAGCCACAGCAAAACAAATGGTAATGGTCGTGATTAAAAACAATTCCTTGCTACCTGTCCTGGCAATAACATGCATTAACTTTGGCACTAAAAATCTTGCACTCACTATTGTTATAATAACCACAATAGCTGTTTTAAGCAACAGCAAGAGTACGCTGTTAGTAAGATCGCCCGAGTGCCCGGCAATAATGGGTGTGAACAGCATCATTGGCACTACTATGATATCCTGAAAAATAAGAATGGCCAGGGCATTCCGTCCGTGAGGCGCGGATATTTCATTCCTGTCCTGCAATACTTTCAGCACAATAGCAGTACTTGAAAGGGAAAACAGAAATCCTATAAATAGTGCTTCGTTCCATGGGTTTCCGAGGAAGTAATAAACCAGTCCTGATACGATGATCGTCAGCCCAACCTGTAAGGCACCTCCAACAATAACAGTATTTCTTATAGATATAAGCTGCTTAATGGACAATTCCATTCCAATTACGAACAGTAATAAAATAACACCTATTTCAGAGATAACCTCAATCTGTCCGGATTCATGCACAAGGCCAAGCGCGTGTGGTCCAATCAAAATACCCGTAAGCAAAAAACCCAGGATTGAAGGTAATTTCAGCCTTTGCAGTACAAAAACAACTACTGCAGAAAAACCCAGAATAATTAAAAAATCCTGAAGTAAAGGTAAGTGCATGTTCAGTTTGCTTTTATATTTCTTCTTTCATCTAATAAATACTCTACTGTACAACCAGGTTTTTGATCCTGACAGCTCGAACTGAATGGTACTAAAATTAGCAAAACTTCCGGGAATAATTAATACTATGGAAATATAATAGTTAAAAATGATGAATATGATATAGCAAGTCTTATCCAATTTATCCATGGATGTGGCCTATGGATGTGGCCTATCATTCTGTACTGTCTCTTTGTCTGCCAGACTAATTCCGGTTTTATAGGTTTTGCGACTGCATGTTAATTATCAGCCGCTGGTATTTACTCTGTATTTGGCCTTAACCTTTACATTATGTAGTTATCAATCGCAATTTTAGTCCATGTTTCCATTTCTGTATAGTAATTAGATAAATCGGTTTTATCTATCCAGCTTGCTATCATCTTATCCCTTTCATTAATGACAATATCTTTATTTGACAAATGAATATTATATAAGAGACCCAAATGAACCCTGCTAACCGGAATTGAATCATCATTGATGAAGCCAATAAATTCTATATCCTCTATCAGGCAACCATTTAATAGTTGAATCTCTTCATTCAATTCTCTTTTCAGTTCATTAAGCAGGTATTGTTGATCCGGTTTACCTGAACTGCCGGGATTCATATGTCCGCCGACTCCAAGATGGAGTTTATTGTGTAATCTTTTCTCTTTTTGCCCGGACGTCCTTCTGAATAAGTAAAATGATTCCCTGTTTGAGATAATGGCATATGGTATTATTTGTTTAAAGGAAGGGTCTTCTTCCAGTTCGCTCCTTTTCCGGAACAGGCCATTCTGAACTATTCTGCTCAGAACACCGCTTTTTCCTTTTATTAAGCCTCTTTCATTATAGCTTAATAATTTCCATAGCTTGTCTGTTGAAATGGCAAATACTAATTCTTCCAAAACTATGCCGCTTAAACACACATATTTCTCCTTATCGGAGGATGTGGATCATAATCTTTTACAACAAAATCATCTATTGTCAGCTGATCAAAAGGCTTTTTTGCAATCTGTAATTGAGGCAGGGGTCTGGGTTCTCTTGACATTTGCTCGAGAATGGCGGTTACATGATCATATTTCTCTTCATTTCCGTCACCGGGAGCATTTTTATTGATCCAGGCAACAACTTCCGGATATTCTTCCCGTTGTGAAATATTTTTTATTCTTTTTTGCACTTCCCTGAAATTTTCTCTGTACCATTGAGTTCTCTTTCCAATGCTGGTATAAAAGTGTGCATCGCCAAAAGTGTGGATAAATGTTTTCGGCACCATATCTGCTTCCTGGGCAATCACCTGTGTTAAGGCAGCATAACTGGCTATATTAAAAGGAACGCCTAAAAACTGGTCACAGCTTCTCTGGTATAGTTGCAATTCCAGCTCTCCTTCTTCATTGGCAGTTGCCTGATACAGCACATGACATGGAGGTAAGGACATATTCGGAGTATCTCCGGGATTCCACGAATCAACAATATGTTTTTTTCCGGTTGGTTTCTTTCTCAGCCCTTCAATCATTTTTCCCAACTGATCTATTTCAATAAATGCACCTTTGTCATGATCATAATATTCCCATCTTCTCCATTGTTTGCCATATATTGGTCCGGCATCTCCCCATCTTTTTGCAAATTCAGCATCTTCCTTTATCCTCTGGCCATATTCTGCCATTGCTTTGTCCCAATCAGGAGAATATTTCACAAGACCTTCAGGAAATAAGCCTTCTTTAATCATCCCGGGCAGATTATCCTGGAATGCATCAGGCCGCCAGATAGGGCAGTTGTTATCTTCAAGGTACTTAGTGTTTGTATCTCCCCTCAGGAACCATATTGTTTCATGAAACATAGACCTTGTGAACATCTTTTTTGTAGTCAGTAAAGGATAGCCTTTCCTGAGATCATATTCGTTCTGGTATCCAAATAAAGAGATTATCCCGGAACCTTTGCTTCCTCCTTTAAAGTTTGAGCGATCAGATGTTAAAATTGCTTTTGAATGATCTAAATACTGCTGGGCCATGCTATTATTCTCTTTGTGAATATTGAATTATTATTTAGTTATCAAATGTAGGTTTTATTTCGAATGATTACCATAATCTGCTACCTACAGTATTACAAAAATTATTAACAATAATCTGAAATGAGATCAGAAGTTACTTTTAATGCAGGTGATGAAGAAATCTGTATAATTATTATCGAGTGGGGCAGGTATGATCAGAAATTATATTTTGAATTGATTTAAAGTCTGCATATATTTATTATGCGTAAAAATAACGATGTCACAATCTGCTTCGTATCAACATTAAAGCTGTGTTGCTATCTCTGGTTCGTTATAGGTAGTAAACAGTTATAAGAATGTTGAAATTGTAATAAAATTGTATAATTTGTTTTTATTTGATTTTTAATCCTATAAATATTTTTAAATGAAAAGATCTCTATTTGTAATCGTTACATTTTGTCTGATCAGTTCCGGGCAGATTATAAGAGCACAAGTGGCTGTCAGTGCTTCCGGTGGTAACACAAGCGGATCAGGAGGCACGGTTAGCTATTCTGTTGGACAGGTTTTATATTCTGTTATTTCAGATATCTCCACAGGATCAGTATATCAGGGGATTCAGCAACCTTACGAGATTTCTGTTATTACAGGTGCTGAAGGGATAAAAGATATAAATCTTTTCTGTCAGGTATACCCAAATCCGGCAAACGATTTTCTAAATCTTAAGATTGAAAATTACGTTACTGAGGGTTTAGTGTTCAAACTATTCGATGCCAACGGTAAACTACTGAAAAACAGGAAAGCTGAAGGTAAGGAAACTACTATTTCTATGTCAGGTCTTTTACCTGCTATCTATTTCTTAAAAGTTACAGACAACAATAAGGTATTAAAGACATTCAAAATAATTAAAAACTAGCTAATCTTAACTATAAATCTACTACCATGAAGAAAATATTTACACTTTTTACAGCT
>CAZGUR010000173.1:0-7244 GCA_964529295.1 uncultured Rikenellaceae bacterium | reverse complement strand
CTGCCGGACACGGTAAAGAAAATATCTGTGCTCGACCGTACCAAGGAGCCCGGTGCCAATGGCGAACCATTATACCTTGACGTACGCGAGATGTTCTACGAGAAAGAGGACAGGCCCCTTATTGTAGGTGGCAGGTACGGCCTTTCTTCAAAGGACACAACACCCGCCATGATCATCTCCGTTTATGAAAATCTTAAAGAGGATAAACCTAAAAATCACTTCACACTGGGTATCAATGATGACGTAACACATACCTCATTAGCGCTGCTGCCAGAGATAAACGTAACAGATGAAGCCACCTATTCAGCCAAATTCTACGGTCTGGGCTCAGACGGTACTGTAGGGGCTAATAAAAACTCGATAAAAATAATAGGTGAAACAACGGATAAGTACTGCCAGGCATATTTTGCCTACGACTCAAAAAAATCAGGTGGTATAACAATATCCCACCTGCGTTTTGGCGATACACCCATCAGGTCAACATACCTGGTTAACACCCCTGACTTCGTGGCATGCCACGTCTCGGCTTACCTTGAGAAATATGATATGCTCAAGGGACTGGCCAGCGGAGGCACATTCCTGCTTAACGCAATATGGGAAAAAGAAGAGGTGGAAGAGAAACTGCCGGCAGGGGTAAAAAAATACCTGGCAGAGAACGATATCAACTTCTATATGATCAATGCCACGGATATAGCCGAAGAGATAGGCCTGGGCGGACGCACCAATACAATAATGCAGAGCGCCTTCTTCAAGGTAGCCGGGGTGATACCCTATGACAAGGCTGTTGACGAGATGAAAAAATTTATCGTTAAATCCTATGGTAATAAAGGAGAAGAAATCGTTAATATGAACTATGCCGCTGTCGACCGCGGAGGCAATGTAGTCAGGATCGATGTGCCTGCCAGCTGGAAAGATGCCACTGAGAAAGAGGCAAAAAAAGACGATAACATTCCTGACTTTGTAAGGGATGTCGTTAATCCTATCATAGCCCAGAAAGGCGATGACCTGCCTGTCAGTGCCTTCAAAGGCAGGGAAGACGGCACATTCCCGGCAGGGACAACAGAATATGAAAAGCGCGGTATTGCCGTGTGGATTCCCGAATGGCAGTCCGATAACTGCATACAGTGCAACCAGTGCTCCTATGTATGTCCGCATGCAGCAATAAGGCCATTCCTGCTTACTGATGAAGAAGCGGAAAAAGCCCCTGAAGGAACAGAGCTGATAAAAGGTATTGGCGCTCTGAAAGAATATAAATTCAGGATACAGGTGAGTGTGCTCGACTGTACCGGTTGCGGCAACTGTGCCGATGTGTGCCCGTCCAAAGAAAAAGCCCTGGTGATGAAACACTTTGAATCACAGCTCCACCAGAAAGAAAAATGGACCTATATGCATGAAGAGGTGGGATACAAGGACACAGTTGTTGATAAGATGAAAACAGTTAAGAACAGCCAGTTCGCCCAGCCCCTGTTTGAATTTTCAGGCGCATGCGCCGGCTGCGGCGAAACACCCTATGTCAAAGCTGTGACACAGCTGTTTGGCGACAGGATGATAGTTGCCAATGCAACAGGTTGCTCATCAATATACGGTGGCTCTGCACCTTCCACGCCCTATACAAAGAATAAGGACGGGCACGGACCGGCATGGGCCAATTCACTCTTTGAAGACAATGCCGAATATGGTTTTGGTATGGCTACAGGCATTAACAAGCTGCGTGAACGTATTGCAAGGCTTATGGATTCTGCCAATGGCGTAAGCTCAGATACAAAAGAGGCATTCAGGGAATGGATAGAAGCAAAAGATGATGCCGAAGCATCAAAGGCTGCATCAGCGAAGGTGATCAGTGCATGTGAGAAAGAAAAAGATGCTGTAGCCAAAGAGATACTAAGCCTTAAGCAATACCTGGTCAAGAAGTCAATGTGGATCTTCGGAGGCGACGGATGGGCATATGATATAGGTTATGGTGGACTGGACCACGTTCTGGCATCAGGCGAAGATGTAAATGTACTGGTTCTTGATACAGAGGTGTATTCCAATACCGGCGGACAGGCATCAAAGTCAACACCGGCAGGTGCCGTGGCTAAATTCGCTGCCTCAGGTAAGAAGATAAAGAAAAAAGACCTGGGACAGATGGCCATGACCTATGGTTATATTTATGTAGCACAGGTGGCCATGGGTGCAAGCCAGTCGCAGTTCTTCAAGGCCCTGCGCGAGGCTGAAGCTTATCCCGGACCATCAATAATAATTGCATACTCACCATGTATAAGTCATGGTCTGAAAGGTGGTATGGGCAAAGCACAGGCACAGCAGGATGAAGCCGTTAAGAGTGGCTACTGGCATAACTACAGGTTTGACCCGCGTCTCGAGACAGAGGGCAAAAACCCCTTTATCCTCGATTCAAAGGAGCCGGACTGGAGCAAGTTCCAGGACTTCCTTAAATCAGAGGTAAGGTATACATCACTGCTTAAATCATTCCCGGAAGAAGCAAAAGTACTCTTTGAAGCAGCCGAGAATAACGCTAAATGGAGATATAACTCCTACAGGCGACTGGCAGCAATGGAATACTAGGCCGGGAAAATAAGATAATGCCGGATAATAACGGCACAGAGGCGCGGACATAAAGATCCGCGCCTTTCATATTTTATCTTTTAGCCTTTCTTAACTATCTTTGCAGCATATTTAAACCGGGTGATGGGACGCTTGATAGCAATTGATTACGGGAAGAAAAGGACCGGACTGGCAGTGACAGACAGAGATCAGATCATAGCCAGTCCCCTTAAAACAATTGCCACAACGGAACTTGAGGCATTTCTGAAAGAATATATCGCCGGCGAAAAGGTTGATGCAATAATCATTGGCTATCCCAGGAAAATGAATAACCAGCCTTCAGAACTGGTAAAACAGATTGATCCTTTCATTAACAGGCTAAGGAAGATATTCAGGGATACAGACCTTCACCTTGTTGATGAAAGGTTTACATCCAGCATT
Source organism: uncultured Rikenellaceae bacterium (assembly GCA_964529295.1). Taxonomy (GTDB): domain Bacteria; phylum Bacteroidota; class Bacteroidia; order Bacteroidales; family VadinHA17; genus UBA9300. The sequence goes on along the minus strand of CAZGUR010000173.1, from coordinate 4,259 downwards.
GCACAAAGAGCAATGATAGACGGAGGAATGAAAAAATCAGACAGGCAGAAAAAGGAGAATGTAGATAAGATAAGTGCCTCCCTTATACTACAGTCTTATATGCAACGCTCTGCCTATAAATAATATGTAATCAGATGATTTATCCTATATATGTTTATGGTCACCCGGTACTCAGGAAAGTGGCAGAAGATATAGATAAAGACTATGAGGGTCTCGCCAATCTTATTGATGATATGTTTGACACCATGCACCAATCCGATGGTATAGGACTGGCAGCGCCACAGATAGGAAAATCCATACGCCTCTTTGTTGTTGATGGCTCACCCCTGGCTAAAGATGAGCCTGATATGGCCGGCTTCAGGCAGGTATTCATTAACCCCTATATCACAGAAAGGACCGGTGAGATGGTGCTGATGAATGAAGGATGCCTCAGCATACCCCAGATACATGAGGAGGTGTACCGCGAGTCAATAATAAATATTGAATATTTTGACAGTGAATGGAAATTCCATAAAGAGACAATCAAAGGTTTCAGGGCCAGGGTTATAGAACATGAATACGATCACCTCGACGGAGTGCTTTTCACCGACAGGGTCAGCCCTATCAGGAAAAGGCTGCTAAAATCCAAGCTGGCAGGTATCAGCAGGGGTAAATTTGATGTCGATTACAGAACAATCCTGCCGAAACAAAAGGTGAGGTAAAAATCATTTCGATTTTTTATTTGTCCGTGTAAAATCAAAAGATTTTATGTACGTTTATACAGTAATCGCTGTAGAGTGCTGTATAAAAAGACACCATTCACGTCCTACTGCATTGCCCTGGCAACAGGCATAATATGCGGTCAATACCTGCATTCAGTAGCTTACTGTAATGTGGCACTGGTAATTCTGTCTCTTGCGCTGACAGTCAATATCCTCTTCTTCTCAAAGCTTATATCATCACTGTCCTTTGGCTTAATCCTCCATTGCTGCATCCTCCTGTGCGGGTGCTCATTATCTTTTATGGACAGGCAAAATCCTGCCTGTATAAGTAAGGGGCAACATGAATTCCTGGTAAAAACAGAGGCTTATCCTGAACAAAAAACACGATCAGTGGCCCTGCAAAGCAGCATTATAAGTGTAGACGGAATAAGGTATAATAAAAACAACAGACTGCTTGTTTACTCTGACAGTATACATCTCCGTGATACTATAAAGCCCGGAAGTATTATAAGTTTCAGGGCATCACCCAGGGAGATAATCGATTTCGACAGCCTGGATAATTTTGACTATAGGGCATACATGAACCGCAGGGGCTACAAATACCTTTGCTTCTGCTATGACACCTTTGATTATAAGGCTTATAAGCCGGGGGTCAGGCAGCTGGGAACCATACTCAGGGAGTCCTTGTTCAACAGGCTGGACAGCTCACTGGACAATAAAAAAAGCCTGGCAATCGTATCTGCCATAACACTGGGCAACAGGGCACTGCTCGACAAGGAGATAAAGGATGAATTCAGGCAAAGCGGGATAATACATATACTGGCTGTATCCGGATTGCATGTCGGCATAATAAGTCTTATCACCATTTCACTGCTGAGGATGGCCGGACTTCGATCCGGACTCCTCAAACTCAGCATATCCCTGCTGGTAATATGGTCCTATGCCCTTATAAGCGGACTGAGCCCTTCTGTCACAAGGGCAGCTGTTATGTTCTCCTTTCTGAGTACAGGATATTATATTAACCGTCCCGCCACACCGCTTAACTCGGTAATGGCCTCAGCCTTTATCATCATGCTGGCAAAACCATCCATCATCTTTGAAGCATCCTTCCTCCTCTCCTATTCTGCCGTTATCTTTATCGTCTGTAACTACAGGGAGCTGTCAGAAAAAATCAGGTTCCGCGGGCGTATACTGTCATGGCTGTGGAAGATGATGGCCGTATCTCTGCTGGCACAGGCAGGAACCATATCATTCGTAGCACTCTTTTATGGAGAAGTACCACTTTTTTCGGTACTGTCAAGCCTTTTTGCCATACCCCTGGCCACCCTTATACTTTCCGCCGGACTGGCACTGATCATCCTGTCATCCGTACCAGTAATATCAACACTGATAGCAGATATACTGGTTTACTGTGTTGATATCCTGACTGATGCGGCGTCTGCAACAGCCGCACTGCCGGCTGCGCTTATAAGGGTAGAGGATATCTCAGTCCCGGCAGCTGTCCTGCTCTTCCTTGTACTGTTAGCAACAGCCAGGTTTTTGCTTGAAAAAGAAAAAAGAAACCCTCACCTGGCCCTGGCACTCACCATATTATATCTTATCATCCAGGTAAAACAGTAAGTGCAGTAAAAGATTTTCCCGTTTTTATGACTTATTAAGGGCTATTTTATAAATTTGCCATGTTTCATTTTTACAAAGCTTAGATGAGAATAGTAATTGCAGGTGCAGGAGAAGTTGGGACACATCTGGCCAAGATGTTAAGCAATGAGCATCACGACATTCTGATTATTGATCCCGAGGAGAGCAGGCTTAAGCCTATTGATTCATCCCTTGATGTCATGACATACCAGGGCTCAGCCACTTCTGTAAAGCTGCTGAAGGATGCCCTTGGAAAGAAAACTGATCTGTTTATTGCCGTTGCCCACCTTGAGGATACAAATATCACTTCGGCAATACTCGCCAAGCGTCTCGGTGCAGTCAAAACCATTGCACGTATTGACAACCGCGATTACCTTGAGCACGGCACCAAGGAATTTTTTAAATCCATGGGCATTGACTCCCTTATTTATCCGGAACTGATAGCGGCAAAGGAGGTGATTGGTCTGCTGCACGAAACGGGCACAACAGAATTTATGGAGTTCTCCGGCGGCATGTTATCCCTTTATGTGCAGAAACTGGACAGTAATGCCCCGGTGGTTAACAGGAAACTAAAAGATGTGGCCATTGACCTGAAGAATATCAGTTTCCGGGCCGTAGCAATCAAAAGGAATGAAGAGACCATTATCCCCAGAGGCGAGGAGAAATTCAGGGAAGGCGACCTGGTCTTTGTGGTATCAACGCGTGAAGGGATAAAAGACATGATGAAATTTTCGGGTAAGGAAAATTTCGTGGCCAAAAGGATAATGATACTGGGCGGAAGCAGGATAGGCAGAAGAGTGGCCCAGTCACTTCAGAAAGAGTGCTTTATCAAGCTTATCGATTATGATGCTGACAAATGTGAGATGCTGGCCGATGAACTGGAGAACACACTGGTTATACATGGCGACGGAAGGGATGCTAACCTTCTTATCCAGGAAGGCATAGCAAGAAAAGATGTTTTTGTTGCCCTCACGGGTAATTCTGAAACCAATATACTGGCATGCCTCCTGGCCAATCAACAGGGTGTGAAAAAGACCATAGCCGAAGTGGAGAACATGGAATATATACACCTGGCGGAAAACAGTGGCATTGACACCATCATCAACAAGAAATTATCGGCGGCAAGCCGTATCTTCAGGCATACTACCAATCCAAATGTCACACAGGTAAAGTGTATGACAGGAACAGATGCAGAAGTACTTGAATACAGGGTGCCTGAAGGATCAAAAATAGTCAAAGGGAAGATACGTGATATTCATTTTCCGAAAGGAGCCATAGTGGGTGGCGGCACCAGGGACGGAAGACCATTTATCGCAACTGGTGATACCGAGATCAAAGCCAACGATAAGGTGGTGGTTTTTACACTGCCCCATGCTTTTGAGAAGATGTCAAAATTTTTCCTGTAATAATAATTTATGCTGAACGGTAAAATTATAGGTAGGGTACTTGGTGTTCTGCTGATACTTGAGGGCATCTGCATGCTTACCATCATACCTGTATCCCTGATCTATGATGACGGCGACCTGCTCCCTGTGGTAGTCTCAGCCATTATAACACTGTCTGCAGGGGCACTGCTTTCACTGCTTTTCCGAATATATGACACTACAATAGGTAAAAGGGAGGGATTCATTATTGTCACCCTTACATGGCTGGTATTCTCCCTTTTTGGCAGTCTGCCTTTTGCCATAGGCGGAGCTATACCCTCATATACAGATGCCTTTTTTGAAACCATATCAGGCTTTACCACTACAGGGGCTTCCATACTGAATGAGGTGGAATCACTGTCGCACGGACTCCTCTACTGGCGGAGTATGACACAGTGGCTTGGCGGCATGGGCATCATAGTGCTGTCGCTGGCCATACTGCCTATATTGAAAATAGGGGGCATGCAGCTTTTCTCAGCAGAGGTGCCCGGACCCA
>CAZGUR010000172.1:0-7279 GCA_964529295.1 uncultured Rikenellaceae bacterium | reverse complement strand
CGTTCCTGCTCACTGCATATATTATTGTCTTCATCAAGGACTATCATGCCGGCTACAACCTCGCCTCCGTCAAGATAAATATAATCGGGTGGATCGATCTTGTAGTGTATATTCTGACCCGAATGTGTGGGCATCATCCTGGTGTTCTCAATAGTGGCGGTAACCTGCTTAAGCGATCCCTGCAGCTTCTCCACTTTGATGTCGCGTACATTGAGTTTGGGTGTCTGGTATGCATGATATAAACAGAATGCGGTATTGCGGTGTGCATCTGTTTCAAGAATAAATCCGGGGTGTATCCGCCCGAAATTTTTGTCAAAGCCTCCTATTTCAACCTTGCCGTACACGGGGTGATCATATTCCTCCCATGGTATAAAGGCATCTTCAAAGAGCAAATATTTATCGAACTTATAGCTGTCCCTGTCGTCACCGTCGCCAAACATAAGGTATCTTGACCACAGTTCATTCGAATAAACATATGCTCCCATAAAACCGTACCACCAGTCCAGTTCCCCTCCATAAACAGTATACAAATCCTTATAAATGGTAAGGAGCCTGTAGCCCGGGATTATACTCTCTCCCAGTTCGCCAATGCTGTTAATGACCATATTGTCTTCCCTTGTATATATTTCCGATCCTCCTGTTTCAGCCGAAGGTCCTCTCAGTATCATCCCGCCGGAGTTATGATAGGATTGTGCGCCTGTAATATTCCTGTGTTCAAGGGCAAAATCCCTGACAGCCTGGTTCTCGGGAAAGGTAAAGGGGTACTTGTCGGCTCCACCCTGGATATAATTAGGTTCCCAGTTATAACCCCAGTCGCGGTTGGGATCGTAACTGCCCTGGCGGTCTTCATTAACCCGTCCGTCGCCGTCATTATCAATGCCCTCATAGCCCAGCATCTCGTATTCACCTGTTTCTCCGGGCTGAACACGTATCATCTGCCTGGGGTCGGAGGGATCATCCTTATACTGACCGTAAGGATCTTTACGACGCATCATGCTGATAACACCGTCACCATTGATATCATCAAAGCCATCCTCATCAACCAGTCCGTCGCGGTCATCATCCCTGGGCACCATGCCCGAGCGCGGCGAACTGCCTGTATTGGCTTCATGCATGTAGTTTTCCCTGGCATCGGGATTGATGGTAGGCAGGATATAGAACACCTTATCATCCAGCAGTTCCCGGATAAATGCATTATCTTCATACATCTCCACCAGGTACCATGCTGCATAGAGGGCCATCTCTGTGCCCTGTATCTCGTTTGAATGGATATTACCGTCTATATAATACCCCGGTTTATGATCGGGGTCCTGGTTCTTATGGTTGGTGATGGTCAGCGTAAGTATATCACGTCCTTCATATGATTTACCTGCTGATCCCACTGTTACCAGGTCAGGGTATGCCTTCCCGAGTTTTTCGGCAATATCCATTATGCCTGCATAGGTATTATACCTGTTCCATGAGACATCTACCTTTGGGTTTACCGGGGTGCCGGCAGCCTTGAAGAACATTTCCTCTTTCTGTGCCTGTCCCGGCAGGGTCATCAGAAGTGAAAATATGATTACTATTGATCTGTGTAATTTATGCATGACTGTATTTTTTTCTGTTTGGCTTATTTAATGGTAAAACTGATCTGATCAATGCCGCAATTGACGGCACCGGCTGATATGGTAAAGTCGCCCTTACCATGTATAAGCCAGCTGTATTCTCTTGACTCATCTCCTTTGAGCCGATCTGTTATCTCTATTTTCCTGCCGCTCATCAGCTCAAAATCAGAATCTGATGTAAGCTCCACTTTCATTTTTCTCATCCATTTATTATAATCTCCCAGCTCACTGGTGGTTGAGAAGATACCCTTGTTGTGCAGGGTGACGCTTACCCTGTGAATATCCTTTTCGAGTTTTTCCGTTTTCAGGTCAACTAATTCCACGGAGGGATGTAAGCTGGCTGCTTCCACCAGGAAGAGGTAATTATTCTCAATGGCCTCTTCCAGTATTTCAGGGGGAGGGGCATACATGCTGAATGGTAAGATGCCGCCGACCTCAACCGTTTTGCCGGGAAAACCGGGATGGTCTGTCTCCTGCCATTCCACGAATACCTCCTTATCCAGGTTCTCATCTGCATATTTCAGAAATGATGCTTCGGCCGATAAGCCTTTTTCTGACGGGAACCACCATCCGGGTGTTGAATAGCTGTAGCGTCCGTAATGGTAATATGCCCATTCCATAAAGTTGCCGGGTTCGCGGCTGAAGCCGGGATTCCCCTTATATTCTGTCTGCTCAAGGTACATGGATGAGAGCAGCTTATTGAGTGTTTCGTCTTCCTTCAGTATGCTGGTTACCTTGCCCGGTCCCCTCCGTCCGGCCTGTGGCGAAGGACCTTTTGCCTTAAATGCCTGTCCGAGGTTATCCTGGGGACCGAAGGAGAAGACAGCAAAAATATTGAAATGCTCATAGAGAAAATCGGCTACCGCCCTTGATTCTTTTTCAGAAACAGCATTTATCCCTGCATTCCTGCCGAATTCCTCATATTCAAAGCTGAAATTATTATTGAAATTCACTCCTCCCTGTCCGTCTTCATTGAACTTACCGTCCTTGTCATTATCAATGCCCTCGGTATAGACACGCCATTCTCCTTTCTCTCCTGCGGCTATATCTGCCTTCTTCATCAGGCGGCTGTCGGCCGGGTCGGTTATATAATCCCCTGTGGGGTCCTTTATCCTCATCATGCTTATGATACCGTCACCGTTAAGGTCTTCGCAGGGATCCTCGTTCGTTACAAAATCCCTGTCGTTATCGGTGGGATTGGCATTTACCAGCCTCTCATATACGGGCGCGGAAAAGAATCCTGAGCTGGCATCCGGACTGGCATCGGGTATTACATAAAAGCTTAGCCCGGCCAGCAGCTCTTTTATTTCCTCGCTGTCTGCGTTGGCAAGGAGCTTTTCGGCAAAGCCGAGACTTATCTCACGGCCTGCCTGGTACCTGCCGTCAATACCCCCGATAATGGCTATGCCGGGCTTTGTGCCGGTATTGCCAATGCCAATGGTTAAAGCAATAATGTCCTTTCCCGAATATGTCTGCCCTATTGTTTCAAGCACAGTAAGGTTGGGATAGCTTTTGTTCAAGGCTATCAGGACAGAGTTTATTTCTTCAGGGCTGTGGTATTTTACCTGGCTGAAGGTCATTGATCCTCCTGCAAATAGTATTGCAAGAGAAAGCATAAGGGACTTAATGGTAATTTTCATGTGAATTATGATTTGTGATATTTGGAAATGCAATTTAGCAAGTATATCATTAAGATCGCTTTGCTGAGGGTGGAATGTTGATCTTTTAAGATTTATTAACAGTTGGCAATGGCTTGCATACTACTGCTTTTCAGTGTTGCCTGCATCCTGCTCCCCGCTGGTAAGCCGGCGGTGGTTATCCATATATAAGGCCGGTTCGAAGGCAGGGTTGAATAGCCTGTTCTTCGTGAATTTTCCGCTGGCAATATCGAGGTATCCTTTTATGTACTGTGGAGCCAGGGTATATATATATTCGTCATTATCGCTCAACACCGGCAGGGTAATGCTTATAATATCTTCAAAATGAATATCGGAGCGATCTGCCAGTGAGCTGTACTTCCTGAACAGCTTTTTATCTATTTCGATAATAATGGTAAACTTGCCGTACTCTTTCCTCTCAACCAGGAAATAGTTTATCTCAACCGTATCGTCCGGGTTGACCCTGTCGCAGGAATAACTTAGCTGCTCTTCAAACCGGTAGCCCTCATTCATTATCTTGGCTGCTGTATCTTCATCTCTTGTGTTATGAAGGAAGACCATACAACAGGAATCACCGGTAAGAAGGGATGCCAGTATATCCCCGGCAGTGCTTATTTTTATCATAGGAGTAGTTTATTATCCCTCCAAATGTACTTTATACGATAATCATTTACAACACTTGGGTGATTGTATTGTTATATATTAAATTTGTTGTGTTATATGTACTCATGAGACGTATTTTCACCCGGCCTTAGCTATCTGATGAACGAGTGAATTCATTTTTAATAATTTCGAAAAAGCAGAAGATTAAAAAAAACTCATTCAGGACTGAGATTTCTTATGTTAAAAGAATTTTATTATCTTCATTTACAGTAAAATATAAATTTTAAACAAGTGAGAAAAATTATAATACCACTTCTTATGATCATCCTCTTCACGGGATGCGGCCCTCAGGCTGATGGTCCCTCAGGGGATGAGAAAGCTGTAATATCGGTAAGTATAGAGCCTTTCAGGTTCTTTGCCGGGGCTATTGCAGGCGATAATTACAGGGTTAATGTGATTGTGCCGCCCGGTGCCAGTCCGGCTACCTATGAACCACCCCCTGCCGTGATCAGGGATTTGAAAGACTCAGAGCTGATGATAATAAACGCTTACCTGGGCTTTGAGCTGGCATGGATAGACAGGATGATTAATATAGACAGCGATGTGGAGGTGCTTGAGCTTGCCGATTCACAGAACCTGATAGCTGCAGACAGTCACAGTCACGATGGCATAATCCACCATACCGGTGTTGACCCGCATTTCTGGGTCTCGCCCCTCCGGGCCAGGGTAATAGCCCGGGATATAAGGGATTTCCTGTCGGAGAAGGATCCGGGAAGAAAAGAAGAGTATTGGAAAAACCACCATCAGCTCGACAGTGTTATTATGGACACTGATGCATACCTGGAATCACTGCTTGGCAATACCGCCAATAAATCATTTATGATATTCCACCCTTCTTTAAGCTACCTTGCAAGGGACTACGGGCTTGAGCAGATAGCAGTTGAAACAGAGGGGAAGGAGCCTTCTCCCTCGGACCTGAAAAGGCTGATAGATAAGGGCAGGGAGAAAAATATAAAGGCTATACTGGTACAGCGGGAATTTGATAAGAGGAATGCCGACCTTATAGCTGATGAGATAGCTGCAGAAACAATTGTTATTGATCCCCTGGCTTATGACTGGGTGAGCGCGGTGAGGGCGATAGCTGAAAGTATAGCAGGAATGAATAAATAAGACGGATATGTCAGTATTGATTGAACTTAAAAATGTCAGTGCCTCCTATAATGGCGACCCTGTGCTTGAGGATGTGAACCTTAAGATAAGGGAGGGCGATTTTATGGGGGTTATTGGTCCCAACGGGGGAGGCAAGACCACTCTTATCAGGCTTATCCTGGGATTGATAAAGCCCCTTACAGGTGAAATAGTATTTAACAGGGAAAAGATAAAACCCCAGGAGATAGGTTACCTTCCGCAGATGCCTGAGGGCGACTGCAATTTTCCTGTATCTGTGAAGGATGTGGTGTTGTCGGGACTGATGATGCAGAAGGGTAAAAAAGCGAGGATGGGGCGCCGTGACCGTGATCTGGCGGATAAGGTGCTGAATGATTTGGGTATCTTCCACCTGCGGAGGAGCTCGCTGAGTGAGCTGTCGGGTGGCGAGCTGCAGAGGGTTTATATGGGCAGGGCACTGATAGGATCGCCCAGGCTTCTATTACTGGATGAGCCGGGCAATTTTGTGGACAGCAGCTTTGAGGAGGGCTTTTATGATAAGCTGAAAGAGCTTAACCGCACGGTAAGCATAATGATGGTATCACATGATGTCGGTACAATATCGGCCTTTGTCAAGAGCTTTGCCTGCGTTAACCGCAAACTGCATTTTCACGATTCAGGAAAGATCACCACCGCACAATTGAAATCCTATGGTTGCCCCATACAGCTGATAGCACACGGTGATGTGCCTCATACAGTACTGGAAACACATAATCATTAATGCTATGTTCGCAGCCTTTGTGGAATATGATTTTCTGATGAACAGCATGCTTGCCGTGTTATTCGGCAGTATAACGGCAGGTATTGCCGGCTCATATATAGTGTCCAAAAAAATGGTTTTTCTGTCAGGTGGAATTACACATTCCAGCTTTGGGGGTATAGGCATAGCTTATTTTATGGGTATAAACCCGGTTCTTGGTGCAGCATGCTTTGGTGTGGCTTCAGCCCTTGGTATACAGTACCTTGCAGCAAAACAGAGGGTGAGCGAAGATTCTGCCATCGGTTTTCTCTGGGCTTTCGGCATGGCGGTGGGGATAATCTTTGTGTACCTCACACCCGGATATACACCTGACCTTATGAGTTACCTCTTTGGCAGTATACTCACTATTAACATCTCTGACCTTGTGGCACTGGCTGTGCTGGCTGTAATTCTGCTTTTCTTTTTTTTACGGTATTACCGCTTTATACTGTATATAGCTTTTGATGAAGGGTATGCCAGAACCTTCTCCCCGCGGGTCGACCTGTTTAAATACCTGCTGATCGTGCTTGTGTCACTTGTTATTGTACTTAATATCAGGATAGCCGGTGTTGTACTGGTGCTGTCCCTGCTGACCATACCGCCCAATATAGCCCTGCTGTATACAAGAAGCTTCGGCAAGGTGATAATGATCTCTGTAATAGCAGGTTTCCTGGGGATGTCGGCCGGACTGGCAGCATCGTGGTACATGAATATACCAACTGGTGCAACTATAATATTCATCCTGGTCCTGCTGTGGATTATCAGCAGAATTATTAATTTTGGAAGCAAAAGGGAAAAGTATCTGAGACTGAAATAACCTTTTTTTGGTGCAGATGAATTGCAGCAGGCTGACTGAACGGTAAGGAAAAAATGATGATAGTAAATGAGAATTGTCCCGGCAACGATGACATCTGGATGGAGAGGGTTTTTGAGTGAAGGGAATGAATATTAAAGACATAAAATTTTTAATTAATATATTATCAGCCAGATATAAAAATTTAAAAAAATGAACTACGATATTATTATTATAGGAAGCGGACCAGGAGGGTACGTGGCAGCAATAAGGGCTGCGCAGCTGAAAATGAAAGTGGCAGTGGTGGAAAAAGCAGAGCCGGGAGGCGTTTGCCTTAACTGGGGGTGCATACCTACAAAAGCACTTCTTAAGAGTGCCAAAGTGTATGATCTTATCAGTCATGCCTCCGATTATGGTATCGAAACAAAGGGAGAGGCCAGGCCTGACCTTGAAAAGATGGTTGAGAGGAGCCGTTCCGTGGCCGAAGGGATGAGCAAGGGTGTGCAGTACCTGTTCAAGAAGAACAAGATAGAGGTAATAAAGGGTTTTGGCAGGATTAAAAAAGCCGGCACCGTGGAAGTTGAGAACGGCGAAGATAAAAAGGAATATACGGCTGATCATATCATCCTGGCTACCGGTGCCAGGTCGGCAGAGCTGCCGGGAGTGAAGCAGG
>CAZGUR010000171.1:0-7295 GCA_964529295.1 uncultured Rikenellaceae bacterium | reverse complement strand
TCAAATAATTCTTTTATCTTTTGCCTGTAATCGTCAATAGTCGTAATGTATGTATCCGGGTCACCTGGCTTGCGGCAAAAATTACAGAATTTGCACTGTGAAAAGCAGATATTTGTAATATTCACGTTGCGGTCAATAATCCACCCCACATTATTGCCCGGTACATGTTTGTCCCTCAGGATATTTCCCAGCATCATAAGCTCAGACAGAGGAGCTTGATTGTAAATGTAAAGTGCTTCCCCGGGCAGCAGGGCTTCCTCTGCAAGAGCTTTTGCATATATTTCTTCCTTGCTTTTCATCAGATGACAAAGGTAATTCATTATCTTATATACAATCAAATTTTATTAACTTTACACCTTTCATAACACCTGGCAAACCAAGGACCGGCTCTGGCGTGTTTTTACCGTTAGCCATAATGCAGGCCGGGGAGGAAAATTAATTTTTATGACAATGAATAAGGAGCAGATTATTGCAGGTATAACACATGGTGATATAAATGGCATCGGTTATGAAGTTATTATAAAAACACTGATGGATAACCGGATAATGGATAAATGTACCCCTGTTGTTTACGGTTCTCCGAAGGTGGCGGCTTATCATCGTAAGGCACTGGATATAAATAACTTCAGTTTTAATAATATTAATGATGCATCGGAGGCCAATCATAAAAGGGCAAACATAATCAATTGTCTGGATGATAATGTCAGGGTTGAGCTGGGGAAATCTACCCCTATGGCCGGTGAATCGGCTGTCATACCGCTTGAGATGGCTGTCAGCGACTTGGTGGCCAACAAGATAGATGTTGTTATCACTGCACCGATAAATAAATTCAATATTCAATCGGATTCATTTAGCTTTCCCGGGCACACTGAATTTTTCAAGGAAAGATTCGGAGTGGATGATGTGTTGATGTTACTTGTAAGTGATGATCTGAGGGTGGGTGTTGCCACAGGTCATATCCCTTTGAAAGATGTACCGGGCGAACTGAGCAGGGATAATATAGTGAAGAAACTGAAAGTTATGGATAACTCACTCAGGGTGGACTTTGCCATCCGTAAGCCCCGTATAGCTGTTCTTTCACTTAATCCACACAGTGGTGATACCGGTTTGCTGGGAGATGAGGAGCAGGAAATAATCGTACCTGCCATTGATGAGGCCTCTGAAGCAGGAATCCTGGCCTTTGGACCCTATCCTTCAGATGGATTTTTTGGCTCGGGTTCATTCAGGGCTTTTGATGGCATACTGGCTATGTATCATGACCAGGGATTGACAGCTTTTAAGACTCTTGCACAGGGTGAAGGTGTTAACTTCACAGCAGGACTGCCTGTTGTCAGAACATCTCCTTCACACGGGACAGCCTATGAGATTGCAGGTAAAGGAGAGGCTTCCGAGGTTTCTTTCAGGAAAGCATTATACCTTGCATGCGATATTTACATGAACAGGGAAATGCACAAGGAAATAACAAGTAACCCACTGAAACATCATAGCCCGGATGAACGAAACGGAATGCCGGATGAACGAAACGGAATGCCGGATGAACTCCTTCCCGACGATGATAATAAAGATACCTTATGATTGAGCATATAAATGGAAAAATTACATCCCTCACGCCTACCTATGTTGTAGTGGAAACGGGCGGACTGGGATATTTTGTCAATATATCCCTTTCGACATTCTCAAAGCTTGAGAATATGGAAGAATGCAGCCTTCTGATACATGAGGTAATAAGGGAAGATGCCCATCTTCTTTTTGGCTTTATTAGTGCGGAAGAGCGATATATCTTCAGACTTCTGATATCAGTGTCAGGTGTTGGTGCGAATACAGCCCGGATGATGCTATCATCTGTTGAGGCTCAGGGTATACAACAAGCAATATTGCAGTCTGACGTTAACCTTCTCAAAGGAATCAAAGGCATAGGAGCGAAGACAGCACAGAGAATAATTGTTGATCTGAAAGATAAGGTAGGTAAATCTGCTGATGCAGGGGAAATATTTACTGAACAGGGCAATACTATCAGGGAAGAAGCGTTTACAGCATTAGTGATGCTTGGTTTTCCGAAGAACTCCGTTAATAAGGCCCTGGACAGACTCCTCAGGGAGGAAAAGGACCTTACAGTGGAGCAGTTGATAAAGAAAGCCTTAAAGATTTTGTAGAACCGAATACTAAACTGGTATTGAGATCAGGCTCCGTATATAACGCTAACCTGCCTTTCATAGCTTTTTTTATCCTCTGTTTCCTCCCGGGAATGGTGGTAAAAGGCCAGCTTGTGGACAGCGATACCACTCTTAAGCTCAGGTACCCTTTTGATGACCGCTCAGGAATTCCCTGGGAAGAACGAAAATTATCACCCCTTGAACTGAATATGCCATCAAATTTTTCTGCGGAGGTGATATATGATGCCGAAAAGAATGAATACATCTATTATGAAAAGGTAGGTAATCTGGAAATAAGGCAGCCTGTCCGGATGAGTCCTGATGAATACTATGATTTTGTTTTTGAGAAGTCAATACGGGACTACTGGCGGTACAAGTTTTCAGGTGATGAATCGTATGCCAGGTCGTCACTGATACCTGAAATAGAGTTTGGCGGTGAGGCTTTTGACAAGATATTCGGTTCAAATGTAATAAACATTATCCCCCAGGGATCGGCGGAGCTTATCTTTGGAATTAATATATCCAGAACAGAAAACCCGACACTCTCGGAGAAGCTCAGAACAATACCGACATTTGATTTCCAGGAAAAGATACAGATGAATGTAACGGGCGCCATTGGTGATAAGATGCAGCTGGGCATTAATTATAACACCGAGGCTATGTTCGATTTTGAGAACCGTACAAAGCTCGAATATTCAGGTGATGAAGATGAGATCATAAAAAGGATAGAGGCCGGCGATGTTACCCTGCCGCTGCCGGGTACCCTGATAACAGGAAGCCATAGCCTTTTTGGTTTGAAAACAGAGCTTCAGTTTGGGAGGCTGACAGTGACAAATGTCTTTTCCCAGCAGAAAGGCGAGTCCTCGACCCTGGAGGTTAAGGGCGGGGCACAACAGAATGATTTTGAGGTGCATGCCGATGAGTATGAGGCTAATAAACACTTCTTCCTGTCACATTACTTCAGGGATATTTATAATGATGCAATGAAAAACCTGCCGGTGATAAGCTCCGGTGTCAATATAGAAAGGATTGAGGTATGGATTACCAATAAGACAAACAATTTTGAGGAAACGAGAAATATTCTTGCCTTGATGGATATTGCGGAGAGCCAGCAACATATCTATAATGAAGTGCCGGAATTCCAGGCTGTGCCTGGTATGCCACCATACCCGGATAACGGGAAGAACAACCTTTATTCACAGCTTACATCCACTTACTCCCAGGCCAGGGATGTTGATAAGATAACCGATTCTTTTCAACCCATAGCAGGAGATTTTCAGATTGGCACTCATTATGAAAAGATTGAGAATGCACGCAAGCTCACTGAACGTGAATATACCGTTAACAGGCAGCTGGGTTATATATCCCTTAATGTATCTCTTAATAATGATGAGATACTGGCTGTCGCTTATGAATATACCGTAGGAGGCCAGGTTTTTAAGGTTGGTGAGTTATCCTCCGACGGGATAAGCGCCCCGGATGTGTTATACCTTAAATTACTTAAGGGTACAAACCTTACGCCCCGCATGCCGAGCTGGGACCTGATGATGAAGAATATCTATTCCCTGGGAGCATACCAGGTTGAGCGTAAGGATTTTCAATTGCATATACTATACCAGGATGATGAAACAGGGAACGCAATAAACTACATTCCGGAAGGAGATCTCAGTGACCAGATTCTTTTGCAGCTGCTGGAGTTGGACAACCTTAACGGTCAGCTTGACAGGGAACCTGATGGTGTATTTGACTATGTTGAAGGACTGACTATTATACCTTCACAGGGCAGACTTATATTTCCGGTGCTGGAGCCCTTTGGCAGTCACCTCAGGAGTAAATTCAATGATCAGGCCCTGGCCGACAGGTATGTCTTCCAGGAGCTGTATGATTCAACACAGACCAAAGCCATTCAGAGTGCCGAAAAGAATAAATTCAAAATATCAGGTACCTACTCATCAGCTTCAGGATCGGAAATATATCTTAATGCCGTTAATATACCCCAGGGTGGGGTGAAGGTGACGGCCGGCGGTGTTCCCCTTACCGAGAATGTGGATTTTACAGTTGATTATAATGCCGGCAGGGTGAAGATCATAAATCCCGCACTTATAGAATCTCAGACACCTATCCAGGTATCACTGGAGAGCAACCAGTTTTTTGGTTTTCAGACAAAGACACTGGTGGGGACACATCTTGACTACAGAATCTCGGATGACTTCAATGTGGGAGGAACTGTTCTTCATCTTACGGAAAGACCTTATACCCAGAAAGTGAATTTTGGTGAGGAGCCGATATCCAATACGATCCTGGGATTCAACACATCCTACAGGTCGGAATCGCAGTTCCTGACAAGGATGGTGGATGCCCTCCCTTTTATTGAAACAAAGGAACCGTCATCAGTGACATTTTTTGGCGAATTTGCTCACCTTGTGCCTGGACACTCCAGGGCTATAAGCGAAGCAGGCAACTCGTATATCGATGACTTTGAGGCCAGCGAGATACCTCTTGATATGAAAACATATAATGCATGGACGCTGGCCAGTGTGCCACAGGGTCAGGATAACCTCTTTCCGGAAGCAAAGTTGAATAATGACAGGACCAGTGGTTTTAACCGTTCAAAGCTGAACTGGTATGTAATTGATCCCTTATTTCTTCGCAATGGTTCATCAACACCTGATCATATAAAGAATAATCCTGACCTTCAGTCGAGTCACTTTGTGAGGGAAATATATGAAAATGAATTATTTCCCTTTAAAGAAAGTCCCTCCGGCATACCAACCAATATAGCGGTACTTAACCTGGCCTTTTACCCTGATGAAAAAGGGCCTTATAATTATGAAACTTTCCCTACTTCATATTCGGCTGGTATCAGCCAGGAAGGGCTGCTTAATGATCCGCAATCACGGTGGGGAGGGATGATGAGGGAGATCCTTACCAACGACTTTGAGACAGCTAATATTCAGTATATTAAGTTTTGGGTAATGGATCCGTTTAGCGAAGATCCTGACCATGATGGCGGTGATCTTTATTTTAACCTGGGTAATATTTCAGAGGATATCCTGCGCGATTCCAGGAAATCTTTTGAAAACGGCCTGCCTTCTTCACCGGAAGTGACAAATGTTGATACAACAATATGGGGCCGGGTGCCCACTGTGCAGGCTGTGGTGCATGCTTTTGATAATGAGCCTGAAGCAAGGAGGTTCCAGGATGTAGGTCTCGATGGACTTTCAAATGATGATGAAAGCACCTTTTTCAGTGATTATATCAGCCAGCTGGAAGGTATTGTCAGCCAGGATGTACTGGAGACAATTAAAGAGGACCCTTCAAATGATGATTTTCATTATTTCAGGGGATCGGATTATGACAGGGAGCAGCTGGGTATACTTGAGCGGTATAAGCAATATAATGGCATGGATGGCAATTCGCCAACCTCTGAGATGAGCAGTGAGCCATATCCTACCAGTGGCTCAACCATGCCTGATATGGAGGATATTAACAGGGATAATACCGTTAACGAAACAGAAAACTATTACCAGTACAGGGTCAGCCTCAGGCCGGAAGATATGGAGGTGGGGGAGAATTATATTGTTGATGAAATTGAATATACTGCCACATTTGCCAATGGAGAGCAATCGACAGTTAAATGGTACCAGTTTAAGATACCCATAACTGATTATTCGCGGACAGTTGGTAATATCCAGGATTTTAAATCAATCAGGTTCATGCGTATGTTCATGAAGAACTTCAGCCAGGATATTATCTTAAGGTTTGCCAGGCTTGACCTGGTGCGGGCTGAGTGGCGTAAATACAATATCTCTTTTCTTGAAGGTGGTGAAAGGGTAAGTGTGCCTGAGCCGGAAGACGGCAGCTTTGAGATAAGCTCGGTAAGCATAGAGGAAAATGCGGGCAAAGAGCCGGTTAATTATGTTCTGCCTCCAGGATTCGACAGGGTGATAGATCCTTCCAATCCCCAGCTCAGACAGCTTAATGAACAGTCGATGGTGCTTCGTGTACTTAACCTTGAAGATGGTGATGCAAGAGCTGCTTTTAAGAATGTGAACCTTGATATACGGCAGTACAGGAAACTGAGGATGGAGGTTCATGGGGAGGAGATAGCCGGTAATCCGCTGATGGACGATGAGCTTACGGTGTTCATAAGGATAGGATCTGATTATAAGGGTAACTTCTATGAGTATGAGTTGCCATTGAAACTGACACCGCCCGGGTATTATAATAAGGAGGATGATAATGACAGGGCTATCGTCTGGCCTGAAGATAACAGCTTCAATATTGACCTGTCAGTTTTCCAGGATGCCAAGCAGGCAAGAAATGCAGAACTTAACCGGCCGGGATCAGCTCTTTCAAGATCAGACGTATACGTCTATCCTTCCGATAATGCAAGGGTAAGCGTTGCAGGCAGTCCCAACCTGAGCAATGTAAGGGTAATAATGGTAGGTATACGTAATCCTATTAAAACGAGGAATGCCGGTAATGATGACGGTGTGCCTAAGTCAGGGGAAGTATGGATTAATGAGCTGAGACTTAGCGATTTTAATGAGGAAGGTGGATGGGCTGCCAATGCAAGGATGCAGACAAGGCTGGCTAACCTTGGAACGATTGATGTGGTGGGTCAGACAAGTACCCCCGGATTCGGGAGCCTTGATATGAAAGTCAATGAACGCAGCAAGGAACAGGTATCAAAATATGATGTATCATCCAATATAGACCTGGGCAGATTTTTCAATGAAGAGGCGGGTGTGAGGCTGCCTGTTTATGTGGGCTACTCAGAGAGCCATATACAGCCCCAGTATAATCCGCTTGATCCGGATATACTCCTTGATGATGCGCTTGATATTCTCCCGCCTGAGAAAAGGGATTCACTTAAAACCATAGCAGAGGATTATACCCGGAGAAAAACAATAACAGTTAGCAATGCCGGTATTAACCGTCAGAAAGAAAAATCATATCCATGGGACCTTTCAAATCTTTCCGTTAACTATACCTTTAATGAAATTTTCAGGAGCAATATAAATACGGAAATTAACATGGAAAAGAACTACAGGGGGGGACTGAATTATAATTATGATGCCAGCCCTGAGAGTATAACACCTTTTCAGAGTATCAATCTTTTCCGCCGCCCGGCATTTC
>CAZGUR010000170.1:0-7350 GCA_964529295.1 uncultured Rikenellaceae bacterium | reverse complement strand
CCTCAAACTCACCAGTGAAGCAATTGAGATGTCCAATACAGAAGAAGGAAAACCAGCAGAAGAGTTATACCAGGATAAGGCAGCCATTGAAGGATACACTAAAAAACTGTATGAAGCAATAGTGATATGGCAGAAAGCACTTGAGGAAGCTGATTATGATGACCGCAGAGCCCGCATCCACCGTAATCTGGCACCTATGCTGCATTGCAATATTGCAACAGCAGCCATCCTTGCCAGGAACTGGGAACTGGCAAAGAGTTCATTAGAGGAGGCACAAAAACACCAGGAAAGTGCACAAACGGCAAGCTGGCTCGACTATCACATGAAAAATCTAAAAAAAAGGTACGAGATCCACGGACTTGATTAATTGCAATTTCTTTACCTGAAAAGAGAAAAACAGCCCTCCTTCCTTCGGAATGACTATATAATTTGTATACGTTTATTGTATATTTATATTATATTCGTATATTTGTATCGTTATCGTAATATAAACAGCATATGGTAAGGAAAAGCAGGAAGTATAAGGATATTATCAGTGTTGCGCGGGACCTGTTCTGGAAGCACGGTTTCAAGCGTGTATCTGTTGAGGAAATATGCCGCACGGCAAAAGTGAGTAAAATGACGTACTATAAGTACTTTCCAAATAAAACAGAGCTGGCCAAAACAATATTCAACAAGGTGGTTGAAGATGGTGAAAAGCAATTCAGGGAGATAATAAAAGAAGATTCCCCAGCAGCAGAAAAAATAGAGAAGATGATACTCATAAAAATGGAGAGTACAAATAATATAAGTCCCGAATTCCTCCAGGATTTTTATACAGGCTCTGAACCCGAATTACAGGCTTTCGTGGAAGAAAGAACAAAAAAAACATGGGACCTGCTGATTAATGATTTTAAGCAGGCCCAGGAAGCCGGCATTTTTCGCAAAGATTTTAAGCCTGAGTTTATGTTCAAGATACAGAATATGCTGATTGGAATATTTGAAGACGAGAGTATTACCGGCATGTTTGAGTCGCGACAGGAACTTATTATGGAATTTGTCAACCTTATGATATACGGTATATCGCCAAGGGATTAATCAAATGTATATACGACTGAAAATACCAGCCATTACTCTTTTCCTTCTGTCATCCCTCACGGTCAGCGGACAGGATAAGCTGAACTTTAAAGGACAGCTCTCTGCATATACACACCTGAATCCCTTCAATGAGTTGCACTGGTATAACGGCCTGCGTTATATACCGCAGCTGAACTATCAGTACGGTCTGTCCGGTAAACACAGGATAGGCTTCGAAGCTTCGGCCAATCTCTATGGCAATGCAGTGCTGTCATCCTCCTCCCCGGAATACAGCGGCGACATAAAACCATACCGCTTCTGGGCCAGGTATTCAACCAACCAGTTTGAACTGCGGGCCGGACTGCAAAAGATAAATTTCGGTTCAGCCTCCATCCTGCGGCCACTGATGTGGTTTGACCAGATAGATCCGCGCGATCCCCTCAAACTGACCGACGGAGTATGGGCAGTGCTTGCCCGCTACTACTTTCTTAATAATGTCAATATCTGGGCATGGACACTGTACGGAAACGAAAACCTGAAAGGATGGGAAACATTCAGTTCCGATAAAAAAATACCCGAATTCGGAGGACGCATACAAACGCCTGTGCCACGGGGAGAAGCCGGTTTCTCCTATCATCACAGGACAGCGGACAGAAGCAGCCTGCCTGACTCATCCGGTATCATCGCTAACGTTCCGGAAAACCGCTTTGGCTTCGATGCAAAATTCGACATGCTTATCGGCTGGTGGCTTGAGGCATCATGGTCAGCATATACTAAAGATATAGGCATGTACTCAAACCAGGAAATCATAAATATTGGTGCCGACTATACCTTCGGCCTGGGCAACGGGCTCACTGTTATTTATGAACAGCTGATAGCCTCTTTCGATGAAAGCCCTTTCGCATTCCATAATGTATCAACATTCTCTTTACTAAATTTCTCATACCCTGTCGGCCTGTTCGATAATATCAGTGCAATAATCTATTATGACTGGAAAAATAATAAGGCATATAACTTTCTCAACTGGCAGAGGACTTTCAATAAATTCACCCTTCACATGATGGCTTATGTAAACCCGGAAGATTACAATATACCCACACCCGGGTCACAGGATATAATGTATGCGGGCAGCGGTATACAGCTGATCTTTGTCTTTAACCATTAATAACAATACAAAAAGATACTCAAATACAGTAATACACAAGAAAATGCCTTACAATCTGATCATTAAAACTGAAAAGCTTACCAAACGGTTTCCCATGGGTAAAAGTGAGTTCACGGCACTCAGGGATATAGACCTGGAGATTGGCACCGGTGAGTTCAGCGGTCTAATCGGTCCCAGCGGCTCAGGCAAGACAACACTGCTTAACATCCTTGGCTCGCTTGACAGTCCAAGCGAAGGCGAGGCTGTTGTATTGGGACAGTCAGTGGGACAACTGAATGCCAAAGAAGCGGCGAGGCTTCGCAAAGAAAGCCTGGGATTTATTTTCCAGACATATAACCTGCTGCAGGTACATACCGTCTTTGAGAATGTTGAGCTGCCTCTGCTGCTGCTCAAATACAGCAGCACAGAGCGTAAAAAGATGGTAAATGATGCCCTGGAGTGGGTTGGCCTTACTGACAAAATAAAACAGAAACCACCACAGCTGTCAGGAGGTGAATGCCAGAGGGTGGCTATTGCCCGTGCTATGGTCAAAAAGCCGTCTCTCGTGCTTGCAGATGAACCAACAGCCAACCTCGATGCTGCCAATTCCCATAATATATTGCAGACCATGGAAAAGCTGAATGAGGAACTGAAAACAACCTTCCTGTTTGCCACGCACGATGAAAAAGTGATAACATACCTGAAGAGAAAGATATACCTCAAAGATGGGATGATTGATAAAATTGAAACGGCACACAATGATAAGTGAGGGGCTGATGGCAGTAAGGAAAAACTGCATAACACACATATACAGCTTAAAAAGAATAAAAAAACAAGCATATGAAACTGGCAATTAAACTGGCATTTAAAAACCTTATCGGAGCGGGTTTGCGAACCTGGCTCAATGTGATTGTGCTGTCTTTCTCCTTTGTTATTATTATTGCTGTCAAAGGTATCCTTGTCGGCTGGGACCGGCAGGCAAAGAACGACATGACTGACTGGGAAATAGGAGGCGGACAGTACTGGCACGAAGATTATGATCCTTACGATGCATTTACGCTGGAAGAGTCACATGCATCGATACCACCGGAATTCACTCCTGAAATAGAACAGGGAGATATGGTACCCGTACTGATGACCCGCGGAACAATATATCCCCGGGGCAGGATGCAGTCAATACTGATAAAAGGCATTGACCCTGAACAAACACTCCTGGAGCTGCCCACTCATAAACTGGATACACCGGTAGCCGCCACACCGGCAGTGATAGGCTCAAATATGGCCAGGACCAATAAACTGGATAAAGGGGACTACGTAACAATGCGCTGGCGTGATGCTAACGGCACCTTTGATGCTGCTGAAATATATATAAGCGGCATTTTCACCACTAATGTGCCCACAGTGGATGCCGGGCAGGTATGGATACCGCTGGACAGCCTGCAATCCATGCTGTTGATGCCCGGCGAGGCTACAACACTGACTTTCCGCGACAGGGAAAAGGCAAGGCAGGATACGGGAGAATGGAAGCTGATGCCATTCGAAGCCCTGGTAAGCGATATAGAAGAGATGATAAAGACAAAGTCGGCGGGACAATCAATATTCTATATCATATTGCTGATACTGGCGCTGCTGGCTATCTTCGATACACAGGTGCTGTCCATTTTCAGGCGGCAGAAAGAGATCGGAACATATATCGCCCTTGGCTATACAAGGCGCGGAGTGGTGGGACTGTTCACCGTTGAAGGCGCCATGTACGCCATACTCGCGGCACTTGTGGGAGCTGTATATGGCATACCTTTCCTTATATGGTTTGCCAACAAGGGTATATCCCTGGGTATCTCCTCGGCTGATTACGGCTTTGCCATAGCCGATACCATGTACCCGGCATACAGCCTCGGACTGGTAGCCGGTACTACCGCACTGGTGCTGGTGGCAACAACAATAGTCAGCTACTGGCCTTCAAGAAAAATAGCAAAAATGAATCCAACAGAAGCTTTAAGGGGGAAATTACAATGATAAATTTTTTACTGAAAGGACTGTTAAGGGATAAAAGCAGGAGCCTGCTTCCCCTGATAGTGGTAGCCATAGGTGTGATGCTGGCCGTGTTTATGCGCGGCTACATTAACGGCATAATGGTGGATATGATAGAGCAGACAGCCCGTTTCAATACCGGCCATGTTAAGGTAATGACACAGGCCTATGCCGATAATATGTCCCAGGCGCCCAACGACCTGGCACTTACAGATGTGAGTGAACTGAAAGAGGATCTTCAAACCGACTTCCCGGATATGGAATGGGTAAGCCGCATCAAATTTGGCGGACTTATAGATGTGCCTGATGAGAACGGAGAAACAAAAAGCCAGGGACCGGCCATGGGCATAGGACTGGATCTTTTCTCCCCTGATTCGGACGAAGCCCGGCGTCTTAACCTGGAAAGATCACTGGTCAGGGGCAGTATGCCCGACTCCCGGGGCGAGGTATTGCTCAGCGAGGACTTCTCCCGTAAGCTGGATACCGGTCCGGGTAAAGATGTAACCCTTATAGGATCAACAATGGACGGAGGCATGACCATCTATAATTTCAGGGTGTCAGGAACGGTGCGCTTCGGGAATACAGGAATGGACAGGGGCACAGTTATTGCAGACCTGCAGGATGTGCAGCATGCACTTAATATGGATGATACTGCAGGTGAGATACTGGGCTTTTTCGGCTCGGGTTATTACGAAGATGAGACTGCCGCCCCTGTTGTAGAAAAGTTTGAAGTCAAATACACTGATGAAAATGATGAATATGCACCGGTGATGCTGCGCCTGAGAGACCAGGAAGGACTGTCAATATATGTAGATATGTCAAAAAGCATGGGAGCCATCATCACCTTTATATTTATTGTGGCTATGTCCCTGGTACTGTGGAATGCAGGTCTGCTGGGCGGATTGCGCCGCTACGGCGAGATTGGTATCAGGCTGGCGATAGGAGAAGAGAAAGGACATATCTACAGAACCATGATCTACGAATCTCTAATGATAGGCTTTGCCGGAACCATCATCGGAACAGCACTGGGCCTCGGACTCTCATGGCTGATGCAGACATACGGACTGGATATAAGTGAGTTCACAAAAAATGCCACCACCGGGGTTATGATGCCTGATGTTGTCAGGTCAAGGATCACACCCCCCGATTTTTATATCGGATTCATTCCCGGTGTGCTGTCAACCGTCGCCGGCACCATGCTTGCAGGGATAGGCATATATAAAAGAAAAACGGCACAGCTGTTTAAGGAACTGGAAACATAAGGATGTGCCCGCCATCACTGTTTAAAATACATTCAGTGAAACGGCGGAGCAATCTTATGAATAAACTGAACGAAACTTAAAATGTATAAACAGACATAAAGCTAAAATCAAATAAGAGCAAAAAAGCCAAACTGAAAGTTTCATTTTCTTAACTGACATTATATATAATTGATAATTAAATGTTTAATAAATATATTATCGAATGAAAAAAAATATCATCATATTATTATCAGTGTTTTCCGTATCCTCATATGCCCAGCCCACAGCAGATGAAATTATTGACAGGGTTGATAAAAACATGTCAGCGGAGAACCAGGTTGTTGAGTCGCAGATGACCATACACGGCAGACGTGCCAGCAGAACGCTAACATCAGTATCATATACCGTGGGCGACAAAAAATCATTCACAGAATACCTCTCACCCCCGCGTGAGGAGGGGACCAAAATGCTTAAGCTGGAAGATCAGTTATGGATATACTCCCCCTCCACTGACAGGATAATACAGATATCCGGACATATGCTGCGGCAGTCGGTTATGGGCTCAGACCTGTCCTATGAAGATATGATGGACGACAGGAAGCTGACTGATGTGTATTCTGCAAAGCTGGCCGGCAGTGAGGAAATTGAGGGCAGGCCGGCATGGGTGCTCGAATTAGAAGCCACGGTGCCGGATATTGCCTATGCAAGGCGCAAAATATGGATAGACACCGAAAGGTATGTGCCCCTTAAAGAAGAGCTGTTCGCCAAAAGCGGCCAGCTGCTCAAACGCTCGGTAATGAGTGATATAAGCAGGGTTGACGGCAGATGGTACCCCATGCTTATTGTTTATAAGGACATGATGAAACAGGGAGACGGAACGGAGTTTAAGATAACGGACATTAAGTTCAACCAGGATATACCGGAGTATATCTTCACCAAGGCAGCGCTGAAGCAGTAGTTCTTACCGGCATCCTGCATTATTTAAAACACCCTCATATCTGGTAATCCATGAAATGGATGGATACAAAAGGATCAGATAGTATATCCGGCACCCTTATTTTTTCTTCCTGCCGCTTTTGGTGCTGATAACTACAACCCCGGCGGCTCCACGTGTACCGTAAATGGAAGTTGAAGAGCCCTTTAATATGTCAATTGATTCCACATCAGCAGGCGAGATATGCGAAAGGGAATAGACAGGTGATCCATCTACAATAAGCAGGGGGTCATTAGAAGAATTAAGAGATGTTATGCCCCTTATCCTGATTGAGGTCCCTTCTACTATTACGCCGGGAACTTCACCAACCATCATTTCATAAACATCCTTGTAGGACCTGTTCCCGAATCTGTCACTGTTTATTGAAGAAATGTTCCCGACAAGGTCATCTTTACTTGTGCTGCCATATCCTGTTTCAACAGCCTCCGGAACCAGGTCAGGAGTGACAGTTAGTTTATTAGATTCAAGATTTAATACTACTTCAAGTTTCTCTTGTCCGACATAGTCCATCTCAAACCCTCCGTACTCAGCACTTAAGAATGATAATTTTTTGACATCGGGCTTGAATTTTATCCTGAATTCTCCTTTTGTATTGGTCATCTTATCTGTTTTCTTACCGTCAAGGAAGATCATTACATTGCTTACAGGCAGAGTGTCACTGTTGACGATCCTGCCTGTCAGAACTACTTTCCTTTTGGTTTTTTTCTGACCAGACACAGGTACGCAAAATAATATTGCGAGAATTATGGTAACTGCTATTTTTATTTTCATGACTATTTTCTTTTTTAAGTTTTCAATATCAAAGAGATGAATCTCCAAAAGATACAAAAAACTATAATTCAACTCACACATTATTTTCAAACACACTCTTTCTACACTCATTT
>CAZGUR010000169.1:5754-7369 GCA_964529295.1 uncultured Rikenellaceae bacterium | reverse complement strand
GTGCTGGCACCCACTTTATGCCGCATGCTCATTCCTGTTGTTTGTTTTCAGGGCTTAAAAGATCCCCTGGCAGCTTTTTATTATTCTTTAAAAAATGCTTCTTTTCCGGGGAAACCGAATTTGCGCTTTGCCAGCTCTTCGGGGTAGGTGAAAAAGGTGCTGTAAGCTTCTGCACATAATTTCCCCGTTCCATCTGCAAGTTCACATTTCAGATGAACATATCGGTCCTCTGTTTTAATAATACGGGCCCTTAGCCTGATATTGCCCTTGCTCATAAAAACCGGTTTAAGGTATCGGACTTTCAGCTCTGATGTAACACCTGCCGTTCCTGTTTTTACGTTGACACACCATGCACCTGTCTCATCCAGCATTGTTGCTATAATACCCCCGTGCAATATATTGACATAACCCTGATAGTACTCTTCTGGCTTCCACATGGCTATCACATAATCATCAAATTCTTCAAATTCCAGCTTCAGTCCGATGGGATTGCCTTTACTGCAGCCAAAACACTTGTTTACATTGGGGTCATAGGGATTATTTATTTTCCTTCTCATTTTCGCTTTTATTACTAGGTTTATAATGATTGTGATACAAAAAAACCAGGGAGGATCCGAGGAACAGCAGCCCTGTAAACAACAGAAAGAGAAAGCCTGAAAGTGTAGGCTTTTCAAAGCCTTCATCAACCATCCTCAGCCTGATAATATATCCGTTGATGGCCAGGATAATGATTAGAAAGGCAACGGCAATGCTCATGTACAGACTTGTTTTATCAAGCACCCTGGTTGATTTATACATATCAGAGTTTTTGAAATTATTATACCGGGTACGTGAGTATGCATATGCCTTACGCCTGGCCTGTTCTCTCTTATTCCGTTCCCAATCATTTACAAACTGCCCTGTCATACCCGTATTATACAGGAGATTTTTATGGTGTGTAATCAAGAACTGGTACGCTTCTGTAGAAAGAATAAACAGATCAACTGCTGATTCAGATCCATTAATGTCAGGGTGGTACCTGCGTGCACATTTCCTGTATGCATTTTTTATGTCATTAATGGAAGCTCCGGGCTCAAGTCCCAATACCTTATAGTATTTATCTATCCTGTTCAATTTGTTTGAATAAGATATAAAAATAATGATTTGGATGTGATTATCATATCTAATGCCTTTATATTAGGAAATATCAGAAAGGATGGCTTGGATGAATTTGACAGGAGCAGGGTAAGTTTGGATTATTAGTCATTGGATTACCCATACTTTTTATATTTTTGCAGTTTTAAAAAACATATGGATTAAGGGATGGAGTGGACTAATATTTACCTTGCCTTTGGCTTGACAATGTTTGCTGGTCTGGCGACTGCTATTGGTGGAGGAATCGCTTTTTTTGCCAAAAGGACAAACACTACATTTCTTTCATATTCACTTGGCTTTTCTGCCGGAGTGATGATTTACATATCCTTTACAGAAATACTTCCTGAGTCGACTCTGATCATAGGTGAACAGTTTTCCGGGGAAATTGCAACATGGCTAACTTTTTTATTTTTTATTGCAGGAGTCTCGCTAACTGCATTAATAGATAAAATAGTGCCATCACAGGAGAACCCGCATGAGA
>CAZGUR010000169.1:0-5744 GCA_964529295.1 uncultured Rikenellaceae bacterium | reverse complement strand
ATGAGATGAGAAGTCTTGAACAGATGGATAATGGCCGGAACTGCCATGGCAAGAGGTTGTTACGTGTGGGTGTCTTTACCGCTATTGCAATAGCCATTCATAATTTTCCGGAGGGGATAGCTACCTTTATGGCTGGGGTGTCAGATATAACTGTTGGAATTAGTATCGCACTGGCCATTGCCATACATAATATCCCTGAAGGGATAGCTGTTTCAGTACCTGTATATTATGCTACAGGCTCAAGGAAGAAAGCATTCTGGTGGGCTGCACTGTCTGGTCTGGCAGAACCACTGGGCGCCTTATTTGGATTTTTTATACTTTCGCTATTTAACAATCAGATGGTATTGGGTTATGTGTTTGCGATAGTGGCCGGCATAATGATATATATTGCTTTTGATGAGCTTCTGCCTGCAGCTCATAAATACGGAAAGCATCATACTGCAATTTACGGCCTGATAAGCGGAATAATTGTAATAGGTATCAGCCTGATGCTTATCTAGGTTTATTTACCGTAAAGTATCCTGTGCAGATATCTGCCTGCAGGGTTCAGCCGTTAATTTGACAGATTTTATTCCGAAAATATTCTCTTACTGACCGATATCAGTAATTTATTTCATTGCCCTTCTTATTTTCGAACCATAATTTGAAAATTATTAAAGTTATGCATAAAATAAAAGGACATCCTATACTTGAAGTACCTCAGAAAGAAAGAATCACTTTCAGGTACAATGGTAAAACTATTACTGCTGATAAAGATTTTACCATTGCCGCTGCTTTACACCAGGCAGGTTACCCGGTTCACAGTCACAGTCTTGAGAACAGGAACCGCAGTCTGGAATGTGGAATAGGTAAATGCGGTGCCTGTGAAATGTTGGTTGATGGGGTGATAAGACGAATCTGTATAAGCAAAGTTAATGGTGTTAATGAGGTTAAAGAGATACCACAGGACTATAAACCGGGCATAAAAATCCCGGATAGGAATAAGGCACTTAATGTTTATAAAACGGATGTTGCAATAATAGGGGCAGGTCCTGCAGGACTTGCTGCAAGGGATATGCTTAATGAGCATGGTGTCAGAAATATTGTAATAGACAATAATGATAAGATAGGAGGCCAGTTTCTGATGCAGACGCATCAGTTCTTCTTTTTTGAAAAGGAAAACAAATTTGGAGGAATGCGGGGATTCGATATCGCCGGAACACTTGCCGGCGATGACCATTCCGGGATATTCCTTAACTCAACCGTATGGGATATTCTTGAAGGTAAGAGGCTGGCAGTCAAGAACATTGAGACTGAAGAAATATATTATATAGATGCCGGTCACCTCATTATTGCCACCGGTGCTGTTCCCTTTATGCCTCCCTTTGAGAATGATGATGTTCCGGGAGTTTATACTGCCGCTGTGGTTCAGAAAATGATGAACCAGGAATTTACACTTCTGGGTAAAAATGTACTGACAGTAGGCGCAGGTAATATCGGGTACCTGACTTCATACCAGTTAATGCAGGCAGGGGCAAATGTAAAGGCAATAGTTGAAGCTCAGCCTTTTGAAGGCGGATTTCCGGTGCAGGCCAACAGGATTCTCCGGCTGGGTATACCTATCCTTAAATCAACAATACTGGTTAAAGCTATTCCTAATGACAATTATGATGGTATAAAAGCCGCTCTTATTGCAGATGCCGAACACTTTAAGCCCGTACCTGGTACTGAAAGATTGATAGAGGGTATTGATGCAATTAATATATGTACCGGCCTGGTTCCTGATGATGCACTGCTGGTTAAAGGAAGAGAAGTATTTGGTGGAAGCTGTTATGGTGCAGGTGATGCTATTCGTATTGGTGAAGGAACAAGTGCCGTACTCAGGGGTAAACAGGTTGCCTATGAAATACTTGAAGACAGGGGAAAGAGATATGATTATGACAGTTATCTGGCGGTGTCAAAGGAATATATTGATTCCCAGCAACATCCTGTTCAGGTTATCGATGCTCCCTTTATGCCTTCAGTCGAAAGGATGAATGCAAAACCATTTGTCCTGATCGATTGTCTTCACGGTTTTGCATGTAATCCCTGTGCTTTTGCCTGTCCCCATGGAGCAATAACAAAAACATCCACCAGTACTGTTCCGCATATTGATTTTGATAAGTGTACAGGCTGCATGAAATGTGTATTCCAGTGCCCCGGTCTGGCTATATTTGGTTATAATCTGAAAAAGGACTGGTTATTCCTTCCCGTTGAATATGAGGTGGAAGAAAATGCGCCGGTATTTCTTGTTGATAATAATGGGAAGATACTTGGCGAAGGTTTGATTGAAAAGGTAATGAAGAAGGGAAATAAGACCAATATAGCAAGGGTTAAATCAATGGATCTGCATGGTGAGAAGCTTATATTGGTCAGAGGATTTATTCTAAAAGACAGATATCCGGAAAAGATAGGCTTTGGTGATTCTGATGAAAAGTCTGAAGGCGACCAGTATATATGTCACTGTGATGATGTTAAGCTGCAGGATATTCTGGATGTTATAGGCGAAAGAAAATTTATCTCAACTGATGAGATAAAACATACCACCCGCCTCGGTATGGGAGCCTGCAGAGGTAAAAGGTGTATCAAGAGGCTCAAGACAGTTTTGCCTGCATATGGGATATCGCTTGTTGGCGACGCTACTCCCCGCGGACCCTTATCAAACCAGGTAAGTTTCGGAGACCTTATGCCACATGATAAACATGAAAATATTATTACTCATTTTAACGGAGCTAAACGAAAATCTGTTAAAGTGGATTCTTTCGTTGCAGGTGGCGGTATTGGTGGTAGTGCTTTGTTCAGATATTTGTCAGAAGCGGGGATGAAGCCCCTGATGATAAACTTTGGAAGGGGAGCATCCTGGAGGAATATTGCAGGAGGCAGACCTAATTTCAGTCTGCCCGAATTATCAGACATTGCGAATAATAACCTCCAAATATTTAAGGACTTACAGGAAGTATCCAATATTGATTTCAGACCTATCAAATATGTAACCTTTGCTCACGATGATAAAATATACAAAGACCTGGAAGCCTCACTTGCCTGGTCTGATGCCCGTATGATTTCGCCTTCTGATTTTCAGAAAGAAATATCAGCTAACATAAATCCTGATCTTGATAAATACAGGGCTGCACTGATTACGGATAAGTGCTGGCAGGCTACACCGGGAAGAGTTATTGACCTGATCAGGAAAATAGGCCTCGAGAGTGGTGGCTCCATACTTGAAGATTGTGAGTTGATTGATGTAAACAAGTGCGGCAATGATTATAATATTATTGTTCGTGATCATAATAAGGAGTATGTTGAATACCGGACTCCTGTATTTATCAATGCCCTGGGTCCGCAGGGAACTGAGTTTGCAAGAAAGCTTGGTTATTTTGCAGATGTTTATCCTGTTAAACATCAGGCCTTTATTACTCGACGATTGCCAATGATGGGACCCGGAGAAACACCACTTTCCATGTTAATAGACAGGCGTAACTACAAAGGATTTTCTGCTGTATATGGACAGCAGCTTGCAGAGACAGGCCAGATAATTGGATGTGCCTCACCTGCAACCGAACCCAGGGAAGCAGAAAAGAACCTTAAAATAAATTCACAGGATTTTCTTGAAATAGTTACGGAAGTATTTGTTGACTGGATACCCTGCCTGTCATCCGTAGCCTTCCAGGCTGTCTGGGCAGGGTACTATGTTGAACCAAAAATGGTGATTGATCCGGATAAGGGGCTCTTCATAGGTCTGAGAGGACAGGGTTTTATGCTTGGCCAGTACCTTGCAAAAATGTATGTGGATAAGCTTACAGGTAAAATGGTTCCCGGATATTTTGACAGGCTTGGCTTAGATGGTGACGGCTTGCTTGAGAAAGCATTTAAATAGCAAAGCTATACTATACCGGTAAAACCCATAAAAGCCATGGCCAGCAGTCCGGCTACCACAAAAGCCACCGGCACACCCTTCATAGGTCCCGGCACATCTGCCAGATCCAGGTGTTCGCGCAGTCCGGCAAAAGTGATGAGCGCCAGTCCGAAACCTATTGAGTTGGCAATAGCATATACAATGCTTTCCATCAGGTTGAGATCCTGCTGACCGGCCATAATGGCCACCCCCAGTACCGCGCAATTAGTTGTTATAAGGGGCAGAAAAATTCCCAGTGCCTGGTATAATGAAGGGCTTACCTTTTTAAGGATGATCTCCACCAGCTGAACCAGTGATGCTATAACCAGAATAAAGGTAATGGTCTGCATAAAGCCGATACCGAAAGGGATAAGCACATAGTTTTGTATGAGGTAGGTAACCAGTGTTGCTATGGTCATAACAAATAATACCGCTCCTGACATACCTATGGATGTTTCAATCTTTCCTGATACACCAATGAAAGGGCATATACCAAGAAATTTGTTGAGAACAATATTATTTACGAATATGGCTGATATGATTATAATGATATATTCCATGGTTATGCTCCTTTCTTCTTAAGTTTGTTCATTAGCATTATAAGATATCCGAGGGCTATGAATGCTCCGGGCGACAGTATAAAGATAAGCATGCCGTCACCCTCAATAAATTTAAGTCCGAATATTGATCCTGAACCCAGTATTTCCCTGACCGCTCCCAGGAGTGTCAGTGCAAAGGTAAAGCCCAGTCCCATACCCAGTCCGTCTATTGCGGAGGTGCTCAGGTCGCTCTTCGATGCAAATGCTTCTGCACGTCCCAGTACCAGGCAGTTAACCACTATAAGGGGGATAAATAATCCCAGGGCATCGAAGAGTGACGGGAGGTAGGCTTGCATCGTAAGTTCAACAATCGTTACAAAAGATGCTATGATAACTATAAATGAAGGTATCCTTACCTTGTCGGGGATGAAATTTTTAATCAGCGAAACCACGATATTGGCCATAAGCAGGACAAATGTTGTTGCCATACCCATACCCATTCCGTTAATGGCTGTGGTGGTTACACCAAGTGTAGGACAGAGACCAAGGAAAAGGACAAAAACCGGGTTTTCCCTGATAAAGCCTTTAGTGAAATTTTTAAGCTGGTTCATATTGATACAGATCTTTTTTACTTATTATCTACTTTGCTTATATAGGTATCGTAGGCCCTTATTACTGCATCGCAAAAGGCTCTTGAGCTGATGGTGGAAGCTGTAATTGCATCGACGTCTCCTCCGTCATTTTTTACAGCAATCCTGAATGATTCCGGGTCTTTACCCTGGAATTGCAGGCTCCAGTCGGATTTTCTTCTCTCCATCTTATCTCCCAGTCCGGGTGTTTCTTCATGTTCCAGTACGGCAACATCATTGATTGTTCCATCGGGAAGAAAACCAACCATTACCCTAATCTCACCGGAAAAACCCATATTCGTAAAGGTCTCGACAGCTGTTCCTACAAGCTCACCGCCTGTTCTGCCCGGATAGAAATAGATAGTATCCCCGTTTACAGGCTCTTTATATACTTCGGCTGTTGGTATATTATCAAAGTCAGGTATAACCTGCCTTATAGCATTATTCTTTTTTTCCAGTTTTGCTGCTGCTATTGGTTCTTTGGTCAGCTCGTAAATACCACCAAGTGCAGCCGAGGCTACAAGAGTGATGGCAAAGAGCGCAACAATCATATTTTTTAAATTCGATTCTTTTTTAGCCATTTTTTACCTCCTCTCCAAACCTTTTGGGTTTAATATAAGTGTTTATAAGGGGTGTGAATCCGTTCATAATGAGTATTGCAAA
>CAZGUR010000168.1:0-7405 GCA_964529295.1 uncultured Rikenellaceae bacterium | reverse complement strand
TTCCGCCGGGAGAGGGCCGAGCGTTAATAATTTGCCCGGTGGGCAAATTTAGCGAGGAGCCAGACAGAGCAGGGGGCGCGGGTCAGTTCCGCCTCCCTCAGTATAATTCATTGCATATACACTTGTATAATATACTAAAAGTATATACATTTGTAGTATAATACATGTATTATGAAATCAATATCCCT
This sequence comes from uncultured Rikenellaceae bacterium, assembly GCA_964529295.1. Classification (GTDB taxonomy): domain Bacteria; phylum Bacteroidota; class Bacteroidia; order Bacteroidales; family VadinHA17; genus UBA9300. Next base: position 7,217 of record CAZGUR010000168.1, on the reverse strand, counting down.
TAAAATAGATGACTCTGTTTTTCAGGAAACTGAAAAGATATTGGCAAGGATTAAAAAACCCCGGAACCGGTATATCAACGAGGCAATTTATTATTATAACAGCCTACAGAAAAGAATGATTCTTGAAGATAGATTAAAAAAAGAGTCTGATGTTGTGAGGGAAGATTCATTGGAGATACTCCGGGATTTTGAAGACATTGACTATGTCGATTAAGCAATATGATATATGGATTGCCGACTTGAGTCCGCGGATTGGTGCCGAGCCGGGTAAAAAGCGGCCTGTTGTTGTAATTCAGACGGACTTACTTAATAAAACTTCCCATCCGTCTACTATTGTCTGTCCTATTACTACCAGGGTGAAAAAAGAATCTGAAGTATTACGGGTGCATTTAAAAAAGGGAATAGCACAGCTTACATATGATTGCGACATTATGACTGACCAGATAAGGGCTGTTGATAACAGGAGGCTTTTAAAAAAATTAGGCAGCCTGCCTCATAATGTTGAAAGCAAATTGAAAGAAAACATTACCATAGTCCTGGATCTTTAATAAGATAATATTTTAACGTAGATATAACCTTACATACAGGTCCTAAACATTTGTTTACCATGCGGCAAGGAAATAATAAAATCCGGACAAATAACCCGCATAAAAAAAGCCGGCGAAATCCGTCGGCTTTTTTAAAAGGTACCCGGAGCGGGACTTGAACCCGCACAGCCTGTACGGCCATTGGATTTTAAGTCCAACGTGTCTACCAATTCCACCATCCGGGCAAGTGCTAAACTGGTGATATTATCAATTACTTACACTGTATTCAAATATTTTACAAAGAACTCATTAAATATTATCTTTTTGGTCGTGCAAACTTACTAAAAAAATTGAAATCCCGGAGTAACAGATCAATCAATCCCGGCACACATTTATCTTTTTATCAGAAATCAGTCTGATTTTTTCAACTAAAGGTGGGTAATGTTTCAATACCTTCAATAAAACTATATATTTGTTAACAGAATAATAGTGAATAATGCAACTGGCTAAAAAAAAATTATTTTATCTGCTTTTCCTGTTTTTTACAGTGTGCATTAATGGGCAACAATCGCCTTTTAGTTTTGAATCAATTTCTGTTGATAAAGGCCTTTCCCAGGGTATCGTGACCTCAATTGCTGAAGATTCCCGGGGTTTCTTATGGGTGGGAACCAGGAACGGCCTGAACAGGCTTATCGGTACTGACATTACAGTGTTTCACCATCATGATGGTCTGAGTTCAACGATCCCCTCAGATCAGATAAGATGCCTTGAAACCGGTCCGCGTGGCAGAATATGGATCGGAACCGATGATGGAGGCATAGCAAGCCTTGAACCAGGTACGGAAACAGTTAAAAGGTATAGTTTTATTACTGCCGATGGGAAGGATGTCAGTGATTCTCAGATCAACGGTATTGCTTTTGCATCTGATACCGTCCTTTGGGCTGCCGCAGGTTCATCAGGACTGTTCAATATTGATTTAAGATCAGATAAAACAGAAGTTGTTGACCTGGGTCAGGAAACGGGCCTGACTGAACTGATAGTTTCTGATATTTTCATCCGGGATGGTATGATATGGGTGGCAACTGCTGAAAGAGGTCTGCTTAAGTATGAGCCCGGCAGATCAGTGCTTAATCATTATTATGATCCTGAACCGGATGATAACAGGCACTATAATGAGATATCAAAGATTTTACCGGCGGAATATCCCTGGATATGGGTAGCTACGCAGAACAGTTTTTTGCAGAAAGTCAATTCTGAGACAGGAGAGAATATTGTCTATGACTCTTATGAGAACCCAATACTTCATCATGCATCAATTTATGATCTTCTTCCCGAAGGTAAGGACTCATTGTGGCTGGCAACCACTGTGGGCGGTCTGCAGCTGTTTCATATACCTGAAGAAAGGATTGAATTGGTTTCCAATGACCAGACACCCATGGGTATTGCTTATAATTCTGTCAATGTTGTTTACCGGGCTTCAAATGATATATTATGGGTTGGTACGAATGGGAAGGGTCTTTCATTTTATCATCCCGGAACAAACAGGTTTACAGGCTACAGCAAGGAAAGGGAATCTGAGTATAAGCTTGATTTCGAGAGTGTCAGGTCTGTTTATGCTGACAGCAACTGGATATTTTTCGGAGGTTATTATGGTATAAACCGGATTAATCGCCGGACCCACGAAACAGTACACTGGCTGAAGGGGAAAGTAGGTTATACTTTCTGTGAAACAGAGGGTAATAAGGATCAATTATTAGTTGGAACGGAAGGTGACGGGATAAAGCTTATTGATAAAAAACATGGGGTAAAAGACATAAATATCGAGGGCAAAGGATTTATTGCGGACAGTGAAATTGATCCGCTCAGTTTTGTTTATGCAATAACTCATTATAAAGAGTCTTTATACCTGTTGGGAAATACAGGAGGAATGGCTGTACTCGACCTGTCAGCGAAAGAGATAATAAAGAATTATGAATATTCATCTGATCCGGCAAGTATTGTCAGGGGGGAGATAAAAACTATTCTCGTTGATTCGGAAGACAGGGTCTGGGTAGGCTCCACCTCGGGGGGGCTGGCAAGATTTTTTCCTGAAGAAGAACGTTTCCTGGTAATAAACACTGAAAATGGCTATAATGAATTGCCCGGTACTGCAATACTTGATATGCTTGAAGATTCTGAAGGTTTATTATGGCTTGGCACTGGCAAAGGCCTGTGCCTGCTGGATCCGGATAAAGGGCTTCAGAGAACTTATACTGTCTGGGATGGTCTGTCCAATAATTTTATATGTTCAATTGAAGAGTGCCGGCATGGTTATCTCTGGTGTGGATCAAATGAAGGTATATCAAGATTGGACAAGCAAACGGGGGTGGTAATCAATTATAACGATCTGCATGGCTTACCCGGCAAAGAAATGAATCGTGGAGCGAGTTTCGTGGGAAAAGACGGAACAGTTTACTTTGGAGGTGTAGATGGTTCAATAAGCTTTTCCTCTGATCCGGAAGAGTTTGATCTTCCTGAACCTTATCCGCAGGTTACAGGGTATTTTGAATATAACCAGCCTGTCTCGCTGGATACTATGCTGCCTTATACCAATAAGGTTACAGTACCTGCTGGTACAAGATTTTTTTCCTTTGAAATAAGCGGTAATGATTTTATGCTTGATAAACAGAACATGTTCAGGTACACTATCCCTGGATTGGTAAGCGAGTGGATTGACCTTGGGTATAACAGGCGTATTTCACTGACGAATGTGGACCCCGGCACCTATTTGCTTTCACTCTCCGTGTCAAATGACGGGGTTAAATGGGTAAGCAATGAATCTGCCATGAAAATAAAGGTGGAGCCATTGTTTGTTCAGACACCCATTGCAAGGATACTTGGTCTGATAATCCTTATTATTATTATTTTTGCCATTATATATTTCCGGACCAGGTATTTAACAAGGCAGAAAGCCTTTCTTAACAGGCAGATAGAGCAACGGACAAAGGAATTATCAGAATCTGAATCACAGCTCAGGGAGGCGGTTGCCACTAAAGACCGTTTTTTCTCAATACTGGCTCATGATCTGCGATCACCTTTCAGTTCATTGCTGGGCCTGTCAGAAATAATTACCGAGGAATGGGATGATTATTCAGATGAGGATAAGCTTGAATTGCTGGGTGTTCTCAGGGAAAGTATACTGCATACCTACAAACTGCTTAATAACCTTTTGGACTGGAGCAGGCTTCAGAGAGGTGTTATAAAACCGGATTTGAGGGCTTTTGATCTTTCCGGACTGATCAGTGATGTGCTGAAGGCACTCGAGGTGCAGGCCTCTTCAAAAAATACAATAGTTGAAAATAATATCAGTGGAAGTCTTATGGTTTATGCCGATGAACAGATGACTGAAACAGTTATCAGGAATCTCCTTTCCAACGCAGTTAAATTCACTCCTCCTGGCGGGAAGGTTTCAGTAAGTACGTCCAAAGAGGATGCTTATACCAGGATTGCCATTAAAGACACAGGTGTTGGGATGGATGCGAAGACCCGGGAATCCCTTTATGATCTGGCGGAGATAAAAAGCACGCCAGGCACAGATGGTGAAAAGGGAACGGGACTGGGACTGCTGGTATCCAGGGAATTCATCCAGCTGATGAACGGTGATTTTGGTTTTTCATCCGAACCCGGCAAGGGCAGTGAATTCTGGTTTTTACTGCCCGATGCAATGTCGTGAATCCCTATTGTCGTTTTCAGCCGACATATATTTTTCCCTTATCAGAATGTAGGCCATGAAGCTTTCTTAACGTCTTGCTACCGGACCCCAATCAACCAGGATATCATCTTCAAAAATAACATATGATTCGGTATATATCCATCTTTCCTGTATATCCGAACCCTTTGTCAGCCTGTCAACCCTTAGCGGCTTACCCCAGCTGTCAAATACCATATCACTTTTCATCCCTTTCCATATCTTATTCTGATAGATAGCCATACCGGTTCTGGAGCCGTATTTGTTTATTAGCATTTCGCGCCTGTCAGCAGGTTGCCTGACATTAACTGCTTCCTCTGCCTGATCACCAACCTGCAATATTTCCCCCTCGGTATTCCTGAGTACGGCTTTCTCTGTTGGGATAAAGCCTTCTTCCTCATCGTAAATGACCTTAAGGTAATCTTCTTCAACTACAAGTACATCAAGTTCTGTACCTTCAGGGATATAAGCTATTACGGAGCTTACATTTTCCTTATCGCCAAACAGCCGGGTTACGGATTTTGTGGTTGCTTTGTAATATTGAGCCGCCAGGATTGGTGCCATCATAAGAAAAACAGTGAATAACACTGATGCTTTTAATACTTTATTTCTGTCCATAACGATTACTTTTTAAATATTCTAACCCGGGAATAATGAAAAATTTAAACCGGATCAGCTGATATTTATATTACTACTCTCAAAAATTATACCACCATTTTTCCAGTTTGTAACTATCATTCGTAAAGATGTTTTATAGATCGGCACTTTATTTAATATGTAAGTGACTGAACAGTTTATTTTTTTTTAAGGACCTTGTTTCTGTGATATTTTAAATTCAATTTATTATATTGTACTATATTTGCACGCTAATTAATTGAAATTGTCATAAAAAACCTGGTAAAATGACCACTGAAAGTCATAAACAGTTTGAAGCAAGTGAGAATCTTCAGAAGATGGTTTTGAATATCATGTATACCCTGAGGGAAAAATACAACAAGTACCCGGAGTATAAAACCATAATGATGAATCTTACTACGGTGTCAAAGGAGCTCAATGCTATCAGGATAAAGGAGATTACCGGGGAGATGGATTCTCCCGAGCCCGAGAAGTAGGTTTTTAATATTTCCGGATAAGCATAAGACCATCCCTGGCGGGTATAATTATGTTTTCTGTGCTGTTATCAGCCTTTACCATCCGGTTAAATTCGCGTATACCCTCAGTCATAGGGTCTTGTGCCCGGGGATCAATTACTTTGCCATCCCACAGTACATTATCGGCAAGTATATATCCTCCTTTTTTGAGTATATCGACGGCTGTTTTATAGTACCCGGGATACTGTCTTTTATCTCCGTCAATAAAGATAAAATCAAAGAAGAGGTTCAGTTTTTTCATTATAACAAGGGCATCGCCGCTGTGGAATACTATTCTGTTTTCCAGCCCGGCTTTCTTTATATATTCACCGCTTATATCTGCCAGTTCATCATTGATCTCAATAGTATGGAGCTTAGATCCTTCAGGAAGGCCCCTTGCTATGCTTATAGCTGAATAGCCTGTGTATGTGCCTATCTCAAGCGCTGTTTCCGGCCTGATCATTCCTGTTATCATCTCCAGCAGTTTACCCTGTATATGTCCGGATATCATATTGGGGTTGAGCACCGAGGTATATGTTTTCCTGTACAGCTCATTCAGCAGGGCATCTTCAGGGCTGCTATTGTCAAGAATATATTTTTCGATGTCAATATCCATTATTTACTATATATAAGTGTTGACAGCATATCTTCGGGGAATATCTCGTTGGCTGACTCGAGCAGGTCGGATGCTGACAGTAGGTCAATCTTCCCATACAGGCTTTCTATTGGTTCCATCCGGTCAAACACCAGTATGTTCTTGCCCATTGACAGCATATGGCTTTCATGATTTTCCCATGCCCTGGCTATCTTGCCTTTCATCTGGTTTTTTGCTTTTTGCAGCTGTGCCTTGCCCAGACTTGTTTCCCTGAGTTTCTTCAGCTCTTTCAGGGCAAGGCTGATGCTTTTGTCCCTGTTCCTGGCCTCTGTACCGAAATAGATCATAAACACCCCGCTGTCAAGGTAAGGTATATACATTGACTCCACGTTATAGGCAAAACCGTTCTTTTCGCGCAGTGAGAGGTTAAGTCTTGAGTTGAGTCCCTGGCCGCCCAGAATATTATTCAGAAGGAACATGGTCAGGCGCCTTCTGTCCTTCACGTCATATGCCAGGTTACCTATTATGCAGTGATCCTGCCATGTATTTTTACTAATTATCTTTTTCTGCGGCCTGTATCCTGTGAATGCATTCCTCTGCCTTTTGTCCTGTTTGTTTTCTATATCGCCAAAATATTTCTCAAACAGTTTAATCAGCTGTTTGTCCCTGATATTCCCTACGGAGCAAACCACCATGCCTTCAGGGCTGTAGTTCTTATCAATAAAATCAGCTATCATCCCCCTGTTGAATGATCTCACCGAATCTTCCGTTCCCAGTATGCTTCTTCCTATTGGAGCACCGGAATATATCATTTCCTCAAAGTCATCGAAGATCAGTTCAGAGGGAGTGTCCTTATAGGAGTTTATTTCCTCTATTATTACCTCTTTTTCTTTTTTCAGCTCTTTTTCAGGAAAGGTTGAATTGTTAATAATGTCGCTTATAATATCCAGGGCCTTGTTATAATCATTTTTCAGGAATGAACCATAGACGGCTGTTTCTTCTTTTGTTGTGTATGCATTAAGCTCGCCGCCACGGTCTTCAAGGCATAGCCGGGGTTGCAGCGATACCCGTCGAAAAAGTGCTCTGCATCATAAATGACCTCCCTATCGCAGGACTTGAGATAGGCCACCGTCTCCTGAATCATTCGCAGGTTCTCGTCCAGGGTGGTTTCCAGAATGTCCTCGGCATGAAGATCCCAGCTCTTGCCCACCACCGTGACTACATCGGTCTCGGTCTCT
>CAZGUR010000167.1:0-7434 GCA_964529295.1 uncultured Rikenellaceae bacterium | reverse complement strand
GTTGACTCCGGGATAATATATGCGAAAATGAATTTAAAGGATAAACAGCTGGCCGCTAAGGAAAAGATAACGGAACTGCTTGAGAACATGGAGATTGAAATCCTGTTGACCCTCGGTGCCGGAGATATAGACAGGCTTGTTGGACCAATTGAGGATATGCTTAAAAGACGGATATGATAAGAGTGATAAAAAAAATATGGTGGTTGCCGCTGGTGCTTTATTTGATAATAATGCCATCATTCATGTCAGCAAGGGTGTATGATCAGCCGTGCAGTGCTATCAGTATAAGCATTATTGATTCAGTGGAGTATAAGTTTGTCACACCCGGCAGGCTGCTTACCATGGTCCGGGATGAGGAGCCGGACCTGCTGGGATCAGGGCTGGAGGGGATTGATACGGAAAGGATAGAGCGGGTGCTGTCTGCCCTGCCTGAGCTGGAATGCCTTGAAGTATACATCACTGTTGATGGTGTTATACATATTGAGGCTGATCAACGCAATCCTTTAATACGGGTTATTAGCGAATATGGCAATAGTTATTATATCGACAAGTCCGGTAAGGTTATACCTCACAGCCATAACTATACCCCAAGGCTGCTGGTGGTGTCAGGGAATATTGAGGTGCCCGATAAATGCATTCTGGGAGAGAGCATACTGGAGCAGGATGGTAATATGTTGATAAGGCAGGTTTTTGGCATAGCAGAATATATAAAAGCCAGTGAATTCTGGGACAGGCAGCTGGAGCAGATATATATTAATGAAAGGGAAGAGATAGAGCTGGTTCCACGCGTTGGTGACCATATAGTTAGATTTGGTACCCCTGTTCATTATGAATCAAAATTGGATGTTCTGGAAACCTTCTACAGGAATACACTGGCTTCAGCCGGGTGGGACATGTATAAGGAAATAGATATGCGCTATAAAGGACAGCTTGTATGCAAAAGAAAATAATAATAAAATATAGTTAAACCATATCATATTGAAGAAGTTATGAATACCAACGAACAGTATGTAGCAGCAATTGACATTGGAACAACAAAAATTGTTTCAATAGTCGGAAAGATTAACAAGAACGGGAAAATTGAGATCCTCGGACTGAGTAAGGCTCCCTCCAACGGTGTTAAGAGAGGGGTTGTCCTGAATATTGAGGAGACCGTCAGTGCTATTGAAAGCACTGTTGCAGATGTGCAGCAGAGATCGGGGATAGTCTTTACCGATGTTTTCGTGGGAATTGCCGGTCAGCATATAAAAAGTATGAAAAGCAGGGGTTATATTAACCGCGATTCCGTTGATGATGAAATAAAAAAGGAAGATGTATTCAACCTTACCCAGGATATGCATAAGATACCCATAGAGATAGGTGAGGAGATAATACATGTCATTCCCCAGAATTTTATCGTTGATAATGAGACAGGTGTCAAGAACCCCATAGGTATGTGCGGTAAGAGGCTTGAGGCTAATTTCCATATAGTGATTGGCCAGGTTGCCTCAGCCAAAAATATTGAGAAATGTATCAGGAAGTCGGGACTTAAGGTTAAGGACCTGATACTGGAGCCGCTGGCATCATCAGATGCTGTACTTACAGATGATGAAAAGGAAGCCGGTGTGGTACTGGTGGATATTGGTGGCGGAACAACGGATGTGGCTGTATATTATGACAATATCATCAGGCATACCGCTGTAATACCTTTCGGGGGTAATGTTGTCACAAGGGATATTAAGGAGGGATGTTCCATACTGCAGAGGTATGCTGAGCAACTGAAAGTGCAGTACGGATCAGCTCTGGGTGATATTGCCCCTGAGGACAAGGTTGTTTCTGTACCGGGCATAAGCGGTCGCGAGCCTAAAGAGATATCCTTTAAGAGCCTGGCCTATATTATACAATCCAGGATGGAGGAAATTATTGATGCAGTGAATTTTGAGATACAGTCATCCGGCTATGCAGATAAGATATCAGCAGGTGTTGTGCTGACAGGGGGAGGAGCAATGCTTAAACACCTGCCTCAGCTGGTCAGGTTCAAGACCGCCATGGATGTAAGGGTGGGATTGCCAAATGAGCATCTTTCCGGTAACTCCAGGGAGGAGATAAATCAGCCTATGTTTTCAACCAGTGTTGGCCTGATAATGAGGGGATTTGATTACCTTGAAACATATAAGAGTAATTTTAATGCCGGTGAAAAGGCTGATATGATCGAAGAGCAGGAAGAAGCAGCGAGGAGACAGGAAGCCGGAATTGAAACGGAAATGCATGATGAGTATGATGGAAAACTGAGCTGGGCTGAGAAATTCAAGAAAAGCCTGAGCAAGATGTTCGAGACGGAAGACCAGGATATAACCCGGTAAATTGCAGGCCGGTGTATTGGAAATATTGATTATTAAATATGAATAGCCATGTCTGAGGAATTAATGAATTTTGACCTGCCGGTTGAGAGATCTTCAATAATTAAAGTGTTGGGGATTGGTGGCGGTGGTAATAACGCAGTGAATCACATGTTTAATGAAGGTATTACAGATGTTAATTTTGTTGTCTGCAATACCGATGCACAGGCCCTGGCAGAAAGCCGTATCCCGGTTAAAGTGCAGATAGGCGAGGATCTGACCGAAGGGAGGGGTGCAGGCAGTAAGCCTGAGGTAGGCAGACGGGCCGCCGAGGAAAATATTGACCAGGTTCTGAAGGCCCTGGGCGGCAATACAAGGATGGTATTTATTACCACAGGTATGGGCGGAGGAACAGGTACAGGTGCAGCACCCGTTATAGCAAGGGCCTGTAAAGAGGCAGGCTTGCTTACAATAGCCGTTGTGACCATTCCGTTTAAGTCGGAAGGAAAAATAAGAATAAAGAATGCAGTGGATGGTATTAGCGAGCTGAAAGACCATGTTGATTCACTGCTGGTGATTAATAATGAAAAGCTGAGGGAGATATTCGGTGACCAGCCAGTATCAACAGCATTTGCAAAAGCTGATGATGTGCTTACCATGGCCGTGAAGGGGATAGCTGAAATAATTACTGTAGCAGGATATATTAATGTTGATTTTGCTGATGTGGAGACAGTTATGCATGACTCCGGTGCTGCTGTAATGGGAACAGGTTCTTCGGCAGGGGAAGACAGGGCTATTGTGGCAATAGAAGAAGCCATATCATCTCCATTGCTCAATTCCAATGATATACACGGGGCCAGGAGTATATTGCTGAATATTACAACCGGCGTGGGCGACCATGAGCTTACGATGGACGAGCTGGGTGAGATAACAGACTATGTGTATGATGTGGCTTCGGGTGATGCACTGATTATACGCGGACTGTCAAAAGATGAGAGTCTGGGTGACCGCGTATGCGTAACAGTAATAGCCACAGGTTTTGAACCAAACAGTGTGCTGGAACCCTATAAATCATCTTCGAAAACCGAGAAGATAAATCTTGAGACAGGACAGGTAAGCACTGGTGAACAGCAAAAAAGCAATCAGGATGAACAAAGCGGTATAAAGGTCAGGACAAGAAAGACCGGTGTGCTTGATGATTACGAAGATGAGGCACAGAAAAAGCTTGAGTTTGATATGGTGACACGTGATAAGGATGATGATGAAAGGGAAGAGCGGGGCGACGGAGCACTCAGGAAGATAAAGCATATGCAGAATATTTTAAAAAAGGAAGGACTCTCAAATAAAACCATGCGTGAGAATGTTGATGAATTTGAAGATGTGCCTGCCTTTATAAGGAAAAAGATAAAGCTTGGTAACGATAAGGGGAAGGACAGGTCCGAAGTGTCAAAATTCACCCTGTCAGATAATGATGATGATGAGCCCTCCCTGAGGGATGATAATGCATATCTGAATGATAATGTGGATTAGTGCATGAGATCGTATCGCCAGGATCATGTTCGTTTCATGACTTTTTAATTATCTTTGGAAGCCATGAACAGAGCATTCATATATATCATCCTGTTTTTTATCACAGTTAACGCTTTTTCCCAGTCCGGAGGAATACCACCCGGGGACAAAGACTCTGTTACTCATGTCACCAGGCAGTACAGGCTTAACGAGATGTACACCGGTATTATTGAGCTTCCCTTTGATACACTGATAGGCAGCTTTCACAGATATAAGAGGACAGAGAGAATATCTCCCTTCTTCCAGCACCTTGGCAATTACGGATTACCCTGGGTTGAAACGGATTTCTTTGACCGGCCTGTCGGCCCCGAGAGATTTATCTACAGGCACCTGAGGTATTATATGCATTATGACGGTAATAAAAGATATATAGATACCCAGGTACCCTTTACAGAGCTGAAATGGACCTATGGTGGTGAGAGAGGCCAGGCAGAACAAACGCTTGGGGTCAGGCATTCACAAAACGTCAATCCATTCCTTAATGTAGGTCTTGACCTTGACATAATTTACAGTCTGGGACAGTATAGCTACCAGAAATCGGACGACAGGGCTTTCACCCTGCATTCATCATACACCGGAAAGCCATACCAGGCTTTTGCATCATGGAGCATCAATAGCCTTAAGATGAATGAAAATGGAGGCGTGTCGGATCCCGGCGCCCTGGATGAATTTGATACCGGGGATGTGCCTGTTAACCTGGGAGGTCTGAATGAGGCTCAGAACACAATAAAGAATATGAATTTTCAGCTTATCCAGAAATACACTCTGGGAAAGGGAAGCAGTGAGGCTGTTGCTGACAGCCTGAAAAATAATGAAAGGGATGGTCTTAGCGGAACATTTTCGCATATACTGGAATATGAAAAAGGCAGCAGGTTCTACGTGGATGATAATCCCGGTTCCGGTTTTTATGATTCAATATATATTAATGATAATGTAAGCTTTGATTCATTATATACCAGGGTGATGAAAAACACCCTTCGCTTTGATTTCAGTACCGGTGAATCTGCCAGGTTCCAGCTCGGCATTGGCCTTGGACTGGTAAATGAACAGAATGTCTTTTTCCAGATTATGCCCACCCATGAGGAAGAGATTACGGCTGATTCGCTGCGATGGGCCCGTGGTTCAAATGCGGTGCTGGGGACACTGTTCGGTAAGATTGGTGCTAAGCTGGGATGGCATGCTGACGGCAAGCTGTACCTTTCGGGCTTAAGGTCAGGCGATTTTGAGCTTAAGGGCCGGATAAACAAGAGTTTTAATGAGGGAGATAAAAGGTCGGAACTGGGTCTAAGGGGAAGTATTCATAACAATGGTCCGGCATGGTGGATGAATAACTGGGGCAGTAATCATTTTGAATGGGAGAATGATTATAATAAGGAACTCAGGATAAATATTGGCGGATCATTTGATTACCCTGGGATAGAGTTTAAAGCAGGATTGGATTACGCCCTGTTAAACAATATGTTATACTTTAACAGCCAGGCCATGCCTGCTCAGCATGATGCTGCTGTATCTGTTATCAGTGGCAGGGTGGATAAGAATTTCAGTTTCTGGAAATTCAGGTTTGATAATAGTCTTCTGTTCCAGAAAAGCAGTAAGGTTAATGTTCTTGATCTTCCCCTTGTCAGTGCCAGGACAGCTTTCTATTTTGACCATGAGTTCTATTTTGCCATTACTGATGGAAGATTGCAGACACAGCTGGGCTTTGAGGCGGAGTATAATACATCTTATTATTCATATGCCTATATGCCGGCAACAGGGGTTTTCTATAATCAGAGAGAGATGAAAACAGGTAATTACCCTCTTATTAATGTATTTGCCAATATAAAACTTAAGCGTACCAGGATATTTGTAGCCTTTGATCATGTTAACCATGGTCTGATGGGCTATGATTATTTCGCAAGCCCGTATTATCCGATTAGTATACGGATGTTCAAGTATGGTCTTGCATGGACATTTTATAATTAATCAGTATATTGCATATCATGTCTGAGAAGGAAATGCATATACGGCGGGGTATGACAGGCTTTAATTATATAAAGCTGATATATCTTGCAGTAATAATAATGCTACTTTTCTCTTCATGTGATAGCGGAGCATCTCTTACTGATGATCCCGGTATTGTCAGTCGCGATCTGGTGCAGATAAGGGAAAGGGGCAAGCTTGTTGCCCTCACCGACTATAATTCAATAAGTTATTTTATATATAAGGGTGAACCTATGGGCTTTCAGTTTGAATTGCTCCGGGAGTTTGCCGATTATCTGCAGATTGAACTTGAGATAGTAACAGAGAATGACCTGAGCCTTTCTTTTGAGATGCTTAATGACGGGCGGATAGACATGATGGCTCTTAACCTGACTGTTAATAATGAGAGAAAAGAGAAAGTGAAATTCTCCCGGCCCATAAGCCAGACCAGGCAGGTGCTGGTTCAGAAGCGACCTGATAACTGGAGGCAGATGACCATGGATGAGATCGATGATATGCTCGTCAGGAGCCTGCTGGAGCTGTCCGACCGGACGGTTTATGTGCAGACCGAATCATCCTATGCCCAGAGAATGAAGAATCTGCAGGGTGAGATAGGTGATACCATTCATATTGTTGAAGTACCCATGGAAGTGGAAGAGCTTATCAAGCTGGTTGCTGATGGTGAAATTAACTTTACCGTATCGGACGAGAATATAGCTATGGTCAACCGCACTTATTACCCTGATATCGACCTTGAAACACCTGTAAGTTTTGAACAGAACCTGGCATGGGCAGTTAGAAAAAGCGGTTCGGATAAGCTTCTTGCCGAGCTTAATAAATGGATAGAGGGGTTCAGGGATACAAGGCGCTATGCACTGATCTATGCCAAGTACTTTAAGAACTCCAGGTCAAAGCATATAGTTATGTCTGATTACTACAGCCTGGGTGAAGGCAAAATATCACGCTGGGATCAATATTTCAGACAATACAGCGATTCGATTAACTGGGACTGGCGACTGCTGGCTTCACTTGTTCTGCAGGAATCGCGTTTTGAACCTGACGTGAGGTCCTGGGCAGGAGCATATGGACTGATGCAGCTGATGCCATCAACCGGTAAGCAGTTCGGCATTGATATTTATTCCAGCCCGGAAAATAATATCAGGGCCGGTGTTAAATATATAGAGTGGCTGCAGGATATGTTTGAAGATAAGGTTGCCGATGAGGGGGAGAGGATAAAGTTTATCCTTGCTGCATATAATGTTGGTCCGGGTCATGTTCTTGATGCACGGCAGCTTGCACGCAAGTACGGACGTGATCCCGATGTATGGGATAATAATGTGGCCTATTACCTTCTCCGGAAATCAGACCCGGAATTTTATCATGACCCGGTGGTGGAACATGGCTTCTGCAGGGGGGAAGAGCCTTATAATTATGTTATTGAAGTGCTGGATCGTTATGAGCATTATGCCAACTTCCTGGATGCAACATGATTGAGGCTTATACCAAACCTGTCCTTTTTATCACTACCAGCATCTCATGCAGCATCATTGCCGTAGCACCCCATATGACCTTTCCCTTAAAATCA
>CAZGUR010000166.1:3828-7447 GCA_964529295.1 uncultured Rikenellaceae bacterium | reverse complement strand
AATAGAAGCGAATATTTAAAATTCAATACAGGGGTATACCCTGGTAAATAGTTACAAACCATATTAATTACATGTTTCTGACATTTACTTTTTAATGCTGCGATAAACCTGCAGGAAGGAAGGCAAATACTTTATGTAAAAATTTAAGAGCCTGCTTTCTGGCAAAGCTGTCCTTACTTAACTATCTTTACAGGGAGTACTGAAAGACTATGTATAACACAGTGATAATAGGACCGGCCCATCCATACCGGGGAGGGATTGCCTCTTTTAACGAGAGACTTGCTGGCGAAATGCAGGCAGGGGGTGGTAATGCCAGGATAGAGACCTTCACCCTGCAGTATCCCGGCATACTCTTTCCCGGAAAAACACAGTATACAGATACCCCTGCCCGTCCGGACACAGATATCAGCAGGAGTATAAACTCAGTATGGCCTCCTTCATGGATAAGAACAGGAAAGAGAATCAGAAGGGAAAACCCGGATATAGTCATCTTCAGGTACTGGCTGCCATTTATGGCTCCCTGCTTTGGCACCATAGCTAAAATAATAGCAAAAAACAGGCATACAAGGATCCTGAGCATAGTGGATAATATTATCCCCCACGAGAAAAGGCCTGGCGACAAGCTGTTAACCGGGTATTTTGTAAGGCATATAAACGGCTTTCTTGCTATGTCAGGATCTGTTCTCAGTGAGCTCAGCCGTTTTGACAGCGATAAGCCACGTATATTCTCGCCGCATCCTGTTTTTGATAATTTCGGTGAAAGCATAAGCCGCGAGCAGGCTATTGAGAGACTTGGTCTGGACCCTGAATACAGGTATATACTCTTTTTTGGACTGGTAAGGAAATACAAGGGCCTGGATATTATGATCAATGCTTTTGCAAACAGGGAGTTCAGAAATATGAAAATAAAACTGCTTGTGGCAGGTGAATTTTACACTCCGCGCGAGCCATATGATGAGCTGGTAAAAGAACACGACCTGGAGAAGGATATTATTATACATCCTTACTTTGTTCCGGATAAGGACGTTGCCAGCTGGTTCTGTGCCTCCGATATAATAGCACAGCCTTACAGGTCTGCCACACAAAGCGGTGTAACACAGATTGGCTATCATTTTAACAAGCCAATGCTGGTTACTGATGTGGGGGGATTGTCAGAGATCATTCCGCATGGTAAGGGAGGCTATGTTGTAAAACCCGGTCCGGGTAAGGTGGCAGATGCACTGCTTGACTTTTTTAAAAATAACAGGTACAGGGCATACTCGGAAGGCATAAGATCCGAAAAAGAAAAATTCAGCTGGAAAAGGCTGGTGGATAATATTTATTCATTATCCGAACAGGTCAAAAAGTAATAGGCCCGGAACACAAGCTCTTTTAGTAAAAAGCCTAAAACATAAGCTCTTTTATTTTATTATATACCATATCCGGACTTATATCTTCAAGGCATTTATACTTAACATCCTCACGTATGCATTCTCCTTTGCCAAATACAGTGCATGGCCTGCAATCAGGATCCTCCAGTCTCAGTCCTATTTGCGTATGCGGCTGTGAACCAAGGGGGGCAAAGCCCGTATCAGGATGAGTGCCTCCCCATATGCTGACAGTGGGGATGCCTGACAATGCTGCCATGTGCATATTGGATGAATCCATGCTTATCATAAATGTTACCCTGCTTATCAGTGCCAGCTCAGTCTGCATATCATGCTTTCCCGCCACCACCAGTGAATTGGCAAACATGTCGGCCAGGAGTTCCAGGTCAGCGGCTTCATCCTTTCCTCCAAACAACAGAAAAGAAACTTTTTCGCGCTCAGATAAAAGAGTCATCAGCGATTCCATCTTACTTAGAGGCCACATCTTGGTCCAGTGTTTTGCAAAGGGTGAAACGGCTATTATCATATGTCCTGCCGGTATATTGCCTGCTATAAGCTCATCAGCCTTTTTTTCAGCATCACCGGACAGGCTGAAGGCAGGAATAACAGGTTCACCCACTGAGAAACCTGCCTTTGAAAAAACATCACGGTAGCGGTCAATGGTATGTGGAAGATCACTTCTCAGCCTGTGTTTGATAAAATCTCTTTTTTCCTTCCTTCCCTTGTTTATCCTGTATACCCTGGTACCCCTGATAAGATATAATGAGCCAAGAAGCCATGAGCGCAGAACACTGTGCAGGTCCAGTACCATCCTGATCCTGTATGAGCTGTTAATATCCCTGTACAGCCTTACAATACCGGCCAGACCTTTATGCCTGCCACCGGTTTCAGCACTGAACACCTCCAATCCTTCAATATTACTGAAAAAACCTGCAAAGAAAGACCTGGTTAAAACAAGCACCTTATAGCTGCCTGTATCTGCAGCCCTTATAAGGGGAACGCTAAGGGCCACATCACCCATTGCAGAGAGTCTTATCACCAGTATGTATTCCCTCTCAGACATTTATCAGCTATAATCCTCGTATGATTTTTCCTCAATAAGATCAGAACCTGTTTGCTCGTTTATCATACGTTTGAGCTCAGACCTGCGGTCATTTGTAAAATATACGGAACGGGCCGTCTCAATGAATGCACCACCAAAATCCCTGCTCTTCTCAAGGTCCCTGATCCTGTCTTCGATATCCCACAACTTAAGATTAATATCATACAGTTCCCGGTATAAGGGATCATCTTTCTTTATTATCTTCTTTACTGCCGCGTTAAGTATTTCAAATTCTTTCCGGAGATTATTCAGTTTTGTGCTGTCCTTTATTTTTGATAATTTTATTTCAATAATAGTCAACTTATCAACTATCTCACCATCAGACACTTCAATTTTCATAAGTTCAATTGTTTATTACCATGAAAAGCCGGTAATTATTTCCCCCCTGCTTTCCTGCCTTTCATTTTTTACTCATTTCTTCTGCCTGTAAATGTACCAAATTTTATTCTAACAGTACCGGTCTACTGTGGATCTACATCAGAATATATCCTGAGTGCCGTATATTCTTTTTCCCGGCGTAATACCTGGATATTCCTGTTTATTAATTCTCTAATGTATTTATATGATTTACCCTTTTCGGTTTTCAGCAATATGGTTTTAATATACAGATTTTGTATCCTTGAATGAGGTGGAAATTCAGGACCCAGAACCCTGCCAGGCAATGATTCCCGCAGGTTTGCTGCCATAATGCCGGCTGCCCTGTTCAGTGTGTCGCGGTCCCTGTGTTTCAAATATATCCTTATAAGCCTGGTGAAGGGTGGATAACTAAATTCCTTTCTTTCAGCCAACTGGTTTTCGTACATTCCTTTATACTCATTGTTGATTATCTGCCTCATCACCGGGTGATGGGGGTCTGATGTCTGTATAATCACCCTGCCCTGTGTTTTTCTCCTTCCTGCACGGCCGCTAAGCTGTGAAGCCAGCTGGAAACATCTTTCATAAGCCCTGAAATCAGGATAAAACAACATACCGTCAATATTGAGTATACCCACCACCGTAAGATTCTCTATATCCAGTCCCTTTGAGATCATCTGTGTCCCGATAAGTATATCCGTCTTTCCTGTTTCAAGATCATTGATGATCTTCTCCACCGATCCCCTGCGCCTGGTGCTGTCATAGTCCATCCTTTCAACTTTGGCATCAGGGAAAA
>CAZGUR010000166.1:0-3818 GCA_964529295.1 uncultured Rikenellaceae bacterium | reverse complement strand
TCCTCAATGGTCGTGATTATTTCATCTTCCACTTTTTCAGTGCCGAATCCTCTCAGGCTGATATTGGTCGACTGGCAAGCGGCACAGCGGTCCGGTAAATATTCGCCTGACCCGCAATAATGACAGTACAGGCGCCCTATATTCTTATGATAGGCATAATTTACCGAGCAGTTAGGACATACCGGCGTCCATCCGCAGTCGGCGCAGATAATGAAATGCGCAAAGCCCCTGCGGTTACGAAAAAGGACTACCTGCTCTCCCTTATCCAGTGCTTTATCAATTGCCTCAATCAGCTCTGGTGTGAAATGGGATATCATCATTTTTTTACGGTATGCCTCTTTTGAATCGGCCAGTATGATCTCCGGCATATTTATATTACCGTACCTGTGTTCCAGTCGGGAAAGACCGTATTTCCCGGTAAGAGCATTATACATTGATTCAACAGAGGGTGTTGCCGATCCCAGCAATACCCTGGCACCGCTGATATGGGCACGCATAATTGCAGTATCCCTTGCATTATATCTGGGAGCAGGGTCATACTGCTTATAGGAACTGTCATGCTCCTCATCTATTATTACCAGTCCCAGATTATTAACAGGAAGAAAAACTGACGACCTGACACCCAGGAGCACACTGTATTCGTCCAGTCGTGATTCACCGCTTACCCTCCTGTAAACCTCCGCTTTCTCACTATCATTAAGACCTGAATGATAAACCCCCACAAGATCACCGAAATTATTTCTTAACCTGTTAATTATCTGGGTAGTGAGCGCTATCTCAGGCAGGAGGTACAAAATCTTTTGCCCCTTTTTAAGGGTATCCTCAATGAGATGGATATAAATCTCTGTTTTCCCGCTGGAAGTAACACCATGAAGAAGCACAGTACCCTTCCTGCTGAAACCCGAAAGCACCTGCCTGTAAGCTTTTTTCTGAGAGCTGCTAAGCTCTTTTATTGCGGATTTTCGCTCTGTGCTTACAGGGAACCTGGAGACTTCAACCTCAACGGATCTGAAGATACCGGCCTCTATCAGTTTATCAAGGACGGAAGCCGAGGTGGCTGATTCTTCAAGCAATCGTTTCTTTGAGACTGGCACAGCATTAATCTCTCCGTCGACGGATACCATATCAAGGTAGGTGATCAACAGCCTGTACCTTGCCGGAGTCTTTTGCATGCCTTCCAGCAAGTCATTCATCTTCTCCTCTGAATAGTCATCTGCCAGCCCGACCCTGGTTTCTGTTTTTCTTTTAAAGTTTCTTTTACTGTTAGTGGCCAGCAATGAGGAAGGTATGGCGGCATTCATCACTTCACCTGGACTGCAATGGTAATATTCACTTACCCACTGCCATAACAGCAGCTGCTCTTCTTTCAGAAAGGGTTCACTGGCGATAAGCCGTATAATATCTTTTACAGTATCCAGGTCAGGCTTATTATTGTGCAGTCTGGCTACAATGCCGGTATACCTGTTTTTTCTGCCCAGTGGAACGATAACAGCGCTTCCCCTTGCAACATTATCTCTAATTCCCGGACCCACCCTGTAGGTATATAAAGTATCCACTGACAGGGGAAGGATTATATCAGCATAGAGATCATCTGGCATAACTTCAATCTTGATAGCTTAAAAATAGTCATAAATAATATGACTGAATAATTACATGGGCATTGTTGAAAAACTTTATCTGACTGGGGTGCTGAAAGGATATGCCATGCAAGAATAACAAATAATTAAGTGACATAAAAATTAATGATGCTCTTAAGCGGACAGCTTATGATCAGTTCTTTTTCAAAAAGCCTGAGACAACGGACAGCAACTGGTCCTGGCTGATAGGCTTGAGAAGGCAGGCATCACAACCGGCACTTATCAGATCATTCTGCTCTTCTTCAAATATAAAGGCTGTCTGGGCTATGATAGGAATATCCCCTTTCAGTTTTCTGATCTCAAGCATTGCTTCCAGACCGTTCATTTCTGGCATCTGCATATCAAGCAACACAAGATCTATTGATTCTGCCTTCTTTATTATCTCTATGGTTTCCAGTCCTGACCGTGCCTGGATAACATTAATACCCGTATCTGAAAGCACATGGTTAAGAAACTTCAGTATATCAATATTATCATCGGCTACCAGTATGGTTTTACCTGTCCAGTCCTGACCAATAACGTTCTCATCCTCTTTTCTTTCCTTTTCCTTAAAGGCAGAGGCATCAACAGGCCTGTAGGGTATGGTAAAGAAAAACTCTGATCCTTCACCTTTAACAGACTCAACCCATAGAAACCCGTCCATATTCTCTGCTACCTTGCGTGCCATAGTGAGCCCTATACCCAGTCCCTCAAAAGAGCGGTGATGACCGTCCTCTTCCTGCCTGAACTGCTCAAATATTGTTTTCAGGTTCTTCTTGCTTATGCCAATACCTGTATCCTTTATTGTAAACATAACAGAGGCGCCTGCCATAACTGAACGCAACTCAATAGAGCCCTCCCTGGTAAATTTAACGGCATTATCAACCAGGTGCCTGAATATACGTTTAAGCCACAGGTCATCTGTATAAACAATATCCTTTCCATCGCTCAGTCCTTTTTCAGCACTGAAGGCAATATTCTTCCCGCTGCGATTGATTAAACCTTCTGCATATTCGCTGGCATAATCCAGGATGGAATTTAATTTTACCGGTTGATACCGTATATCTATCTCATTGTTTTCCAGTCGGCTAAGATCAATTATATCAGTAATAATCTGCAACAGCTTCTCAGTGTTCTGGTTAAGGTATCCCACATACTCATCTCTCATCTCCGGACTGGAGCTTACATCCTCCAGCAGGTTGGCAAAACCGACAATGCTGTTAAGGGGGGTTCTTATCTCATGTGATATATTAGCAAGGAATGTAGACTTCAGCCGGTTACTTTCCTCCGCCTTTTCTTTTGCAATAATCAACTGATCCTGTGTAAGCTTCAGAGATGTTATATCCCTTGAGATGGATAATATACCGAGGGATGACCCGGACTCATCCTTCACCTCCACAAGCTTTGTTGAAAGAACGATATATTTACCGTTTTTATGCTTCAGTCTTATCTCCGTTTCAAAAAACCCTTTCTCTTCAATTGCCTCTGCCCTTTTTTTATGAAAACCTGAATCGCCGGGATGGATAAATCGTTCGTCATTCAATATATCAACAAGCTTTTCAGTTTCAGATTCAAGTCCGATAATAGAGTATATTGCCGGATTCATAAATTTAACAGTCCAGTCAGTATTATAAAAGATAACACCGTCATCGGCTGAGTCAAGTATAATGCTGTACAGCATCTCAGAGTTAGCCAGCTCCCTGGCAATGGTATCCTTCTGTTCCAGCAGCTTCCTGTTAAGCTTTTCAAGATCACGATTGGCCTTCTCTATTTCTTCCGCTTTGGATTTCAGCTCAAGGTTTATCCTTTTCCTTTTTCTGAGAACAATAATATGAAGGGTGATAAGAACGGCCAATGCACTTATCAGTGTTAAAAATAACTCCAGCGCATGGGATGGCATAGATTCAATAAAATCGAAGGACCGGCCGGCCATAGGGCTCAAAATTTTATCAAAAATATTCAGTATTGCCATACCGGACAGAATAAGTTATTATAATAGACTCTTAATAAAATAATTAAGACTAATTTTAAAGTTAAGGCCCCATATTAATACGACAGCCATATCATTTAATATATGTTAAGAAAACCAGACAGTATTTTTTTCTTAAAAAGTATTAATTTTACCAAGTCGGCAGAATCAACAGCTGTCAACCAGTTAACAGAACATCTTATAAAATTATTAATTAATCCTGACTGGCACAA
>CAZGUR010000165.1:0-7492 GCA_964529295.1 uncultured Rikenellaceae bacterium | reverse complement strand
ACATAGTGGCATGCTGCTGCAGCTGCCTTTTTCAGGTATCCGTCCAGGCCTGTACTATGTAAGGCTGAGAATTGATGACATGATCAAGGTATACAGGGTGGTCAAATTCTGATCTTGTCCCGCTTAAACGTGGCTTGTCTTCGTGATTTTTTATCCGGACTGAACGGCTGCACCGGCAGGTTTCCGGAAAGAGGCTTAATTACCTAGCGGTACAGGTACACAAAGCCGCGGTATTCCTCGCCTTCGTAAAGGACATCGTCCCAGCCGCTTGCTCTTATGATATAGAAATATATACCCGGACTGGCATAGTTGCTGCCTATCTTGCCGTCCCAGCCCTGCCAGTCCTTAAGAGCATCACTCCTGCCATCAAAAACATAGACCCTCTGGCCGCTTTTGCTGAAGATCTGGACGTAAATGCTCCTGAGGGATTTGTTATCCACATAGAAATAATCATTTCTGCCGTCGCCGTCGGGTGTAAACACATTGGGTATATTCAGTGATGAGGGCTCTACCGTTATATTGACACTGGTGGAGTCGCGGCAGAACATGTCACTCTCAATGTAAAGGCGCAGTTTATAGCTGCCCGGGACATAGTATATATGCGACCCGGGCTCTGCCATATATGATAGTGAGTCATCACCAAACTCCCAGATATAGCTGCTGGCCCTGGTGGATTTATCAGATATGAAGACCTCCAGGGGAGCCTCACCCTGAACAGGGTCTGCCTCAAAATCGGCCTCCACATGAATGGATTCATAGAAGAAGGACGAATCGGCACTGCAGCCGAAGCTGTCAACCACATGCAGGTTATACCATACATCATCCAGCGGGGGGTCAAAGGTCTGGGGGTTAATATCCAGCTCGGGGTAGGGTATGCTCGAGGAAGGGTCTGATGACCATGTAAAACGGTAATCATTGGGCAGCATTATCTGTTCACCGCTGCTGATATCTGAATAGAAGAATGTGTCAATGGCTGCATGACCTGACAGTGCAACATAATTACACTTAAAGTTTTGCAGTCCGGCAACAGACACCGGTCTGTCAATATGCACCCATGCGTTGAAAGCTGTGTCAGGGTCCACACCGTTGCTTATCTCCACCCTGTAGCCACCTTCCGGCAGCCCTTCCAGCTGTGAGCTTATCACTCCCGTTTCCTGCTCAAGACTTACAGAAAAGGAGGATGCTGTTTCGTCCCATGCATACCAGCTGAAATCAAAGGGGCCGCTGCCTGACGGGCTGACCGCCCTTAGTGTGGCATCAGCATGCCCGTCGGAAGAACAAAAGATAAAGACCGGGTCATTGTTGCCGGTGGATGAATAGTCGGTATACCTTGTGGCGCTTGCCCCGGGAGCTGTTATCTGTGACCAGGCCGTCAGTGAGCAGGTCAGAAATACTATGGTGATATATAATTTCACTCTTTTTATAATGCTTGGTCTGAAAAATAACGGCAAAGGCCCTGGTTTGGTATATCTGTCTGCAAGTATAATAAATGTGCCTTGCCTTTGCAAGCATTATCACACTGTTTTGCTTGTTGAAAACTAAATGTTGATTGCTGCATTTCGCTTACCTATGTATAATCAGTTTTAGTAACTTTGTGCTCACCTTAATGTGGAAATATCCCTATGGCAGTTAATTATATCAGTGAATTGAATGAGGCCCAGAAAGAGGCGGTTATCAATACCGGGGGACCGGCGCTTGTTATTGCAGGGGCCGGATCGGGCAAGACAAGGGTGCTAACATACAGGATAGCCCACCTGCTGAAGAATGAGGTACCCGCCCATTCAGTCCTTGCCCTTACCTTCACCAATAAGTCGGCTGCCGAGATGAAAGAAAGGATAATGACCATTGCGGGTTATGAGAACACCAGAAACCTGTGGATGGGTACCTTCCACAGCATCTTTGCCAGGATACTCAGGGCCGAGTCTGATAAGCTGGGCTATCCCTCAAGCTATACCATTTATGATTCATCTGACTCTCGCAGCCTGATCAGGACAATAATAAAAGAGATGAGTCTGGATGACAAGATATATAAACCCTCATCAGTGGCCTCAAGGATATCGGCGGCAAAGAATAACCTGGTGACGGCAAAGGCTTATGCCTCCAGCGGCGCTATAACGGAAAGGGACAGGATGGCCAGAGTGCCTATGATGCCTGATATATACCTGCGCTATGCAGCACGCTGCTACAAGTCGGGGGCAATGGATTTTGACGACCTGCTGCTTAATACCAATATACTGTTCAGGGATTTTCCGGAGGTGCTGGAGAAATACCGCGAAAGGTTCAAATATATACTTGTTGATGAGTACCAGGATACCAATTACTCACAGTACCTGATAATAAAGAAGCTCTCGGAGAAACACCGCAACCTCTGCGTTGTAGGTGATGATGCACAGAGTATATATTCATTCCGCGGGGCACGAATTGAGAATATACTGAACTTTAAAAATGATTACCCCGATTATAAACTGTATAAGCTTGAACAGAATTACAGGTCAACAAAGACAATCGTAAAAGCAGCCAACAGCATAATTCATCATAATAAGGGGCAGATAAAAAAAACGGTATACTCGGAAAATATACAGGGTAACAAGATAAAGATCATCGAATCGATGACAGACGGGGAAGAGGGCTTCAGGATAGCTTCCGATATTTTCGACCGCAGTATATCGGACCAGGTTAAATGGCAGGAATTTGCGGTGTTATACCGTACCAATGCACAGTCCAGGATCTTTGAAGAGACCTTCAGGAAGAAGAATATACCCTATAAGATTTACGGCGGACTGTCATTTTATGAGCGTAAGGAGATAAAAGACATACTGGCTTATTTCAGGATGCTTATCAATCCGCTCGATGAGGAAGCGCTGAGGCGTACCATCAACTATCCCAAAAGGGGTATAGGCAAGACAACCATGGACAGGATTTTTGAAGCGGCAGTGACCGGGGAGACTACAGCCTGGGAGATTATTACCGGTCCGGGTGCATACAAGTCCCTTCTCACACCTGGTACATGGAAGCGCATACAGGTATACACTGAATTAATCGGATCCATAGCATCGGAATGTGAGGGACTAAACGCCTGGGATGCGGCAATGTAGATAGCCACGGCCACGGGCATAATGAAAGATTTAAAGTACGGGCAGACACCGGAGGAGATAAGCAGGTATGAGAACCTGCAGGAATTGCTGAATGCTATCAGGGAGTTTACCGACTCGGCCGAGACCAATGGGGAAGAGTCCGGACTGTCAGCCTACCTCGAATCGGTGGCCTTGCTGACCGACAGGGATACAGAGAAGGAAGAGGACAGGAACAAGGTGACACTGATGACGATGCATTCGGCCAAAGGACTGGAGTTCAGGCATGTGTATGTGGCCGGACTGGAAGAGAACCTGTTCCCTTCTGTTATGTCCCTTAGCGAGGAAAGCGGGGTTGAAGAGGAAAGGCGCCTGTTCTATGTGGCTGTGACAAGGGCAAAGGAGCAGGCAACGCTCAGCTATGCCCGTAACAGGTATAAGTGGGGTAAACTGGAAAACTGTGAGCCCAGCAGGTTTTTATCAGAGATAGATGATGACTACCTTGAATTTCCTTCTGCCGGTGACAGGAATAAGGCTGGCAGAAGCAATACAGGAATGGGCAATGTTGGCAGGAATAACTCAGAAAGGGGCGATGCCGTCAGGAGAAGCCGCAGTGATAACTATTACGGCAGGGGGCGGTCCGGGCTCAGTGAAAAAAGGACTGTTCAGCGAAGAGATCCCGGTCATAATTTTAAAAAAGTAGGTTCATCAGTAAACGGTGAAAGGTCCGGGCAGGAGACAGCGGCCGTGGATGAGCTTGTGGAAGGGACAAGGGTTTATCACGACCGTTTTGGCAGCGGTGTAATAAGGCAGATAGATGGCGAGCCACCAAATACAACCGCCGTGGTTGACTTTGATAAATCAGGCGAAAAGAAATTATTGCTCAGGTTTGCCAGGCTTAAACTTAACTGAGCCTTAACTGAGCCTTGACAATTGCTATTTTCTATTTCTTTCCGCCCGTGCCCACATTCATTATTGAATAGGTGTCAAGGGAGAATGATTTACGGATATTCTTATTGATATCCCTGACATACATGCTCATTGTCTTTAAATCCTCTTCAAAAACATCCATCTCCATTACCATACCACCTTCAAAAGGGCCTTCATCATACATGGGTATACCGGCTTCCTTCATCTGCTCCCTGCCGGTAATAAAATCAGCATCATGGGTAACCCATACCTCGGCACGGCCGTCTTCGTCCACCATGGTGTACTCCTCGCACTTATATCCATGTATGTTTTTTGTCCGGCCTGTTTTGGTGTAGGAAACTTCATCCTCTTCATCAGTATAATCTTCGCCTTCTTCATCACCGACCATGCTTTCAATCTCATCCATGGGGGTGGCTATGGCCATCTTCTGATCCCCCTGTCGGGTCAGCATAAATACTGTGTTATTATCCCTGTCGTAGATCATAGTCATGTCAGCCTGGTAGTCACCTCCTTCAGATTGTGGTTTTATATCAATAGCCACATCTGATGACTTTTCATTTATATATGTAGTATACCCGATCACCGTAGCTTTATTAGCTTCACCATCCTCATAGCTCAGTATTTCAATATTAATGCTCATACTGAAATCATAACTTTCCTTATGCGGCACATCAGCACCGCCGCCTCCCATGATGGCCGACAGGGCTCCCAAACCCGGTCTCTTTCTCTCCTGTTTCTGTACCCTTTCATTTTCAGAGCCTGCATCCCCGGAGCTTTTATCCCCTGAACCACCCTTTTCAGCATCACCCTGTCCGGCTTCTGCTGCTGATCCTTCCTTCACTGCTGTGGTGTCTTTATCATTGCCGAGCAACCTGTTTTTTATACTGAGAACACCTTTTACCACCTGCTTCTCAATTTTTTCATCTGTTGTCTCAGCCTCTTTTTTTTCTTCGGTTTTTTTCTTCTTTTTAAGTATGTTGACAACCTGTGCCTCTGTGTTTAATGGCACAATCAGCAATGCGCAAACTGTAAAAAGCAAAAATTTTGTTTTCATGGTTCTTTTTATTAGTCAGGTTTTTGTATAATCCAAAACGATGATATAAAAATACTCAAACTTTTGATATTAAGTAATTATTTTTTTGCCTTACTTCCTGCCAGATCTTTTTAAGTCGAAGCTGGAGTAATACACTTACAGGCTTTATCGTCAATTCTGTTTACCGGCAAATTTTCACCGTTCACCGATTTTAATGGAAATTTAACATAAAAAACTTTGGGAACCCGAAAAGTTTTATCATTATTGCACGCAATTAGAAAAAATGAAATGGATTACAGGGAAAGACTAACTGAAGAAGCAGCGGACTTATTTATGAAGTACGGGATAAGATCTGTTACGATGGATTCCATTGCTCATAACCTGGGGATGTCGAAGAGGACTATATATGAGCATTTTGCCGATAAGGACGAATTGCTTTACAGTGTAATTATGAGTATGGCAGAAAAGCAGAAGACAGCTTTCAGAAAGATCATGGATGATTCGGAGAATGTTATAGAAGCCCTGTTCAAGATACTGCATTTTGCAACAACACATATCCGCAATATAAACCCCACTTATTTTGTAGATCTTAAGAAGTATCACTATAAGGTCTTTGAAAAGATATGCAAAAGGGGCGATATAAGGAATTATGAGATGTCCCTGGCAATGCTCAAAAGAGGTATTAAGGAAAAGATATTCAGGAAAGATATAAATATTGATATTGTCAATGCCGGGATACATGGCATTATCAATCTGACCAGTGACAGTGAGTACCTGCCTGCCGGTAAATATTCAAGGTTTGAGATAATTGATAACCTTCTTTTTAATTACCTGATCGGTATTTCAACCGGGAGGGGACAGGAGCTGATAAATAAATATAAGGAACAGAGAAAAATTGAATAAAATGCGAATGATGATGAGAATTAAATGGCTGATATTATTAATAATCCCGCTTTTCAGTGGGGTAGTGCGGGGACAGGAGGCCGACACCATACTTACCCTCTCAGTGGAAGAAGCACAGGAGTATGCGGTGGAGCATAATAAAATGGTCAGGTCTTCAGCGTATGATGTCAGGGCCGCTGAGATGTCAAAATGGGAAGTGATCTCCAATGGTCTGCCCAGGCTTGACGGCAGCGGATCACTGAATGATAATCTCAAGCTAATGACAACACTGCTGCCCGGAGAGATAATAGGACAGCCCGGTACCAAGGTGCCGGTGCAGTTCGGATCAAAATATAACAGCAGCTATGGGTTCCAGGCCAGCCAGATGATATTCAATGCACCCTATTTTGTAGGGGTGCAGACGGTTAAGCTGGCAGAGAATATGAGCCGGCAGTCGCTCGAAAAGTCAGAGATAGATATCAGGGAGCAGGTTATAAGTACATATTACCTGATACTTACCTCGCAGGAATCTCTTGATCTGCTCGGCGGCAATGAGGAGAACCTGAGGGAGATATACCGCTCAACCCGCTCCATGGAACAGGTTGGTATGGCCGAAAAGACTGATGTTGACCAGATGCTGACCAATGTACGCGGACTGGAAACCAATATCAGGGCTATGCAGAGGAACCTTGAGTTCAGCTATAATATGCTCAGGTTTCAGCTTGGACTGGATATGGATACGGAGATTAAGCTGAGTACCGACCTTGATAAGCTGCTTGCTGAAGCGGATATAGAAACTTTGATAGACAGTGATTTTAATTACAGGGACCATATTGATTTCAGGCTGGTGGAGTCACGCGAAAAAATGCAGGAGCTGACTGTTAAGGATGCGAAGGCCGGTATGCTGCCGACTTTGTCTGCCTTCTATGCATGGAATAAGAATGGTATGGGTGATAAGCTTAATGATCAGCAGTGGTTTCCCAATTCCATGCTGGGCTTCCAGGTATCGGTACCCATATTTGCCAGCGGACAGCGCTATTCCAAACTGAAAAAGGCCCAGATAAACCTTGAGAAAGAAAGGAATAACAGGGATATGGTCTCAGATCAGCTCAGGTTGCAGGAGAAGCAGCTCAGGTTTAACCTTGTAAATGCACGCGACCAGTATAATACCCAGAAAGAAAATGTTGAAGTGTCCTACAGGGTGTATGAAAGTGTTGAGAACAAGTACAGGGAAGGAGTGGCTTCCAGCCTTGATCTTACACAGGCACATAATAATTACCTGCAGGCCGAAAATAATTATATCAGTGCCTTAATGGACCTGTTGCAGACCAAGCTGGCACTGGAGAAATTATTAAATAGTTTTTAAAAATGTTTAAAAGAATAAATATCAGGGAAATGAATTACAGTAAATTATTTTCAATTATAGCCATCCTGGCAGTTTTTTTTGCAGGATGCGGGCAGCAGGACAAGGACGGCCAGGCTGAAGGTACAGATACCGGTGAGGCTCAGGCGCAGGAAGTTGTTGTGAGAACGCAGGCGCTGGAACTTTCAACGGTGCAGAGAACCATTGATTACA
>CAZGUR010000164.1:0-7496 GCA_964529295.1 uncultured Rikenellaceae bacterium | reverse complement strand
CCTTATGCCTTTTAAGGTTATAGTAGTAATTCCCCAGTCCATATGCAACAATTGTATTGACAGCAGGTTTGCCCAATACCCACTCCAATACTATTTGCTCAGGTATTCTTGAGGGGAAGAAATAATCAAAAGAGCCGGTCATGGTTCTTTTCAGAACTTCAGAGGATTTCCCATTATCTCCCTGTAGATCATATAACCATGCAAGAATAAAGCGGGTCATAATGGATTTCCGCATTGGATTTGGAACAGCAGTCTCAGGGATATTCTCCCTGTGATGTAACTCGATGAGATCTATAGCTTCAGTATAGAATCCTGCCTCAGAATAATCAAATGCTATATCAATTATAGTCTGGGCATCATTTCTTGACGAATTAAGGAAGTCCCTGAAATCTCCTGACAGCTTTGCTGATTCACATTTTGCCCATTGATCAAGCGGATCTGTGGCAAGAAGATCTGTAAGACCTTGTTTTGCCAGATGAGCTTTACCCTGTCTTTTGTGTATTATTGCTTTAAGAATTACAGCTTTATTATTTTGCTGGTTGGTATCCAGTGATGCTTCAAGGTGTTCCAGGGCTGTCAGGTATTCAGATTGCAGGCAGTCAATAGCTGCCAGGTGGTAATAGGCTGAAGCACGCCACTCAAAATTCCATGTTGCTTTATAAAATAATTCATATGCTTCTTCTTTTTTACCCTGGTAATAGCAGCTTAAGCCACCGTAGTAGTGTGCCTCGCCCGTAGCCGGGTTCGGATGATAGGTGGTAATAATACCAATAGCTGTCCTGAAGTTCTTTTCAGCTTCGACAAATTTGCCGTTTTTAAGCTCTGCACGGCCCAGGCTAATATATGATTTGTAGCTTTTTGGGTCACGCTCAATAGCTTCTCTCCAGTATGTCTCAGGGTAGCGGGTTGGGTGACGGTATAACTCCAGGTGTTCACCAATTAATTCCAGTTCGTTTGTGCTTTCAACTTCTTCTGCTTGTTTTGGCTCAAAGGCAGGCTTACGGTTTCTTTCCTTACTTATTTCCCGGCGGTGGTATGCAATCAGCTCCTTGCCTTTTTCGTCTGTAACGATCAGTGAAACTGCATTTTCCTGTCCGGACTCAATAGTAAATGTATTGTTTCTCCATGGTTTCTCCGGCGAAACAGATTGTTTTTCAAAGACCGTTTTGTCGTTTCGTCTTATAAGGATAAATGTAAGGTTGTCTAATCTGCGGCTTGCTCCGACTCCCAGATCCAGTTTATTGCCCTGCTGAATTTCAAGTCGGATTGCTAAATCTTTAGTGGCATTTTGCACGGGTCCCAGGTTCCTGTAGCTCCACCAGAATTGTGAGAATTTTTTTGTTTCATATGGGAGTAAATATGAAAAGTCGGGCTGATTATCAGTGTATACACCACACATCAACTCGAAATACGGGCCTCCTTCATCAGTCAGTTCGCGGTCCCAGGCACGACCGAATTCTTCACTGCCCCATGTCCATTGTTTTTTACCCGGTGCAATATGCCTGTTTGCGACGTGAACAAAACCCCCATCAGCTTTAAAGTCGTATCCGCCAAAGAAATTGTATTTTGTTTCGCAAACCATGTAACTGGTTGGAACCGGTATATTATCGTATCTGCGCAGGTCGTTCTTTCCCTGTCTATTATGATAAGGAATGCCATAATAATAGTTTTCGGCAATCGGGTAGCTACTCTGGGCACGTACGGCATGATCGGCCACATAATGCACATCAGGAGGGAAAAAGCTCTGATAGTCTTTATGCACCTCAACAGCAATGTTAGCCCACCACAGGAAGGTTTGGGTAAGTGGTGTGCGGTTAAACAGTCGGCCACGCAATTCAACCAGTGCACTATCAGGTCTGATACGAATTCCATGCATTCCTTTCAAACGGTACATAGGGTCGTATTCCGACATCCAGACTGTGCATGCACCATCAGTTTCTTCTTCGATATAAACATCGCCTGGCAGATAAGTTCCGGGCCTATGATGTTGTGGCCAGTTAAACTCTATACCACCGCTTATCCAGGGACCTGCCAGACCAACCAGGGCTGGTTTTATAACTTTTTGCTGATAGAAGTAGTTATAATTATTATTGGTCTTGTCCTGGGCTTCAAAAACTTTTCCCCCGATCTCAGGTAACATAACCAGCTTAACAAAATCGTTCTCAAGAACGAATGAATTGTACGCTATATCTTCTTTATGATTATTTACTTTATCGATAATGGGCAGTGGATAAACTTTCCCTGATGAGCCCTGAAATACCCTCTTTTCGAAGAAGACCGGGTTTATGTCGGTATTTCCTGGTTTATAGGTGGGCAGGACCAGATCCTGTTTAAATGCTTTTACTTTATTCATCTTATTTTATAATCTCCTTTTCAATTTTTTCGAGCGTCTTCCCTTTTGTTTCGGGTAGTTTTTTATAGATAAAGATTAATCCTGCAATACATATTATTCCATAAAGCCAGAATGTACCTGAAGCCCCGAAAGCATTATTAAGCAACGGGAATGTGTATGTGAGCAGAAAGCTTGCCAGCCATAGTGAAACGGTTGCAACGGCCATTGCTGCTCCACGCATTCTGTTGGGAAATATTTCAGAAAGTACGACCCATGTCACAGGAGCCAGCGACATTGCATAGCAGGCTATAGCCATAACCACCAGTAGTAAGAGGGGCCAGCCGGTTATTTCAAAATAATAGGCTGCACCCATGAATGTATAAATACCCGCCAGTCCGCCAGCTCCAATTAACATCAGGGCTCTTCTGCCTATTTTATCTACCGTGTAAATCGCAACAAAGGTGAAGATAAGATTGACGCTGCCTGTAACAACTATATTAAAAAGAATATCTGACACACCATAACCGGCTGCTTCAAATACTTCTTCAGCATAATTGAAAATAACATTAATACCGCACCACTGCTGAAAGGCTGCCAGCACAATTCCAACAAGGAGGATTTTTCTTATTCCGGGAGCAAGCAGCTCCTTAAAATGCACCCTTTTTGTATCTGCCTGCAGGGTTGTTTTTATGTTTATTAACTCTGATTGTGCGTATTCCAGGCCTCCTATTTTAGACATAATGGCCAGCACCTTATTATTCTCTCCTTTTTTTGCCAGCCATCTCGGACTTTCAGGAACAAAGAACATAAGAATAAAAAACAGTCCGGCCGGAACAGTCTCTGCCCAGAACATCCACCTCCATCCCATCTGTCCGTTCCATGAAGCAAGAATATCGGCATCTGTTGCACCGGGATCTACCGGCTGAGCAATCTGCCAGTTGACAATTTGTGCCAGCAGGATACCAATAACAATGGTAAGCTGGTTAAGAGATACGAATTTGCCCCGCATGGCGGCAGGAGAAACTTCAGCTATATACATGGGCGAAAGGTTTGAGGCCAGACCAATACCTATACCACCCAGAATCCGGTAGATGATAAAAGGGGTAAAAGAGTTTGATGCACCTGTCCCGAAGGCTGACAGGGTAAATAAAAGAGCAGAAAAAATGAGCAGTCTTTTTCGTCCTAACCAGTCACTGAAGATTCCTGAGCTTATTGCTCCCAGAAGGCAACCTGCGAGTGCGCTGCTCATAGCCCATCCCTGTAAGTTAACCGAATTGGAGATATGGAAGAACTTTTCATAAAATGGTTTTGCTCCACCAATTACTACCCAGTCATATCCAAATAGCAGGCCTCCCATAGCGGAAACCATGGAGATCATAAATATATACCTGATGTTGAATTTGCTCATTGCCTTATTTTTGACAGGGTGGCATTCATATTATTCACAAGTCTTCTAACTCCAGGTTTATTGTTTGGTTATAGTAAACATTTTACTTGCATAATTCCCTTTAAGATATACGGCGATTCCACTTGACATCAGCACTTTACCTGAAATAACAAATTCTTCTTCACCATCGGACACAGAATAACTGGCGTCTTCTTCAAGCCCATGCAATACCAGGCGGTTGTTGACAGAATTGTACGGAACACCGGCTATGGTTTCATATACCTGGAAGGCATAAACCACACTTTCTGACCTGTCCTGAGAAACAAACTGTACCGCAGAACGTGTTTCTTCAAACGGATTTTTCAGGCGATAGTATTTTCCCTGCTGTATTGTATTCCTGAATTTCTTGTACAGGGAAATCATTTCCTTCGCAATCTCTTTGTCTTCCTGCTCCCAGGCAGTCAGATTGCCGCCAATGCCTAATGTTGCCGCCATTGCCGAATGGAACCTGAAGGTAAGCGGAATATTTTTCTGATGATCGCCGTATCCCCAATCGGTTACCCAGTTCAGCATTGTATTGGTTGGGTACAAATGCGAATAGCCATATTGTATATACAGCCTGTCCTCCGGATTTGTATTATCGCTGGGCCATGTCTGGTCAGTGTACCTGAGAATACCCATATCAACCCTTCCTCCTCCGCTGGAACATGCCTCGAACTGTACCTCAGGGTGTTTCTCACGGATGACGTCAAGAATTTCATATATGTTACGTATATATCTGATACGCAGTTCACGCTCTTTATCCGGTGAAGCACCTACCCATCCGGTCTCAGACCAGTTTCGATTCATATCCCATTTAATAAACTTTATGTCGTTTTCTGAAAGTAATTTATCAAGCCATTCAATAGTATATTGTTTTACATCTTCCCGTGCCATATTCAGTACCAGTTGGTTGCGTCCTTCATGGCTTGTGCGGTTTGGTGTTTGCAGCACCCATTCAGGGTGTTTTTTATACAGATTTGTAGAAGCATTGATCATTTCAGGTTCCACCCAAACGCCGAAATCCATTCCCAGTTCTTTCACCTTGCTGATTAGGGGCTGCAGACCATTCGGGAATTTTTTTGCATCAGGATACCAATCGCCCAACCCGCCTCTCGAGTCATTTCTTCCTTCAAACCATCCATCATCAATTACAAACAATTCAACACCTATTTCCTTTGCAATTTTTGCGAGTGCCACCTGACCTTCTTCATTTACATCAAAATGTGTTGCATACCAGCTGTTATAAAGAACAGGCTTAGGGGTAAGATTATGAGGTTTGGGTAAAATATGATTTCTTACATACTGATGCAGCCTCTGGCTGGCACCGTTTGTTCCGCCATCTCCCACTACGCCGCTTATTATTTTCGGAGTGGTAAATTCTTCATTTTTGTTAAGAATCCAGTGTGAATCCCAGTGGTTAATACCTCCGGTTACCTGTAGTCTTTCATTATTTTCTATTACAAAATCGAGTTTAAAATTACCTGTCCATTGCAGCCCGCCAAAATAGACTTTTCCGTTAAATTCATCACTCTCACCGTGGGGACGGATCATATATGCCGGTGTATGCTGTATGCTTTTGGCATCACGGTTAAAAATAGATTTAATTCCGGGAGTCAGCAGCGATTGGCGGGGAATAAACTCCCTGCCCCAGTTGCCGCTGAATTGTATTAAATCATACTCATCAGCAGGCAAACGGAATGAACCCGAATAGGCCCTTTCAACCTGAATATCTTTTTTACCATTATTTTTTAATACCAACCATTTTTCAATAATATCAAGTTCAGGAATTACCCGGATATATTCAGAGACGGTGAAAGGATAATAAATATCTTTCATATTGAACCTGATATAAGGGTATCCATCAAGCTCACCGGTTTCATATCCGTCAAAAACCAGTTCCAGTTCACGATTCCCGTCAGCAAATATTACTTCTATTGCGGGCTCCATAAAAACATACCCACCCCTGTATGGTATTTCACGAATGGAAGTGCCAAATTTGGGGTCTGCATTCCAGTCATCAGCCTCAAAAGTCCTTTCACCAGATAATGGTCCGTAGTACCCTGTTGTGAGGTTGCTATCCCTGGTTAAGATAACCTGATAAGAAGCATTTTCTGAGGAGATAGTCCATCTTACAGGATTCTCTGAAACTTTTATCACCTGTGCATAGCAGCTAATTATTAAGCCTGAAAATAAGATTGAGACAAATAGTTTTTTCATTTTTTGAGTTTAATTATTTTTTGAAGTCGTATATGATTAAATAACAGTATTTTCAAGAAACTTCAATATTCGATTACTTATTATTTAATTAATGCTTCTGTGCCATTTCATTGGCTGATTTTTATAAAGTAATAATAATAATCAAATCTAAAGAGATTAGGTGATAGGTAAAATAGATAATTTAATGGTTTTAATGGACAATATAATTATATTCGACTTTATTTATCAATGATGAAAAAGAAAGAAGGCTTTAAAGGACAGCGCACAGTAATTCTTCCTGAGTTCATAATCAAGGAGATACAAAAAGACGCATTCAGCAGTCAACTTTACTTGACAGATATCGGTTATTATCCACATGCACAATTTCATCATATCATACGAAAAGAAGGAAGTGGACAGTATATATTAATTTATTGCATTGAAGGGGAAGGATGGTTCTCTACTGATGGGAAAAGGACCAGTGTTTTTGCCAATCAATTCTTCATAATTCCTGAAGGAGTTTCCCATGCCTATGGATCCAGTGATAGTAATCCATGGAGTATCTACTGGATACATTTTTCAGGTTTGCAGGCATCTGATTTCTATGAAATTACTTCGGGTACCAAATTTATTGCTCCTTCAAAAGTATCACGAATTGAAGATCGCATCCAACTTTTTGAGGAGATCATAAAAAACCTGGAGATGGGTTACAGCAATGAGAACCTGCGGTATGCAAATATCTGTCTTTTACATTTCCTGGCTTCGTTTAAATATATCAGCCAATTCAGGCAAATACGTACAGTAAGAGAAAAAGACTTAATTGAAGATGCAATAGTTTACATGAAAGAATTCCTTAATGAAAAGATTACTTTGGAAACAATTGCATCAGAGGGAGGTTTATCACCATCACATTTCTCACTTGTATTTCGCCGAAAAACAGGAAGGTCTCCTATGGATTATTTAATCCATCTTCGCATTCAAAAGGCCTGCCAGTTTCTGGACAATTCTGACTTAAGAATCAAGGAAATAGCTGCAAGGGTGGGTTATGATGATCCTTATTATTTTTCAAGAGTTTTCAAAAAGGTTATGGGAACATCCCCGGGTAAATACAGAACCATGCCTAAAGGTTAGGTAATCTGGTGCGCTGGAAGCGCTGTATTTGGTTTGCTGAAGCTCGCCGTAATTTGCCTCGCTAAGCCCGGTGTAATTTGGAATTATATGATTGATTACTAAAGAAATAACGAATCGCAAGCACGAACTATGTCTGACGGGGTAGGAGGGTTACTCGTCGCTGCGCCCGCCACAGCCTGCGGCAAAGGCGGGCATCGCTCCTCGTGATCCTTTGGGGGATTATCTAAAACACAAAAAGGCCACTGCCTGCGGCAGTAAGCCTTTTATTTCCAGTCGCCCTTACAAAAACTTGTTTTTGACGGTCTCCTGTAAATAAAAAAACCAGTACTGTCGTACTGGCCTTTTTGTCTTTTGTCGGGGTAGGAGGATTCGAACCTCCGACCCCCTGCTCCCAAAGCAGGTGCGCTA
>CAZGUR010000163.1:0-7551 GCA_964529295.1 uncultured Rikenellaceae bacterium | reverse complement strand
TGGTACTTGTTATCAGAAAAAAATGCCAATTGCCAAAAAAAAAAATAAAATAAATTCTAACTCCGGGTAAGGCTGATATTTTATTGCAGAAATGAATTTTTCAGGGAAAAGGCCGGATTTAATGAAGAGGGGAGTGCTGCACATTATCATCCCGGTCCGGTAATGCAAAAGTCTCTTATGATTACTGTTTTACGGGATAGTTAATTTATTGCATAGCTGAAAAGGATGATAGGGTCTGAATAAAAATATGTATCTTGAAGCTGAATAAAAATACCATTCTATGAAAAAATTATATTTTAATTTATTTATAAGTACCCTGGTAATCTTTATGGTACCATTGAATGCTTTGGCCCAGGAAAAAACACTGGAAGGTAAAGTCACCATCTATGATTCAATACCTCTTGTTGATGTGGAGGTGAAAGTGAAAAGTACAGGACAGGTATCAATGACTGATACACTTGGTCACTTTACGGTTGAGTGCATGAACGATGATAGGCTGATCTTTAAAGCCAGGGGTTTTAGAAGGAACAGGATAAATACCGTGGAAGAAGATACATTCCTGAATGTGAACATGGAACTTGGATCAGGCAGTAACAGCCTTGAACTGGCAACAAAACCCGACGGCCATATCAGGGGCGCCTGGAAAGAGACAGTGTACACTATTAATGATAAAAAAGTTGATTTTTCAATGTATTCCAATATCTATGATGTTCTGAGGGGTCAGATTTCAGGAGTTCATATAGTGGGCGACAGAGTTATTATACGAGGAGGCAATACATTTTCAGGTTCCGATGAAGCACTGTTTGTGGTTGATGGTGATATTGTCAGTAAATTTGTTTTCTCAAGTGTTCCCACCAGTGAGATCAAAAATATAAAAGTATTGAAAGGATCTGAAGCTTCCATTTACGGTTCCAGAGGCGGCAATGGGGTTGTCGAAGTGGAAACCAAAAGAGGCAGGTTCAAATAAGCCGGACGCTTAATTTGCCTGTGCCTGATTATCGCTGTTACCTGCACAAAAAAAACCGGTCTTTAAACCGGCTTTTTAATTTTCTGCTGTGCCCAGAACAGGACTCGAACCTGCACGTACTTGCGTACACTAGTCCCTGAAACTAGCGCGTCTACCAATTCCGCCATCTGGGCTTATAATCAAAAAAGGTTGGTGAATCATTTTACCGGCATCCCGTAATTCACCTTTTTAGCGAGTGCAAAAATAAGAGTTTTTTTTTACTTATAGAATAAACAGGAAAAAATACGGTTTTTAATTAAACAGCATATCATAATACCTGGAGATTTTTTCCTCAAGCTGGTCAACGGAGATATACTTGCTTTCCCTGATATATTCTTTGCTATCAAAAAAAACCAGTATTGTGGGAGCAGAGTAGACACCTGCCTCAGCTGTGAGTGCCGGATTAAGCGAGGCATCAATTGACAGCATTTCCATCGCAGAAAATCTTTCAGATGTCATTGCCTCTACTTTGGGTCTGAGGCTGTTACAGGCCACACATCCGGGATTGAAAAAATACATCATTACAGCCTTCCTGTTACCCACATAATCTTTTAACTTCTTATTTTCCATGCAAATGACCATTAATATGTATAATTCCATACGAATCTGTAGTGAAGAAACATAAATTTTCATGTTTTGTTTTTATTACCCTGCCGGAAAAGTTGCAGGCAGTGAAAAATTATCAGGGACCCTGGATGCGACAGAATTTAGAAAGGCCCTGGATTATGCCCGCGAGCTTGGACTTCAAGGTCTGGATTACTAATGATATATGCCGGTTTTCTTATTATATGCCTGGTCTGGAATGGATGAGTAATATGATAATTATTATTTGATTTTCACCTCTTTTTTTCGTAATTTAAAAACGAGAATTTTGGTTAAGGGTAATTAATTAATTTATTAATTATGGTCAGGAATATAGGAGTATGGCTTGACAAGGAAAAAGCCTATCTTATCTCCGTTAACGGGGGTAAGCACAGTATTGAAAAGGTTGAATCGAATGTTGAAAGCCGCGTGCGTTATGAAGGTGAGTCCAAATCATTTTCAGGACGGGGGGGCGCATTTTTCAATCCTTCAAAGAAGAGAACGAAGAGAGAGAAGCATCAGCTGAGTCATTACCTGTCTGATATAAACTCCAGATTATCAGATGCAAGTAATATCCTTATCTTTGGGCCTGCTGATGCAAAGAAAGAATTAAAAAAAGTATTGATCAGGAGAAAAGATAAACCTGCAATAAGCATTGAGTCTGCCGAGAAGATGACGGAAAACCAGATGGTAGCCAGGGTAAAGGATCATTTCAGCTAGTATTATATCAGTTTGTTACGGAGTAACAGGCAGCCTTTGTTATTTCAGACTGTTAAGGTATTAAAGACGCTTGTAGTCTGTCAGTCGATTACGGAATCATAGACGCTTTGCAGTATCCCGGTCCGAATATTCAGATCAGACAGCAGGTTGTTATCACGGGTGGGATATACCCTGTTGGATAAAAATACATAGCTGATCTCATGCTCGGGATCCACCCAGGCAAAGGTGCCGGTGAAACCGGAATGACCGTAGCTGGAGGGTGAGGCACCCGGACAGGGATAATCATTTACCGTACTGTCATTTTCATTTATCAGCGGCTTGTCAAATCCCAGTCCCCGCCTGTTATCATTATCCGGGAACTGATACTTGGTATATTCCCTGATCACCTCCTTTCTGATTATCTGCTGGTCGCCGTAATAACCGTCTTTACGGTACATCTCCATTAGTTTGATTAGGTCACCGGCTGTGGCAAAAAGGCCGGCATTACCGGAAAAGCCGCCCATCATGGCTGCTCCTTCATCATGCACATAGCCGTGTATAAGCTGTTTTCTGAAGACAGTGTCTGTCTCGGTGGGCACAATGCCTGTAACGGGATAAAAACGGTAAGGGTTAAATACAATATCATAGGCCCCCAGCCGGTGATACACATTCTTATAGAGGAAATCCTCGTAGCTCTCCCCGCTCAGCTTTTCAATAATCTCCGGCACAAGGAAAAAGGCAAGACCTGAGTAAACATATTCTTTCTCTCCCAGTGGTGAACGCCGGATGCTCTTTTTTATCTTTTTTGAATAATTTCGGTGTATATAGAGTCCCTCTGCCACTGCCCGGGGATAACGATCAGACTCCTCCTTTTTTATTGTTCTGAACCTGAAACTGTCCGTATTGCGTATGGTGTTTTTCCAGTAGGGTATCCATGGGTAGAGTCCCGCCTGGTGTGCCAGTATATCACGGAACACAAGGTCTTTCTTATCTGAAAAACGCATTTCAGGCACATAATCAATGAGCCTGTCATCAGGCGAAAACAGTCCCGTACCGTCAAGCACCATTAAGCCGGTGGTGGCTCCTGCCACCTTGGTGACGGAGGCAAGGTCATAAAGGTCATTCTCCTCCACCTTTATCCTTGACCGGTAGGTGTGGGAGCCATAGCACTTATGGAAGAAGACCACTCCTTTCCTGGCTATTATCACCTCGCAGCCCGGAAAGGCACCTGCCTCGAGTCCCGCGTGCACAAGTGAGTCTATCTTTTTTTCTATTATCACTGATGAGAGTCCAGCATCCTCAGGATAGCCATACTGCAGCCTCAGGAATCCCGGTGTTATAATGCCATGCCCCTCCCTGTACCTGTCGTTAATGGTTACCGGCAGCCTGCCGTGTCCGCCTGTGCCCCCGAAGATAAGCTGTGCTGACAGCTCTTCTGTAAAGGTGTTTTCCTGGTATGCAAGTATCAGTCCTTCTGCTTCCTGCAGTCCCGGCATACGGTCAATAGCATAGGGGTTGCCAAAATATACTGCCAGCATATTTGTCCTGTTGCCCAGTTTCTCTATAAAGCTGTTTGCGGCCTGACTGATACCGAAATTCCTGTAGGGTCGCTGGTCAGTATCAAAGATGCCCGTTATAACAAGGTCATATCCTTCCAGCTTATCCAGCAGGCTCTCATCATTGCCGCTGTCTTCCGACCAGTAAAAATTATCTGTGCGGGTGTATTTTCCTGCCATGGACTGGAATGCTGTTATACTGTCGCTGTTAAGGGCCAGGCAGGCTATCTTCTTCTGATCCAGTCGACGTACCGGTATAATATTATTATGGTTGTTAAGGACGGTTAAAGCATTGGCATACAGTTGTCTGATAAAAGACTTGTTGGCACCGGAACCGGATATTTCCACTGCTTTGCGGGCATCGGGAACAGTATCCTGAAGGGATGACCAGTACTTGAAGGCCAGTATTTTCCTGGTGGTGTTCTCAATCTGGCTGTAAGGTATCTTCCCCTGATCGTAATAATCCCTGATAGTTTTGATGGCCAGGCTTACCTCAGGTACGAATTCTATTATGTCATTACCCGCCATATAAGCTATTGCCTCTGCTTCACCTGGATTAAAATGCTTTGTCACGGCTTTCATATTCATGGCATCGCTTACTGCCAGTCCGCGAAACCCCAGCTCCTCTTTCAGCAGCACGGTCATAACCTGAGGGGAGAGGGTGGCAGGGAGTCCTGAACTGCTGTCAAGTGCCGGTATGTTCAGGTGGGCCGACATAACAGCCCCTACACCTGCTTCAATGGCCTGCCTGAAAGGGTAGAGCTCCAGGCTGTCAAAACGTTGCCTGTTATGACGTATTACAGGCAGGTCATAATGGGAGTCGGTGTCGGTGTCGCCATGACCGGGAAAATGCTTTGCCGTGGCCAGCACACCATTATCCTGCAAGCCCCTGAGGTACATACACAGTTTTGCTGCTACATTATCCCTGTTCTCGCCAAAAGACCGGTAATTGATAACCGGGTTGGCCGGATT
Organism: uncultured Rikenellaceae bacterium; assembly: GCA_964529295.1. Taxonomy (GTDB): domain Bacteria; phylum Bacteroidota; class Bacteroidia; order Bacteroidales; family VadinHA17; genus UBA9300. Next base: position 2,736 of record CAZGUR010000163.1, on the reverse strand, counting down.
ATTATTGATATCTGCAACGGGGGCAAGGTTAATATCCAGTCCGAGCAGCTTAAATTCACCGGCCACCCGTCTGCCCATCTCATATATCAGTGAGTCATTGACAATGGCCCCCAGAGTCATCTGGAAAGGATAATCCTGCATCTGCCCGAGCCGCATCGCCGCTCCCCATTCGCCGTCGAGGGCAATGGCCAGGGGTATGTCTGACAGGTCCTGGTAGTGGTTTATCAGTTCAACCTGTTTTGCTGGTGTTCCCTGGAAAAAGACCAGTCCCCCAATACCGTATTCCTGTATAATATCACCTGTTTCCCTGTAGTGGCCAATGTTTCGATCAGACCAGGTGGCAACAAAAATACTCTGCCCTATCTTCTGCTCCAGGCTCATCCCTGAAATAAGCGAATCAACCCAGGGGTGATCTGTATATTCCATAAAGGCGGGCTGCTGCGATTGCAGATTAAGCGGTAATAATAATGCAGTCAGGATCAAGAGTCTGTTTACCAGTAGTTTATATTTCATGTTAGTCTTGTGTTTACTGACATAAAAATAATAAAAAATATAAGGCTTGATTATGAAGCCTCTTATAAGCTTTAAATTATTATTTTTAGATTTTAATAATAATTTATCTGAAAATGAAAACACAGCGTCTGCTCTCACTGGATATATACCGGGGTATGACCATAGTATTTATGATCATAGTCAATACACCCGGCAGCTGGCAGTATGTTTATGCTCCTCTCAGGCATTCGGAATGGCATGGCTGCACACCAACTGATCTTGTTTTTCCTTCCTTCCTGTTTATCGTAGGTGTGTCTATGTGGTTCTCGATGAAAAAATACGGGCGTACACTTAATGACCGGTCGGTGTTCAAGATACTGTACCGTACCATGGTGATCTTTGCTGCCGGCTTCCTGCTCCAGCTGTTCCCTTTCATAGGGGAAGACCTTTCATCGGTGAGGATAATGGGTGTGCTGCAACGTATTGCACTGGCCTACGGACTGGCTTCCCTTCTCTGCCTTATCATAAAGAAACAATATATGCTTTGGCTGGCTACAGCCATTATCCTGCTTGCTTACTGGGCCCTGCTTTATTTTGCCGGCGGTGCTGATCCCTACAGCCTTGAAGGCAATGCAGCACTGAAATTCGACCTGCTGGTACTGGGAAAAAATCACCTGTACAGGGGCTTCGGTATACCTTTTGATCCGGAAGGACTGCTGAGTACCATACCATCGGTAGCATCAGTTATCATAGGCTATATTAGCGGCAGCATTATAAGCGGTGGCAGAGCAGGGGTAAGAAAGATGCTGATGATATTGTTACCCGGACTGGCACTTACTCTGGCTGGTATTATATGGAATATATGGTTTCCTGTTAATAAGCCGCTGTGGACCAGTTCATACGTGCTGTATACTTCAGGCCTGTCGATGATAATATTAGGTTTGCTGTACCTGCTTATTGATGTTCTGGGCTTTAAAGGATGGGCAGGGTTCTTTAAGGTATTCGGTATGAACGCCCTGTTTATTTATATGCTTGCCTCTTTGTGGACTAAAGTAATGCTGCTTATTCAGGTGGGGCCTGTAGTGGAGAAAGTAAGCCTGTACTACTGGATATATAAAAATATATGTATGACACTGTTGAGTGACCCGAAGCTGGCAAGCCTGTTTTTTGCAATATTGCAGGTTCTGTTTATGTGGGTGCTCGTGTATATACTGTACAGGAAGAAAATATTTATTAAGGTTTAGGGGGGTATGGACGAGAAAGCGTTGCTTGCTAATAAGTACAGAGAATTTACAGGTGGTGATTGCATGGATATTTCCGGCATGCCCCGCTCGGGTTCACAACGCCGGTATTTCAGGCTTACAGGTCCGACTGGTAAAATGATAGGAGTCATTAACGGCGACCGGGAAGAGAATGAAGCTTTTGTAGGCTTCACAGTGCATTTCAGGTCGCTGCATCTGCCGGTACCCGAGGTATATGCCTGGTATCCTGATGATGACTGTTATCTGATCCAGGATCTGGGTGATACCAGCCTCTTTGACTGGCTTGAAAGAAAAAGGCAAACATCCGGATTTGATGAAGAGCTTTTTGATTTTTACCGCCGTTCACTCGATATGCTTGTGTTGTTTCAGACGGAGGGACTGGAAGGACTGGATCTTAAGCTCTGTTATCCGCATAAGAGCTTTGACCGGCAGTCAATGATGTGGGATCTTAATTATTTTAAGTATATGTTCCTGAAGCTAACAGCTGCACCCTTTAATGAGAAAAGGCTGGAAAGAGACTTCAATGTGCTGGCTGATTTTCTGCTGGAGGCCGGACAGGATTATTTTCTTTACCGCGACTTCCAGTCGGCAAATATCATGGTCCTTGATAATAAACCCTGGTTTATTGATTACCAGGGGGGAAGGAAAGGCAGTGCACAGTATGACCCTGCTTCCCTCTTATATGATCCAAAAGCTCATGTGCCACGGGAAGCAAGGGAGCTATTGATAGAGCATTATATCAGCAGTTTCTGCAATAAGACCGGGACAGGCGAAGATGAATTTCGCAGGTACTACCCCGGTTTTGTGCTTATAAGGCTGTTGCAGGCCCTGGGTGCTTTCGGATACAGGGGATTATATGAAAAGAAGCCGGGTTTTGCAGAAAGCATTATTCCCGGTGTAAGCATTTTGAACCGACTGATTGAATCCGGACAAACAGGTGTTCAGCTGCCTGAACTGTTCGGGATATTGCATAATATATACA
>CAZGUR010000162.1:0-7558 GCA_964529295.1 uncultured Rikenellaceae bacterium | reverse complement strand
GTCCCTGTACAGGATGGTCCCGGTGGGAAGGGTGGCTATCAGCTCGGTCTCACCCCCATAAGCAGAAGCATGGGGTTGTCGTTCAGGAGGACTGACATCTTCATGTCTGCTTTAATATATGTCTGATGGATCCTGTACATATGCTTATTTTTTTGTAAAAATAAGAATCTTTACCATTTTTTCCTTAAGCGCAGAGTCAGGCTGGTAAGTGCTGTCAATTACCGCACCTTCCACATTAATATTTCCACCGCTTAGCCAGTGCCACAAGAGATAACATAACAGGTACTTCAACCAGAACGCCCACAACGGTTACCAGGGCTGCCGGGGAATTTAATCCGAAAAGTGCAATGGCCACCGCTACAGCCAGTTCGAAAAAGTTGCTGGCCCCGATCATTGCTGCTGGTGCGCAGGTAGGGTAGGGAAGTTTCAGTAATCTTCCTCCGAACCAGGCCAGGAAAAAGATAAAGTAAGTTTGAATAACCAGGGGTACGGCAGCAAGTAATATAATCAGTGGATTGTTAAGGATATTCTGCCCCTGGAAAGCAAACAGCAGTACCAAGGTAACCAGCAGGGCAATAATGCTCACAGGTTTTAGCCCTGGTAGAAACTTCTTTTTAAACCATTCATCTCCGCGTCTTTTTATCAGTACCCGCTGTGTGATTACTCCGGCAACCAGAGGAATAACCACAAAAATGATGACGCTGGCCACCAGTGTGTCGTATGGTATGCTGATATTGGTAATGCCAAGCAATAATCCCACAATCGGAATAAAGGCTACCAGGATAATAAGGTCGTTTACCGAAACCTGAACCAGTGTGTAATTAGGATCACCGTCACTGAGGTAACTCCATACAAAAACCATGGCTGTACAGGGGGCAGCACCCAGAATGATGGCGCCGGCAATATATTCTCCGGCCAGGGAAGGATCAATTATAGCAGAGTATATTTTTGAAAAGAATATCCAGGCAAAAAACGCCATTGTAAAAGGTTTGATAGCCCAATTGATGATGAGCGTCCATATTACTCCCCTGGGTTTTTTACTCACCTGTTTAATACTCGTAAAATCAATCTGGAGCATCATCGGATAAATCATGAGCCAGATCAAAACAGCTACAGGGATGTTAACCCGGGCAAATTCCAGACTGCTGATGACTTCAATTGAATCGCCAAATAAATAACCCAGACCTATGCCGGCCAGTATTCCGAGAGCAACCCATACTGTGAGGTATTTTTCGAAAACTCCGATTGTCTTTTCGGTTTTATCCGGAACTGTTATTTCTTTGTATTTCTTGTGCATAGACTGAAAACTTATTTTTTTGCGCTTAATGTAATACTGTAAATGCCTGTGCCGGAATCTTTATATTTTTTTAATTCGTGTTCATCCAGGTACCTGGCCAGTATATCTTCAGGTATGTTAAGCGCTTTCTCTTTGTGGATCTTAATCTGAGAAAACCCCTGTTTTTTAATAATTTCCAGGTATTCCTGTTTTTCGTTTGCGCCCGATATGCAGCCGGCGTACATTTCAGCAGCTTCTTTAAGACCTTCCGGCAATTCACCACTCAGCACTACATCAGATATACAAAAGTGACCGGAGGGTTTTAATACACGGAAAATCTCTGAAAATGCTTTTTGCTTGTCGGGTACCAGGTTAAGCACGCAATTGCTGAGAACCACATCAAATGCAGATTCAGGCAAAGGTATGTTCTCAATGTCACCCCCCACAAAATCCATGTTTTTAAAGCCCGTCTTTTCGAGGTTCTCTCTGGCTTTAACAAGCATCTCTTCAGAGAAGTCGAGTCCAGTAACTTTTCCTGTTTCCCCAACAATAGTGTGTGCTATGAAACAGTCATTTCCGGCTCCTGAGCCCAGGTCGAGAACCGAATCTCCCGGTTTTATTGCGGCAAACCCGGTGGGCAGACCGCAACCTAAACCCAGATCGGCATCCGGATGGTAACCCTTAACCCCTGTGTATTCATCTCCAATCATGCTGAATTCCGGTTCATCACAAGTATCTGAAGGGCCACAACAAGCTGAAGGACCACAACAACCCTGCTGTGATAAAAGCCTGTTCTGGCCGGCAATGGCGCCGTATTTCTCTTTAACAATCCCTTTTAAATCTTTTGCTTTCATAATTGTGGCAATATTTCTTTTTCATATAAGTTACGGAATGCTTCTTTAATCTCATCACGCACCCTTATATACTCACTGTGAATGAATTCCGGTGTGCCAGTGACATCTGAGGGGTCCTCAAAGCCTATATGCATACGGTGTTTTACCTTTCCTGTAAATACAGGGCATACTTCATTGGCACCGTCGCAAACCGTTATGACATAATCCCATACATCGTCAAGATACATATCTACAGGGTCAGATGTGTGGCGACTAATATCGATGCCAGTTTCTTTCATCACTTCCACTGCTTTTTGATTCAGTTTTCCCGAGGCTTCGGTGCCTGCAGAGGCCACTTCAAGCCTGTTGTCAAATGATTTTAAAAAGCCCTGGGCCATCTGGCTTCTGCAACTGTTGCCGGTGCAAAGAATTAAAATTTTCATTTTTTCAGCAATCCTGTATTGTGTAACAAACTATAAGCTAAAATATGTAGTATTTATACCTCAGATAATAAATCCCGGATCCTTACAAAAGTTGATTTACCGGATTAGCGGATCAATGTTATCCTGCAATATCTTTTTCAGCTCCTCTGGTTTTGTTACAGCATTCATAAAGCCTTCGGCTGTAAGGTCTATCTTTGTGTCTCCCTTTACAATAAGAAGGCACTGGCCCGATATTCCTACTTTTTCGCCTTCCTTCTTTCCCTCAGGCTCATCAAGGTTAATAGCCCTGAAACTTACAGCATCGTCATAAAGCTCAGCTACTGCTTCTTTTGATACCTTTTCAACAGTATTACAGGTAACACACCTTCTTTTGAAATGAGCATAATACACTGTAACCTCATCCTGGGAAACCGAATCTTCACTGGTGTTCTTGTCCCCGTTATTTTGCGATGAGCATGAGGCTTGTATTCCTAATGCAATAATCGCTACAAAAAATAATTTAAGAGTTTTCATTTGATCCTTTGTTTTGATTTTACCTGTTAATCTTATAAATGCTTACTATTCTCTTTCATCAAATAGTTCGTAAAACAACGAACATTTATTTTAAATTTTTTAATCAATCATAAAAGCCCTGAACAATTGCCTTGCTTCATTCCATTTGTCTTTGTTTATGCAGTACCTTATCCTCGGTGCTTCAATCTCTCCCTGTATAAGTCCGGCAGCCTTTAGTTCCTTTAAGTGCTGCGACAGGGTGGACTTTGCAATGGGTAGTACATCAGTGAGGTCGCCACTGTAACAACAGTTTTGCCTGGAAAGCAGCTCAAGCACGTATAGCCTGATGGGGTGACCCATTGCCTTGGCGTACCTGGCCATTTTTTTTTGCTTCTCAGTTATGAAATCTTCGTAATTCAAATCATTCGTAATTTAACGAACAAATATAATTTATTTATACAGACTTACAAAAGCTCAAATGTTAAAATCGAGATATTAATAATTTCTTTAAAATTTTGTTACCACTAAAATCATGCTCGTTTCATCCTGGAAATTATCAGTAAATATATCATGCTTGCACATCTCGGATATTATCAGAAGCTTTATCATGCTCGTTTCATCTCGGATATTATCAGAAAATTTTTTGAAAAATTCTTTATTGTTTAAAAAACATTTCGTTAATTCGCGAAATAAAAAAGTCGCGTCATGGAAAAAGAAATTGAATTAAGCGGGCAAATAACTGAAATGGCAAAGATTTCAAGGGTAATGGGTCATCCGGTGCGCTTATATATCTTAAACAAATTATCCCGTATGGATGCCTGCTGTTACAGTGGCGATCTGGTAGGAGAGCTGCCAATCGGACGCTCAACACTTTCACAGCACCTTAAAGAGCTGAAATATGCAGGATTAATCCAGGGCGAGGTAGAGGCTCCGTATATTAAGTACTGCCTCAACCGTGAAAACTGGGAGAGAGCAAAAAAAATGTTTCACGACCTTTTTGATGAGAACAGTGAAATTTAACAGAGGCTTTAAAACTCAATCTAATATAAATTACTATAAACTGATTCATTATGGAAATAAAAATTTTAGGGACGGGTTGTCCGAAATGTAAGAAACTTGAGAATATGACAAGGGAATATATCGGGAAAGAAAGTATTGATGCTATAATCACCAAGGAGGAAGATATCATGAAGATAATGGAATATGGTATTATGCACACTCCCGGACTTGTTATTGACGGTAAAGTGGTTTTTTCCGGCAGGCTCCCGTCAGCTGACGAATTGAAAAAAATAATAAGCGAGAATAAATAATGGGGGAGTTTTTGCAGAACATGATGAGCAGCAGCTCATTACCCCTGGTCACAGCCTTTCTTTTAGGTCTGATGACGGCTATAAGCCCATGCCCGCTGGCCACCAATATAACAGCCATTGGTTTTATCAGCAAGGACATGGAAAACAAAAGGAAGGTCTTTATGAATGGGCTTGTATATACACTGGGTCGCGCCATATCGTATACTGCCCTGGCCGTCATAATTTTTGTAGGTGCCGACCAGTTTGAAGTCTCAGGCTGGTTTCAGGAGTACGGTGAAAAGATAATAGGGCCATTATTAATCCTGATCGGCCTTCTAATGCTGGATATGATCAAGATAAAATTTCCCGGTATCGGGAATATTACCCGGAAATTCCAGAATAAAAGTAAAAACACGTATTGGGATGTTCTTATCCTGGGCATTGTATTTGCCCTTGCTTTCTGTCCTTACAGCGGTGTGCTTTATTTCGGGATGCTGATTCCTATGACCATAAGCAGCGCAAGTGGATTGTATTTACCGGCAGTGTTTGCCATTGCTACCGGTATACCTGTAATAATTTTTGCATGGCTGATAGCATATACTGTATCGGGTGTGGGCAAACTCTATAACCGGCTTAAAACATTCGAGATCTGGTTCAGAAGGGTTATATCAGTTGTTTTTATTGGTGTTGGTATCTATTATATAGTGCTGGTATATTTTTAATTTTTTGTCACAGTTTCGTGTTTTTACGAAATATAAAAGAATAATATATGGAAAAGAAAAAGGAACTCAGGATACTGGCATGGATAATTGTCGTATTCACTTTTGCCTATTTCATGCCTCTTGATAGTTCCAGGTTCAGGGAAGCCATTATGGCAATGTTTGACCTTGCAAAATGGTACGTACAGGAACATGTAATATTATGCCTTTTGCCTGCCTTTTTTATTGCAGGTGTAATAGCCGTATTCGTAAGCCAGGGTTCTGTATTGAAGTATTTCGGGGCCAGGGCAAAAAAGTGGGTGGCATATACTGTTGCCTCTGTTTCCGGGACGATACTTGCAGTCTGCAGCTGTACCATTCTCCCGCTTTTTTCAAGCATCCATAAAAGGGGGGGCGGACTGGGACCGGCAATTGCCTTTCTTTATTCGGGTCCGGCCATCAATATACTGGCCATAATACTGACAGCCCGTATCCTGGGCTTTGAGATGGGCCTTGCCAGGATAATAGGAGCCGTAATATTTGCTATTGTGATAGGATCGGTAATGTCACTTATTTACAGGAAGGAAGAAAGGGCAAAACGTGAAGAGCAGCTTAATTTTCCTGATACTGAGGAGAAGAGACCTATGTGGCAAACGGCCTTTCATTTTTTTATCCTGGTACTGATACTGGTTTTCGCCAACTGGGGCAAACCCGCTGAAGGTGTGGAAAGTGGTGCATGGCACTGGATATGGGCAAATAAATGGCATATAACTTCAGCGTTTGGCTTGATGCTTGTCTTCTCACTTATATACATCCTGAAACTGAAATGGCAGTACGTGGTGCTGGCAGCACTCGCAACCGCGGCGGCGGCTTTTCTGAGCAGCTCACCGCTGGTTCCCATGGTCGTTGGTATTGCAGGTTTGGGTATTATAACATTAACTGATAAAAGAGATCCGGATAATAAGGAATGGACACTATCCTCGTGGGACTTTACAAAGCAGATAATGCCTTTACTGGCCATTGGTGTTTTAATAGCAGGTTTCCTCCTGGGCTCAACTCATGACGATACAGCCATGGCAGGTATTATTCCCAATGAATGGGTTGCCAACCTTGTCGGTGGCAATTCTGTTTTTTCTAATTTCTTTGCCTCAATAGTCGGAGCCTTTATGTATTTCGCCACGCTTACTGAGGTGCCTATCTTGCAGGGACTTATCGCAGCCGGGATGGGTAAGGGTCCCGCCCTGGCCCTTTTACTTGCAGGTCCCTCTTTATCACTGCCCAATATGCTGGTGATACGCGGTGTGATAGGAACACAGAAAACACTGGTATATATAGTCCTGGTTGTACTTATGGCAACTATTTCAGGATTGATCTACGGCGGATTATTTTAACAGGAGTTTGTTTCTACGGATATAATTCAAAACCGTGAAATAATTCAGTAAGTGTTTATAAAACAAGGCAAATGATATGTTAAAAAAAATGCTTCCCGTATTATTAATTATCCTGCTGGCTGCATTGCTGATTCTTGGGATTGCTATGAAAAGCAGGATTAATAATTCCCTGTCGGAGATTTTGCAGCAGCATGCTTCTCCTGAAATAATGCTGTCATCAGAGGCATTAGTGGATTCTTTATACAATTACTCCGGAAATAATTCAGACTATGAAATTACCTTCCTGGAATTCGGGGCGAAAGGATGTTCTGCCTGCAAACGCATGGAAAAAGTGATGGAAGAAATAAGCCAAAAATATGCCGGCAAAGTCAATGTGGTATTTATTAATGTCCTCTTAACCGAAAGCCAGAAATTGATGAAGTATTATGGAATAGCAGCAATCCCGACACAGGTCTTGCTGGATAGGAGGGGAAAGAAATACTTCAGGCATACAGGATTCATATCCGCTGAAGATCTTGAAAAAGAGTTTTACAAATAAAGCGTATTACATCTTCTCCCTTGCAGTAATGGATTTTGATCCCTCATCTTCCCAGAATTTATCTGAATGGATCTGTTCTCCATATCCGCTGGCCTGATCAAGGTTGACCATCACATTGCCCAGTCCTTTAGACCTGAGCTTAATCACCTCTCTTACGGCCTTATGCAGCCATGAATTATTTGGTTTGTTAAAAGGACAGTTGCGTTTACAGTTGGAGCAACTGAAACCGTTAAAATCATAACATGTTTCCTGGTTAACGTACCATTTCAGGGCACCGGGATTATTGGATGGTGTACGACCGTCCCATGTCATGGGGCCTTTTGTTATTGATCCGCTTGGACAGTCATCAGCGCATGTCATGCACGCTTCGCAAAATTCCTTAACGCCGAAGCTGATTGGCTTATCCGGTACCAGGGGCATATCGGTCAGCACTTTTGCAATCCTCACCCTGGGTCCGTATTTTGGGGTTACAAGCAGCCCGTTCCTGCCCAGCTCACCCAGTCCTGCATCAATAGCCATTGGAATGCTTAGTCCCACGCCGTTGCCGGCAGGAACCGCGTTATAACCCAGTGCCCTTATGAATTCGGATAGCTTAAAT
>CAZGUR010000161.1:0-7588 GCA_964529295.1 uncultured Rikenellaceae bacterium | reverse complement strand
ATCAATTATTATGGAAGGTTTATCAGCATTCGCAGCAGCAATTGCAGTTATAGGAGCTGCCTGGGGTATAGGAAGAATTGGCGCACAGGCTATGGAAGCCATAGCACGCCAGCCCGAAGCAGCATCGAATATACAGACATCAATGATTATTTCAGCAGCCCTTATTGAAGGGGTTGCCCTTTTTGCTGTTGTGGTTGCTCTTATTGCGTAGAGAACAGGAAGATTTATGGCAGCCTGTGACCAGCGGTTGCAGGCGTGCCTTTAATTAAAAATTAACATTACAATGATACTTGCCAGTAGTATTACAACACCGGATGTGGGGACAATATTCTGGACCACCATTATTTTTGCACTGCTGCTTCTTTTACTCAGAGCTTTTGCCTGGAAGCCGATTTTACAGGCCATAAAAGCAAGGGAAGAGAGTATAAGAGGGTCGCTGGAGGCAGCTGAGGATGCCCGTAAAGAGCTTGAAAGGCTGAAAATAAATAATGAGGCCATGATGCAGGAAGCCCGTGAGGAATATGATGAGCTGCTTAAGGAAGCACGAGAGTCAAAGAACAAAATGATTGAAGAAGCAAAGCAGCAGGCTGCAAAGGAAGCAGATAAGTTGATCGGTAAAGCACGTACCACTATCGAAAGAGAGAGGACAATGGCTGTAAATGATATCAGAAATCAGATAGCCAGCCTGTCAGTGGATATAGCCGGAAAAATACTGGATGAGAAACTAAAAACAGACAAGGAGCAAAACAAGTTTATGGAGAAGCTGCTTGATGACCTGGATCTGAAAGAAAATTAGTCCACCCCCTATGAATGAGAGCAAGATAGCAGTCAGATATTCAAAAGCCCTTTTCCTGTCAGCATTGGAGCAAAAGAAGCTTAAAGAAGTCAGGGAAGACATGGTCTTTGTGCTCAGGCTGTCGGCTATGGAGGATTTTCGAAGTATTATTGACAGCCCAATAATAAATAATACGAAGAAAAGGGAGATAATGAAAGCCCTGTTTAAGGATAATGTTAACAGTACTTCCTTCAGTCTTATTACCCTTGCTGTAAATAATAACCGTGAAGCATACCTGCCGGGCATTGCAAGGGTCTATATAGACAGGGCCGACAGGCATGAGGGAATAACCAAGGTGATGCTTAAAACAGCCGCCCCGGTCGACAGTAAGAACAGGGACAGGGTTATAGGTATTATCGAGGAAGACCTCGATACAAAAGCAGATTTGGAGGAGCTTGTGGACAGTGATATAGCAGGGGGGTACATATTGAAGATAGAAGATAAATATATTGATGCAAGCCTGAGAACGCAGCTCAGGAAAATAAGAGAAGAGTTAATAAAGGGATAATAATCAGCGGGTAATACCGCAGTAAAATATTTTATTCAAATCATGGCAAGTATTAAACCAGCAGAGATATCAAAGATACTGAAGCAACAACTCGAAGGAATACAGACTGGTGCTGCACTGGATGAGGTAGGTACGGTTCTGGAGGTTGGCGACGGTATTGTAAGGTTATACGGTCTTAGCAATGTACAGTCTAATGAACTGATTGAATTTGAGAACGGGGTCAAGGCTATTGTCCTGAACCTTGAAGAGGATAATGTAGGTGCCGTCCTGCTTGGCTCCGCAGAAGGTATTTCTGAAGGAGATATAGCAAAACGTACCCGGCGTATCGCGTCTATTATGACCGGGGAAGGATTGCTGGGAAGGGTTATCACCCCAACAGGACAGCCTATAGATGGTAAAGGACCTATTGAGGGAGAACTGTATGAGATGCCCTTTGAGCGTAAAGCACCCGGTGTTATCTTTCGCCAGCCCGTGAAGCAGCCGCTGCAGACAGGCATCAAAGCCATTGATGCCATGATACCCATTGGCAGGGGACAGAGAGAGCTTATCATTGGTGACAGGCAGACGGGCAAAACAGCCATTGCCATAGATACTATTATAAATCAGAAAAGTAATTATGACAGGGGAGAGCCTGTATATTGCATATACGTATCGATAGGTCAGAAAGGATCCACCGTGGCTAATATAGCCTCGGTACTCGAAAAGCACGGGGCTCTTGATTATACGGTTATCATTTCCGCCACAGCAGCTGATCCCGCAGCCTCCCAGTTCTACGCCCCCTTTGCCGGAGCTGCAATAGGGGAATTTTTCAGGGATACCGGTCGTGATGCCCTGATAGTGTTTGATGACCTGTCCAAACAGGCTGTCTCATACCGCGAGGTATCGCTGTTGCTGCGCCGCCCACCCGGCAGGGAAGCTTATCCCGGCGATGTATTCTACCTGCACTCACGCCTGCTGGAGAGGGCAGCCAAGATTATTGAGTCCGATGAGGTGGCATTGAAGATGAACGACCTGCCCGAATCACTCGAAGGAATGATTAAAGGGGGTGGTACCCTTACCGCCCTGCCTATCATTGAAACACAGGCAGGTGACGTGTCTGCTTATATACCAACCAATGTGATTTCAATAACCGACGGGCAGATATTCCTTGAAGGTGACCTGTTTAATGCAGGTGTAAGGCCGGCTATCAATGTGGGTATATCAGTGTCGCGTGTAGGAGGTAATGCTCAGATAAAATCCATGAAGAAGGTGGCAGGTACACTTAAGGTGGACCAGGCACAGTACAGGGAGATGGAAGCCTTTGCCAAGTTTGGCTCAGACCTGGATGCCTCAACAAAAGCCATGATAGATAAAGGTGCAAAAAATGTTGAGATACTTAAGCAGAAACAATATTCACCGGTACCGGTGGAGAAGCAGATAGCTATCATCTACTGTGGAACTAAAGGCTTGCTGAAGAATGTTCCGGTGGAGAAAGTAAAGGAATTTGAAAAGGAATACCTGGAGTTCCTCGATCTTAAACATGCTGATGTGCTCGAGAAACTGGGAAAGGGAGAGATTAATGATGATATCACGGCTGTCCTGGATAAGGTAGCTGAAGATATCGGCGCAAAGTTTATGCCGGCGGACACGAAAGACAGGAAGAAATAGTATATGGGCAGCTTAAAGGAAATAAGGAAACGGAGATCATCTATTACGTCGACAAGGCAGATAACCTCAGCCATGAAGATGGTGGCTGCAGCACGACTGCGCAGGGCCCAGGACCGTATTGTCAGGCTGAGGCCATATGCTACAAAGCTGCACAGCCTGCTAGTTGGTATAAGCCTTGGACTGGAGAAAAATGAAGTTGAAAGCCCTTACAGCCGTTTCACGGAAAATGAAAAAGTATTGCTTATCGTTATTACGTCCAACAGGGGACTATGCGGTTCATTCAATATGAACGTGATAAAGCAGACAATGGAGACCATTGAAGAGAAATATAAGGAGCAGTATAATAATAATTCACTATGGTTGATGACAATAGGCAGGAAAGCTTATGACTATTTCAGCAAGAGGGATTATCAGATACTGGAAGATCACAGTGATATCTTTGATGATCTTACCTTTGAAAACAGCTCGGTAATAGCCGGCAAGGTTATGGAATCATTTCTCAGTAAAGAATTTGACCGGGTGGAATTTATATATAACAAATTCAAGAATGCCGCCGTGCAGATATTGAGCTATGAGGTGTTCCTGCCACTGGAAAAGCCCGGACATGAGGAGTCGGAAAGCATTGATTATATTTTTGAGCCCTCGCAGGAAGAAATAATTACCGAACTAATTCCTAAAACCCTTAAAATACAGTTTTACAGTACCGTACTTGATTCTTATGTTGCAGAACACGGGGCAAGGATGACCGCCATGCATATGGCCACCGATAATGCCACCGAGCTGATACGTGACCTTAATCTTGAGTATAATAAGGCACGCCAGGCGAGCATAACAAACCAGATACTGGAGGTTGTTAATGGTGCCGAAGCAATGAGTGGCCGCTGATACTGTTTCTGATCCTATTAAATATGTATACCTACGCAGAACTGAAAGAAATAGTGAACAGGGCTATCCGGAATATGTCCTATGACGATGAGGCCGGCAAACTGTTTGAGCCGGTCAGATATATAATGTCACTGGGCGGCAAACGTATACGTCCTGTTATGACATTGATGGCCTGTAACCTTTTTGATGATAAGCTTGAAAAAGCTATACTGCCGGCAGTGGGCATGGAGGTTTTTCATAATTTCACCCTGGTACATGATGATATAATGGATGGATCTGAAATGAGAAGGGGGGCGGCAACTGTGCACAGGAAGTGGGATGTTAACCAGGCGGTTTTGTCGGGTGACGTGATGGCTTTTATTGCAAATGATTGTATGTTCAGCGCGCCGGAATCCGTCCTCAAAGAGGTCATGCAAATATATAATACAGCAGCTGTGGAGGTGTGCAGCGGTCAGCAGATGGATATGGACTTTGAAAGGAAAAGCTTTGTATCACACACCGATTATCTCAGGATGATAGAGCTGAAAACAGCTGTTCTGCTGGCAGCCTCCCTTAAAATAGGTGCTGTTATCGGTAATGCCGGGCAGGAGGATACAGATAAGCTGTATTCCTTCGGCCTTAACCTGGGCATGGCCTTCCAGATACAGGATGACCTGCTTGACACATACGGTGATACCGGTGTATTCGGAAAAAAGACCGGTCATGATATAGTGTCCAATAAGAAGACTATACTGCTTGTTAAAGCAATGGAAATAGCTTCAGGTCCACAGCTGAAAAAGCTAAATATGCAGCTGCAGCTGGAAGATTTTGACACTGAAGAGAAGGTGGCAACAGTGAAAGGCATTTTTGATGAGCTCAACATTAAACCATTGGTTGAGGATATGGCTATGCAGTATACCAATATGGCCTATTCATCAATTGAAGAGGTCGATGTTGAGGAAGAAAAAAAAGAAGAGCTGATAAACCTGGCATCAGGCTTGCTCAAACGTACGGAATAACTCAGTTACTACAGGCCTGCTGAACCGTGCGGAATAGCCCGGCGGCATCAGCAGGCCTGCATCACGGTACTCAATACCTCATAACTCACGGTTCTCGTTCTTGCTCATCCAGTCAACGTTAAACAGTATGCCGGCTGTTAAAACACCCTGCACCTGTTTTCCGAGTATTGCCTTTAATTCCACAAAAAGATCAAATTCATCCTTCAGCTTAATATATGAGCCAGCCCCCAGGTTAAGACCCAGGGCATTATTGCTGCCTGTGAATGTCTCGTCATAACCATCAAGGTCAAACACGGTCTTCATCCTTACAAAAAGGATATTGAGTCCGCCCAGTCCATAAATCTCAAACCTGTCAAGATAATTGAAAACATAATGTGCATCCAGGTCAAGGGAATAAGCTGAGATCACCCTCTTTTCAAAATCCGACTTGGTTATATTGGGCATAAATACGTTTATCGATGGCTTAAGATGAAGGGGAAGGCTTATCTCGTAGATACCAGTAAACGAAATAACGGGATTCCCTGTTTTATGATCTTTTGGTTTCTCGGGATGACTTTCAAGATTATAATAGTATCCTGTGTTATAGGATAATGCTCCCCCGACTTTTGTCAGTTGTCCGTATGCAAGGGTTGAGCCCGACAGGATAATAATAAGGCAGAATAATGTTTTTTTCATTTCCAGTTGTTTTTTGGTTCATATCAAACCAAATTTAATTGAAAAATTTAAATTGACAAGGGTAATATGCCTGACAGCATGAATAAAAATGCATATTAATGCTGTAGTGCCTGTCAGCTATCTGATAAATTTATTAAATTTGTAAATCACTTAAAAAATTATATTCACATGCTGGAGAATACAGGTGTAATTAGTCAGGTTATAGGCCCTGTTGTTGACGTTACTTTTGACAGGGAAGGAGCAGAACTGCCTAATATTTATGATGCTCTTGAAATAAAAAAGGATGACGGATCATTGCTGGTGGTCGAATGTCAGCAGGATATCGGGGAAAACACAATGCGTACTATAGCAATGGATTCTACCGATGGTCTGCGGCGTGGCATGAAGGTGGTGGCAACGGGTAAGCCTATTATTATGCCCATCGGGGAGCAGATAAAAGGAAGGCTTATGAATGTTACGGGTGAGGCTATTGACGGTATGTCGGAGCTGACAAAGGAAAAAGGATACCCCATACACCGTAAGCCCCCCCTGTTTGAAGACCTGTCAACCGAAAAGGAAGTGTTATATACGGGCATCAAGGTGATTGACCTTATTGAACCTTATTCCAAAGGAGGAAAGATAGGCCTCTTTGGAGGTGCCGGCGTGGGTAAAACAGTAGTCATACTTGAGCTGATAAATAATATAGCCAAGTCCTACGAAGGACTGTCTGTTTTTGCCGGCGTGGGAGAGAGAACACGTGAGGGTAATGACCTGCTGAGGGAGATGCTTGAGGCTGGTGTTATCAATTATGGAGAGGAGTTTCTTAAGAATATGGAAGAAGGCGGATGGGACCTGTCAAAGGTCGACTATGACGCGCTGAAAGAGTCCAAGCTGGCCCTTGTTTTCGGACAGATGAACGAGCCTCCGGGGGCACGGGCAAGGGTGGCACTGTCCGGACTGTCCGTGGCCGAGCATTTTCGTGATGGCGACAAGAAAGGGGAAGGAAGGGATATACTTTTCTTTATGGATAATGTGTTCCGCTTTACCCAGGCCGGATCAGAGGTGAGCGCCCTGCTTGGACGAATGCCTTCGGCGGTGGGTTACCAGCCAACACTGGCTTCGGAGATGGGCATAATGCAGGAAAGGATAAGCTCAACAAGCCATGGATCCATAACATCAGTGCAGGCAGTATATGTGCCGGCTGATGACCTTACTGACCCTGCACCCGCAACAACATTTTCACACCTCGATGCCACAACGGTGCTGAGCAGGAAGATAGCTGAACTGGGTATATACCCGGCAGTGGATCCGCTGGATTCGTCGTCAAGGATACTGGAAGCCGACATAGTAGGTGATGAACACTATAACTGTGCACAGAGAGTGATAGAGATTCTGCAACGTTATAATGAACTGCAGGATATAATTGCCATACTGGGTATGGATGAGCTGTCGGAAGAAGATAAGGTGATAGTGCGCCGGGCAAGGAGGGTGCAGCGCTTCCTGTCACAACCCTTTCATGTGGCCGAGCAGTTTACAGGCATACCTGGTAAGCTTGTCACAATAGAAGATACTATTAAGGGCTTTAATATGATTATGGATGGGGAAGTGGATAAATACCCCGAGGCTTCATTTATGCTTGTAGGCAATATTGAAGAAGCAATTGAGAAAGGTGAAAAGCTCCTTTCCGAATCACCCGAATAAAGAGAATAGTGTGCAAATAGAGATTATAACACCGGAGAAAAATGTATATAAGGGAGAGATACGCTCCCTGAAGGTGCCCGGTAAGAAAGGAGCCTTCCAGGTACTGAAAGACCACGCTTCCATTGTCTCAACCCTCGTTGAAGGGAAGGTGTCTGTTAAAGATATGAATAACAAGGTGTCAGACTTCCAAATAGAGGGCGGCGTTGTTGAGGTACATAATAATACAATAATTCTCCTGGCTGAAAGTGTAAGCTGATTCAGCTTGTTTGGAGTATGGTAGTTGTTCCCTGAATACCTCATGACCGCTTATATACCCTTGTTAAAAATCCCGGGAGATGACAAATGATGAATTTATTAGGA
>CAZGUR010000160.1:0-7615 GCA_964529295.1 uncultured Rikenellaceae bacterium | reverse complement strand
GATGATTATGTTAATCCACGCAAGGTACGCGTGGAGCTTGATTATGCACATGCCATATTCGCAAGGGGCGGCTTCTATACCATAAAGGTTACCCACCGCCCCATTGAAACATCAGCCAATGAGATAATAAGTGTTCTTAATGAACGCTTTGAGGATAATGATATACGTATATCACCCTGAGCCTTTACTTCCACTCCGGGAATAGCTGCGAATAGCTCCGGGACTACCTGCTTATTGCAGTTCCGGAACAATTGTCGCGGTCTTCTTTACTTCCACTCCGGGAAGCGTCCCGGTGTTGTTGGAGCGCCCAAATCATCCAATTTGTTATCAAAAGCATCAAACTCCTTCACCAGGGCTTTTATCTCATCGTATACGCTTTCAAACTCGCCGGCTGCTATTTCATAGTTTTTCTTTGCTATGCCTGTTATATCCGATGTTGATCCGGATACACCGTACACTGCTGTTCTTACCCTGCTGCTCAGTGAGTATTGCGGGTCAAGGTCAAGCCTGTTATAGTCGCGGTCGCCGCTAAGCGCCACCTGTGCTTTTTCAAGCTTAAGCTCCAGCTCCAGCACCTGGTTCATAAGTTCTGCAGCCTGCTGTCCGCCAAAGGCTTTGGTAGCTGCTTTCCAGGGCTCAATCCTGTCACCCATATCGCTCAGTGCCGATGAGGCGGCCTTCAGTGCATTATCAAGCTTAAGGGCCTTCAGTTTGAAGTCGCGCATTGCAGCCCTGTCCATGGCCGGTATGCTCCGGTTATCCAGCTCCACCACCTTGAATTCAACCGGACCGTCCAGCTCTGTAAGCTCTCCCCTTATGTTCTGTGATATGCTGACTGTATATTTTCCGGGCAGCACAAAAACGCTGGATGATGGGAGTCCGCTCGTGGCCTGTGCCTGGCTGCTTCTTACCGCCAGGTCGGCAGGATATTTAAGGTCCCAAACAATCTTATTCAGACCTTTTCTCACCGGGCTTCTCAGCTCCCTGATAAAATTACCGTCTTCATCGTTTATGGTGAATACCAGGTAAGAAGGCAGCTCATCCTGCTCAGCCTTATATTCTTCGAGTGTGGGATAGGGTATATCTTTCTTTTCCTTAAAAGCCTCGGCTTCCCTTTTCTTCCTTTCCTGCTCAAGGCTCGTAACGCCTTCCTTCACCATGTAAGTGAAGACAGCCCCTCTCTCAGGGTTGGGTGCGCTGTAGTAGTCCTCGCCCTGGAATCCTTTCTCCCTGCTTCCCAGTCCGCCCAGGGGCCTCCATGTATTAAAGAGGAGGGCATCCTTTACTTTAAAGAGATGGGCCGGTTTGTCCATTATCTCAGCCTTTATCTCCCTCATAGGGGCATAGTTGTCGAGCACATAGAAACCCCTGCCGAAGCTGGCCAGCACCAGGTCGTTCTCCCTTTCCTGTATAGCTATATCCCTTATGTTGCAGATAGGTATTCCTGCCTTAAGCTGTTTCCAGTTGCTGCCGCCGTCAAGGCTTACAAAGGCTCCGTATTCGGTACCGGCAAAAAGGATATCACTGTCAACATGATCCTGCTCCAGTGCATATACCGCACCTTCGGGGAGGTTGCCGCTTATACTGGTCCATGTACGTCCCTTGTCGCCACTACGGTAGACATAAGGAGTGAAGTCGCCGCTCTTATGATTATTGAAAGCCGCAAACACAACATTCTCATTATGCTTTGAGGCTATCAGGTCATACACATAGGTATATTCGGGTACCCCGGGGAAGCTGTTGATTTTAAACCAGTTCTCTCCCCCGTCCTCTGTTACGCTTATCTGCCCGTCGTCAGTGCCGGCATAGATCAGTCCTTCCTTTATCCTTGATTCATCCAGTGAAACAACAGATCCGTAGCGCGATGTGGATCCGTTCTTTGCCACTGCATCCATCGGCCATACCTGTCCCATCACGGGCCACTTGTTACGGTCTATATTCCTGTCGAGGTCATCGCTTATCACCTCCCATGAGTTACCGCGGTCAGTGCTTTTAAAAAGTTTATTAGCTGCAAAGTACAATGTTTTATGATCGTGCGGACTAATCATCAGGGGGGAGTCCCAGTTGAAATTATATTCCTTCTCCCCTTTACCGGGCTGGGGCACTATCCTTACGCCCTCACCGCTTTTTTTGTCAAACCTGACAAGGTTACCGTACTGCGATTGTGCATAGACGATATTGGGATCTTCCGGGTCGGCGACCGATTCAAATCCGTCGCCGGTAACCGTTACTATCCAATCAGACGACACAATGCCATGGTCGCTCAGTGTTTGTGAGGGACCGACCATGGAATAGTTATCCTGTGTACCACCCATGATATTATAGAAGGGGAAGTCATTATCAACGCTTACCTTGTAGAACTGGGTAACAGGCAGGTTGGTAAAGAACCTCCATGTATCACCATAGTCGAATGATTCGTAGAGTCCCCCGTCACTTCCTTCCATCACGTGTGCGGGATTATCAGGGTTTATCCACAGGCAGTGGTTATCTATATGCTTGCTTCTCTCACCCCTGATGGTAAATGTCTTGCCCCCGTCTGTTGTGAGCAGGGTATAGGTATTCATGATATACACCCTGTTTTCATCCACCGGGTCTGCTACCAGCTCCTGGTAGTAATTACCGCTTGTCGATGTACTGCTTCTTTTCTCCCATGATGCACCCCTGTTGGTTGAGCGGTAAAAGCCACCCTGTCCTCTCTGTGCTTCCACAACGGCGTATATTATCTCCGGGTTAGCCGGTGATATTGCCATTCCTATCCTTCCCATATCCACAGATGGCAGTCCTTTGTTTATCTCTTTCCATGTCTTTCCTGCATCGCTTGATTTGTATATCCCCGATTCAGGTCCGCCGCCTAAATAAGTCCACTGCCTTCTCCTTCTCTGGTGGGCTGTGGCGTACAGTACATCCGGATTACGTGGATCCATATGTATCTCGTTAAAACCGGTATGCTCACTTACATGGAGGATCCTTTCCCATGATTCGCCGCCATCGGTAGTCTTATAGATACCCCTGTCGCCTCCGGCGCTCCATACCGGACCGTAGGCAGCAACATACACCACATCGGTATTGCGCGGGTCTATGGCTATCATCCCTATATGCTCTGATTCTTCCAGTCCCACCATCTTCCAGCTCTTGCCGCCGTCAATGGACTTATAGAGGCCGTCGCCGTAGGATACCGATCTCTGGTTATTATTCTCACCGGTACCCACCCATATGACATTATGGTTGGAGGGGTCCATTGCCAGGCATCCTATTGAGAATGATCCCTGGTCATCGAAAATGGGGTCGAAAGTAACGCCACCATTTGTTGTTTTCCACACACCGCCGGCAGATGCCGCCACGTAGAATTCCGAGTGGTCATCCGGGTTCACCGCCAGGTCTGACAGTCGCCCCGAGGTAAGGGCCGGCCCTATACCCCTGAATTTAAAGGTGCTCAGTGAGACACCGTCAAAGGGGTCGTCTGCATTTTTATTATTATCTTTTTTACGCTGGGCCTGCATTGCGGGCATGATCATCATCAGTGCCAGCAGGCCGGTGATTATTCTTACTGTAAAACGTTTCATAGAGATTTGGTTTTGATTTTTGGAGGTACTAAGATACTGAAAGTTTCCTTTTGTCATACCTTTAAAAGAAACGGATTAAGGTATTTGCCTGTCACGTATTACTCTGTAATTCATGGTATGAATACATGGTTCCCCGGATGCACTCATACCCTGGATTATCACTTTTGCATATGAGTTATAGCCGGCATTGAAGTATTCAAAAGTTGCTTCTCCCTGATCATTGGTAACCAGTTCCGGCTCCCAGTGAAATGTAAGCCTGAAATCGGCCTTGTTGAAGTCTGTACTTTCTTCTTCATAAGCCGGACTGTAAAACTCTTTTACCGTATTACAGATTGGGGGCATTATTAATAATCCGGGATCGGCATCATTTTTTGTTTGAAAATTCAAACCAGGCTCTTTGGTATAGATCATTATAGCACCACCTAAGGCTTTTGCTCCAAAAAAAGCATGTGCCTGGGGCCCGGACATTATTTTTATCTCATCGATTATTTCCGGTGTAATATGAGGCAGGTCCCATATATTATATGTAAACGGGTAATCATTGATTACGAATAATGCCGGAGACTCCTGTGCGTCTGATTCGCTAAGCATCGACTTCACCGGACTCCAGTAATAAACACATTTCCACAGAATTCCCTGCTCCTCCTCTGGCTTAATAACTGAGACTCTTTTTGGCATTTTAACCTTGTAAATAAGGGATAACAGATCAGGGACTGCATTAAAATCCTCCGGCGAACCGCTTGACATATTGCCAAGGTTTTCAATCGAATTCGCCAGTCTCTTTCGTCCGGCCATCCTGTCTGATCTTTCCGCAGAAACAGTAACCTCAGGGATAATAAAATGCTGCATATATATCCCGGGATCGAACGGTGCCTCAGCTTCAGGCCGTTTATCCGGGTCTTTGCCGGCAAAATCCAGTGGTTTAATTAAACCTGCATTTTCCCTGAATACTGAATCCTCGGGACTTTCAAGGCTGATCTTCCACTTTCTGCCCATTTTTTCATTACTGAAATTCCATATTAGCTCTTTGTCAAGAAGGAAACTTTCAGGTCTGGATGAAAAACTGCCTGTTTTATCGGTAAAGACTGTTTTCTGATAAAAGGTCTTCGGTTCAAAAACCTGCAGCTCTTTTGCTGAGACTCTCCTTCTCCTCTTATTCAGTGGCACCACCTGTCCCCTGATAATATCATAGTTAATCAGCGGACTTACGAATTCATTCTTGTTTTTGCTTAGCAGGCTACCGGCAGTGTACTTTCTCCAGCCATAGGTGAGAAGCAAAAGATTAATATCTGATATTAAATCTGTTTCTTCCGGCCCGATCCTGTTCAATACTGCCACAGGTATTTGCACCGGGGTGTTTTTCTTCAGGCCGGACCTTAACCAGAATGAATATCTTATGTCAGGCATACTGAGCTGATCAGAGATGCAGTTTATGCTGTCAATAACTGTTGCCGACAGATATGCTTTAACCGGATTTCCTTCCTGGTCGGTCACTTTCACCTTTATCTTCATTTTACCCCTTATGGGATAAGCGCCGTATTCGAGTCTGCCGCTTACATTAAGTCGCTGAAAACTGTCAAGAAAAATCAATCGTTCGGCTACGGGTTCTTCCCTTTTAAAAACAGACAGGGTTGCAATCCCTGCAGACAGATTTTCAAAATGCAGATCTGCAAAACCAACTCCCCTGATCTCTTTGTCAACCGAACAAAGTATTTCGCTGTCTTTTACCAGAATGATCTGTAATCGTTCAGCCAGGTTTGAGTTTGAGTTCAGTCTTAAGTAAATATGATCCTGTTCGTTTTTTATTACTTCCATATTTACCCCTGCATCGGCTGCCTCAGGTATATCATATCTTTTGTTCCGGTAATCCGCCGGTTCAATAATACTGGTATAGTAACGCAGATTTTCTTTGGGCTTAAGCCTAAAACTCCCCAATCCGGCACTATTGGTTTCTATAGTGTCCAGGATATTATGGTTTTCATCCTTTAATTGCATTTTAACCACCAGGGGTGTTGCTTTTTCAGTTATAGCACAGACTGCTATATTATTTTGCCGTCCGGAGATCAGGTTGCCTCCTTCCGGCAGGAATTGTATATCCGGTTCTCCAATAGTGGGTCTGGGTTTTCGCTCCCGCGGTTCTGACTGTGATGTTCCTTTGAAAAAGCTAAGCTCATCTTCTATCATGATACTCTGAACATAACTCTCGCCAGGCTCAAAATTTTGTACAAAGCCAGGGTAGGAGATTATTTTATACATGCCTCTCTTCGCTTCCCGGGGAATCCTCATGTTCCCATGGCCGGTACCTGACTTAAGACTGAACCTTGTTTGCTTTAAAACATTACCGGTCGAATCGGCCAGCAACACAAAGAATGACTTGCTCAGAAAAGATGGGAAGCCTGTATATTCTTCCTTTACATACGCTTTAAAATATATTTCATCACCCGGCAGGTACCTGTTACGATCGGTATGAAGAAAAAGCCGCTCTACAGGCCTGTTTGTACGTAATTCATCTAATCTGAGTTTTAGCCGGTCAATAAAAAGTGCATCGGAAACATCCGTATCCCCAAGACTATAAAGCCTGGAATATGCCTGAACGATATTCTCATCTTTCCAGAAATCAGCCTTATATTTTTCCTGGTAGTCAGGTACAAGATCTTTATTACCGGTAATTTCACTTGCCGGAAATTTTTGCACGCCATGAGTTGTTCTGTCAACTGTGAGCAGCTCATTATATACTCTATAGTCATATGACCGTCCCAGGCTCTCATTGCCAACCCTGAAGTTTATCTGCCCGTTTGTAGAGCTTAGAAAATACCTGTCTTTGTGTTTCCTGTATTCAGCAGAAAACCTCACTTTTCTGAGAGACACAATTGATTCGTCCGGGATTTTTGTGAGGTAGCGCTTCAGTGCGTATCTCAATTTATCACTGCGTAACCAGTAATCAATCTTGACTATTGCATAATCCTTTTTATTGATAAACAGTTCTCCTGAATACAATAAGAGGGTTTTATCGTAAGTGTCCTTATACCTGCCAAGATAATCTGCCAGCTCCCTGTTAATTGCTCCCTGATCCGGTTCAAAGGAAATTACCAGGATACTTTCATCCCCTGTGCCCAGTACACGGGTTGTCTCAAATTTAAAATAATGCAGGCTTTCCCTTTTTATGAATTCCGGCCTGTTGGCTATTACATCGTCGCTTATCCTGTAATATGCACCTCCTTCAAACTCAAAACCGGATTCCTGGTTTCCACTCACATGCCTTACCTTACTGACCTTTACAAGGTCTTCATCCCTGGGCCATTTATATGGAGGCTTGTAAACATTGAGCAGGGCTTCTGTGACATTAGCTTCTTTATTATTTATATAGGTTATTTCCCTGTAGAAACATTTAAGATTATTTATTTCTGACTCATAATTCTCAGGAATGGACCAGATAGCTTTATTTACTATGTCCTCAGCATCTGTTTTTCTTGATCTTACCAGGACCTCTCCAAGGACTATGTCAAGAGGTTCGAGATAAACGATCTGGTTTCCGGGATCGCCTGATAATGTTAAAAATAATGGTTTATATCCGACATAAGATACCTGGATAAGACTATCGGCATATTCATCAGGCACATTCAGCTCGAAAGCACCTTCGGAATTAGTAGCTACACCAATAGAGCTTCCTGCAATTATTACAGTGGCATTCTGCAGGGGCTGTAAGGTTTCAATGTCAAACACCCTGCCCTTTATCTGGTTCGGGTTTTGACAATACATCATCTGGTGACTGTAAAAAAATATAATAGTCACTACCCATATAACCGCAAACTTTTTCTTTCCCAATAGTCCTCTTATTGAATTTCCCGATTCCAGAATAAGGTAGCAAAATTTTTGTAGATGATCAAATTTGAGTTAATTTTGCGCCGTCTCCATTTTATCCGCCGAAACCAACAGGCGAAGGCGGAAGTTCAAGAGATTGAATAACTAAAGAAAATGAGAGCATATATATCCGGCCCCATAGTTCAAGGGATAGAATAGCGGTTTCCTAAACCGTAGATCCAGGTTCGAGT
>CAZGUR010000159.1:4476-7737 GCA_964529295.1 uncultured Rikenellaceae bacterium | reverse complement strand
GCTGCTTAAAGCGCTCAACCACAGAGCCGTTTGAGCCAAGCACATTGCCAAATCTGGTAGTAATAAAATGCGTGCCACCGTTACTGTTCAGTCCGCTGAGACTTTGAATATACATTTCTGCTATCCTCTTTGAGGCTCCCATAATACTTGTCGGGTTCACCGCCTTATCGGTGGATATCATAACAAATTTTTCCACCTGGAATTTTCGTGAAAGGTCTGCCAGAATCTTTGTACCGAATACATTGGTACGCATGGCCTCCTTGGGGTTACCCTCAAGCATTGGCACATGCTTATATGCGGCGGCATGAAAAACAAAGTGGGGACGGTACTTGCTGAAGATATATTCCAGCCGGTACTCATTGGTTATATCACCCAGGGCAATCTCCTTTTTACATTCCATGCAGTTATCTTCCAGCTCCAGCATCAATGAATGCAGGGGTGTTTCAGCCTGGTCGTATAATACAATAAGCGAGGGACTGAACTCAGATATCTGCCTTACCAGCTCACTGCCAATAGACCCGGCAGCTCCCGTTACAAGAACAACCTTATCATTAATTTCATCTCCGATAGCCGTTTTATCCAGATTGATAACTGGCCGCTCCAGCAAATCCTCCAGCTTAAGCTCCCGTATCTGGCTGGCACTTATTTTACCGTCGATCCAGTTATCTGCTATAGGCACGGTAAGCACTTTTATATGAAGGTCTGAGCATTTCTCTATCAGCCTCTCCCTGTCGGTCAGGCTTATATCCTCCCTGGCAATGATAAGTTTGCTTATCTTCTTTGTGCGATTCAGGGTCTCAAGGTCATCCTCAGAATGTATCTTAACACCTGCAAGGGTATTGCCTGTACATTTGCCAGGGTTATCACTGGAGTTGATAAACCCAACCACCTTGCTGTTAAATTCCCTGTTGCTGTCCACGGCCTGCAGTGTAAGGTGGGCCAGGTCACCAACCCCGTATATCACTACATTGGATACCTCCCCCTTATTATTATTGATCTCGAAATAAAGGGTTTTAATAAGCAGCCGAAGGGAAATCATCAGTACCGATGACAGCAGGAATTCAATGATTATCACACCCAGCGGAATAAGATTCTGATCGCCCCCTGTCATGAAGCGGTAAGATATACTCGACACCAGGATAAGCGCTGTACCCGTCAGATTGACAACTATTATCCTTTCCAGGTCCTTTACTGTTGAAAACCTTATCAGTCCTGAATATAGTTTAAAGGCCAGGTATGCTATAGCCCGCGAGATAATGAATACAGGGATGATTATCCGATATGTATATTCTGCAAGTGCGCCAAGGTCAAAGTTCAGCCGGATATAAAAGGCAAGGATGAACGCCAGTACATATATTATCGTATCAAGAAAGAATATTATCCATCTTGGAGGGTGGGTCCTTAGCATGGACCTGCCCAGTTTATATGCCATTTCCTTTAACATAGAGCAGCTTTTTTGGTCTGTTTCAAGTCAGGTTAAAGCCAAAACAATTAATTCAACTCACATTTAAAAATGCAAAACCATCCGTAATTTCCATTCGACTGTCATACTTCCGGTATATCAATATATCAGACAAAATACTTAAAATAATGAACCAAAAGTAATTATTTTTTCCTTGTCTGCGATACAATATACAAAATCAATGTAAATACTCATCTGGTTACAGACAATTATTTTATTTACACAGTCTTACTATTCAGACGATTGATATAGTGAAATGGTTGCTTTCCAGGCCTTCATTTCATCAGGCAAAGAACAGGTATCCTATCAGTATAGCTGCTATTATTCCTGCGAAGTCGGCTATCAGTCCGCATGTCACAGCATACCTTGTATTTTTTATACCCACGGACCCGAAGTAGACAGCAATTATATAGAAGGTGGTGTCCGTGGCGCCCTGCACCGTTGATGACAGCCTGCCCACCAGGGAGTCGGCCCCGTAAGTACTCATGGCATCCACCATCATGCCCCTGGCACCTGCGCCGCTGAGCGGCTTCATCAGGGCTGTGGGCAGGGCGGCTGTAAAGCTGGTATCGATGCCTGCCTTATCGAACAGGAAGGCTATGCCCTTTATCAGTATATCCATGGCTCCGGAGGCCCTAAAAACCCCAATGGCCACCAGTATGGCCACCAGGTAAGGGATTATTCTTACGGCTATTTTAAACCCGTCTTTGGCACCATCGATAAAAGTTTCATATACATTGATGCCCTTCAGCAATCCCAGCAATATAAAAGCAATGATTATGGCAAAAAGAATAAAGTTGGCAGCAAAGGTTGATATCCTTGTAATGTCTTCCTTCGGCAGGCTGCTGAAATACCATATAACACCTATTATCAAGGCCGTCATACCCCCCAGGTAGGCCAGTATCACCCTGTCAAGCAGGTTTATCTTCTGCATTGCCGCCACAGCTATCAGTCCCGTCAGCGTTGAAAAAAAGGTGGCCAGCAGTATGGGTATAAAGATATCAGCCGGGTTGGCTGCTCCCATCTGCGCCCTGTACACCATTACGCTTACCGGGATTATTGTGAGTCCGGATGTATTAAGGACAAGAAACATGATCTGGGCATTGGATGCTGTATCTTTCTTTTTATTTACCTCCTGCATCTCTCCCATTGCTTTGAGTCCCATTGGTGTTGCTGCATTATCCAATCCAAGCATATTGGCTGCCAGATTCATTATTATTGACCCGTAAGCAGGAGTGCTACGGGGCAGGTCGGGAAATATACGGCTGAAGAACGGTCCGATAGCCCTTGACAGGATCTTCACTATACCTCCCTTCTCTCCTATCTTCATCAGGCCCATCCACAATGTCAGCACACCTGTGAGCCCGAGCGATATCTCGAAACCTGTTTTGGCAGAAGCGAATGTCTCGTTCACCATATCGGAGAACACCTGTGTATTGCCCGTAAAGACCAGCTGTCCAAGCGCAAAGAGAAAAGCTATAAGAAAGAAGCCTATCCAGATATAGTTCAGAACCATTTGCTTCAGTTTGCAACGAATATACCAATTAAGCCTGAAATATTCAAAGGATGATCTTTTTTGGAAATAACTGCAGCATTATCACCGCTCTTCCTGCAAAGTTTCCATTATGCTCTCCAGTCTGTTTTTCTGTTCATCCCTGAGGGCAAAGGGCTTTATCTTATTGAGCATGGACAATTTACTGTCAAGCGGTAATTCAGCTTTGCTTACTATATCCAGGTAATCATAAAAGGCTCTCTCCGAATAGTTTTTATTGCCCGAGGCACAGATCTCTATCAGGGCT
>CAZGUR010000159.1:433-4466 GCA_964529295.1 uncultured Rikenellaceae bacterium | reverse complement strand
CTTTTGCCGAGCTGTGATCCGGCCACTCTTTCATGGCATCATATGCCAGCTGCCTGATCTCCGCATTCCCTTTCCCGAAAAGCCTGTAAACAGCATCAAGGGCCTGTTCACCACCCAGTCCGGACAGCACAGGTATAAATTTTCTTTCCTGACCTTTTTTCTCCATTGTGCCGACTATCACAGCCACTCTATCCTTCTCATCTTCTATCTCCCATGCTGCGTATATAAGGGCATCCTGTATATGTTTCACAGAAGCACTGTCATGCATATTCACCAGCAGCTCAGCCAGCTGTGGGATATTAACCGGCTCAGCCAATGCTTTCATACAGGACAGGGCTGAAAGTCTTAATTGTGCGTTTAAGGAAGCGGTGTAATCCATTGCGAGGTCAAAAAAGCGATTTTCACCTCCGGCCGCCAGGAGCATCAGCATGGTCGCTTTGCTTAAATCATCCGATCCTTCAATGGAACCGGCTATAATATCCCTTTTATTGGAATCGACAACAGTAAGCAGCGCATTATATCCTGCCAGCAGGTCTTCAGCTGTAACATAGGAACGGATGTAGTCAATCAGTTCATCCACAGCCTCTCTTCCCTGTATAGCGGCCAGTGCCCCTGCCGCCTCTGTTCTTATTGCTGCAGAAGGACAATAGAGGGCTTTCTTAATGACTGGCACAGCCAGTGGATCGCCCCTCTCGCCCAACATTTGTATAATCTCAATCTTACCTGTCTCATTAACATCATTCATCAGATCCATCCACCTTCGTGTTACCGCTATCCCGGGTATATCAGCAGACAGGATAAGAATTCCCTTCCTGTATTCTACAGATCCCATTTTATATTCGCCAAGAAGGTAAGCCAGGGCATCATAACCCTTATAATGAACCAGCGCTTCAAGGGCAGCCAGCTTATAATGGACAGCACCTTTATCTATCACCTCACTGCAAATCTTCTCCATGCTTCTGACATCTCCTTTGTCACCTATATTACGCGCATAGCGCACCAGTGCAGCTGTCGCCCCGGTGCTATCCCATCCAAAGCCGCATTCAGCAGCAGCGGAGAGCAGCACATCGTAAACCAGTATGCTTGCACTTTCGGCCATGGCATTTAGGGCTGCCGTCTGCACCCCGGCATCACCAACAGTGTACCATGATAAATATTCAGTAATGGCTTTATCCGATTTCATATCCGCCAGCTCATTCATTACAGATGCCGCACACGGCAGGGATGATATCTGCAGGCTCATAGCCAGCAAAGCTTCCTTATCCGGTGAATCACACGCGGCTATCACCGCCAGTGCCTTCTCACACATATTGGGGTCGGTAAGAAATCCCGATGCATATTCAAGTGCCTTTTCTGTACCGGTATACTGCAACTGTGAAAGAAAGAATGACTTCACCTCACTGCTTTCTGCTGCCTGCACAGCCTCTATACATTCCTCCTCCCATACATTTCTCTGCCTATGGTGACCGTAAGCGGAGAGGTACATGGAATAAGAACCCACGGCAAAGCGTGCCGCCACATCATCACCTGTTCCCTGGGGCAGCACCATGGCTGTTATCAGCCTGCGGCCTTCCGGACCTATGGCTGTCATCTCCTCCATCTGCTCTTTTAGCTCAGCCATATTATCCACAGGCATCCGGTCCAGCAGATCAGACACCCTCTTACCGGTACTGTCACCCGTTCCGGCAGCTTCCTGGGCACTAAGCCCTGTTGAGCATAATAGTATCAGTGACAGCAGCAATATTTTTCTCATCGTTTCCATTTTCATAATTCCCGGTTTTATATTGTCCATGGCCCTCTCATTGCCTGGTATAATAAGCGGTCAGCACCCTCATCATCAATAAAGCGCTGCTTAAGGGGATCGTATTTAAGGTTACGTCCCAGTCTCAGGGCTATCACACCCAGGTTTACTATTGTTGCCGAGCGGTGACCATTCTCCTCATTAAGCGCAAATTTATTCCTTGTCCGCACCGAGTCGCTGAACACGGTGACCTGTGGCTCAGGTTCCGGCAGGCTTCTTACCAGTTTATGTATGTCAGGTATATCAGAGCGGAAGCCACTGAATATTTTGCCGCCCGGACCTTCAATATATGCAGCCTCCTTGTCCTCATCAGCGCCATCGAGAACTATCCTGCATCCGTCGGCATAGCTATATTCTATCCTGCGCCATGATCCCACTGCATCATAATGTTGCTGCGGAGCATCCACCTCAATATAAACGGGACTGGTATCATCCTTGCCCAGTATATACTGTACAGGATCGAGGTAATGCTGTCCCATATCACCCAGTCCGCCCCCGTCATAATCCCAGTAGCCCCTGAATTTTTGATGCACCCTCTCCGGGTTATAGGGTTTGTAAGGTGCGGGGCCGAGCCAGAGATCATAATCCAGCTGCTCCGGCACCGGCACGGGCTTCAGATTATACTCACCGCTCCAGTAAAATTTCCAGTCAAAACCGGTGGTTTTGCTGATCGTAACCTTAAGCGGCCAGCCCAGCACTCCGCTGTCTATCAGTTTTTTGAGAGGCCTGACAGTGGTGTCCAGTCCATAGAAGCGGTCTTTAAACCTGAACCAGGTGTTAAGCCTGAACATACGTCCATACTTCTTAACAGCCTCAACCACTTCTATCCCTTCACCTATGGTACGTGTCATAGGTTTCTCACACCATATATCCTTACCCGCCTCAGCTGCCATCTTAGCCATTATGCCGTGCCAGTGCGGCGGTGTTGCTATATGTATGATATCGATATCGGGACGCGCCAGCATCTCCCTGAAGTCGTGATAAGAATCCACCCCCTCACCCGCCTGGTCCAGGGCAAGCTTCAGGTGATTGCTGTCCACATCACACACTGCCAGCAGCTGCGTTCCCTCATAAGGTATATGTCCGCGTCCCATGCCGCCCACTCCTATGATACCCTTTGTCAGCCTGTCGCTGGCTGCGGTGAAGCCGCTGCCACCCAGTACATGCCTGGGTATAATGGTAAATGCCACTACTGCTGCAGCTGATTTCTTTATAAAATCCCGTCTTCCTTTATTATCACTGCTCATTATTCAGAAATTACATCTTCCAGGACTGTCTCCACGGCTACATCGAAAAAGCCTGAATATTCATATTCGGTAAAATACTTAGCATGTATCTCCGGAGCCATCTCATATACCGCAAGCTCACTATCGGCATACTCCTCAACTGCCAGGATAAGCTGGGCCAGGTAGTCAGCCTGCTCAGCCAGCAACTCTTTCCCGCCGGGCTCACCATGTCCGGGTATCACTTTCTCTATATCCTTCCCTGACCACTCTTTCAGTGTTTCCAGCCACCTTGTTGCATCGGCATTATAGGCCTTGCTGATAAAGGGATGCCTGTTATTGAATACCAGGTCGCCGGTATGCACAAGTTTATGATCGGGGAACCAGACGATTATATTATCCGTGGTATGGCATGTACCGGGATAGTGCAGCTCCACCGTGTATTTACCCATCTCAAATATCTTGATCTCTGAAAACACCTCATCAGGCTTTCTTATCTCAATAGCCATCCTTTCCTCAAAAACGTCGCCATACCTTGCCTTCAGAGAATCCTCACCATACTTTTCCAGCTCCTGCCTGAATTCCTCAACACCGGGAATAACAAATTTATCGAGGTTGGCCGGCAGGTTCTTATGTGCTATGATTTTGGCATCGTCAGGCCAGCCGGCCACACCACCTACATGGTCACCATGACAGTGGGTATAGATAATTGTTGTTATTGGCTGGTCTGTGACCTTCCCTATCAGTGAGGCCACCGCTGATGTAGGTCCGGGATAATTACCGGCATCAACCACCAGCACCCCTTTGCCTGATACCAGGAAACATATATTGCCGCCGTTATTATAATCTTCGACAAAATACAGGTTTTCGGCCATCTCCTTAAGGTATGGACCGTCGCCCGGCAAAAACACCCCGGGGGGTATTTTCTCTTTACATGATCCAAACATCAGACTGATAATGACAAAAAGAGAAAAGCAAGCTTGTTTCTTCATGATGATCCTCCTTCTTT
>CAZGUR010000159.1:0-423 GCA_964529295.1 uncultured Rikenellaceae bacterium | reverse complement strand
ATATTGCAATTTACTAAAAAAGGGGGATTATACCATTACCACCGGTCTTACTTCAGCAGGTCCGGTCCCTCCGGGGCGGAGCTGCCGGATATAAAGAAACCACCGGCCTTACTTCAGCAGGTCCAGTCCCTCCAGGGCGGAGCTGCCGTTGGGTGTATTGAGCAGTGCTTTCCGGAACAGCACCTTTGACTCCCTTATCTTTCCCAGCTTATAGTTAGTCCAGGCCAGCATGGTAAGACCATCATAATCGAAGGGATACAGGTTTACCACTTTCTCAAACAGGGGCAGTGCCTTATCATATTCCTCCCTGCCGTAATAGATCAGCCCCAGGCGGTGCATTGCCACTGTATAATTGGGCATTATCTCTATTATCTTCTCATACTGCTTTATCACCTCTGCCCAGTTGCCCATGGCAGCCATAGG
>CAZGUR010000158.1:0-7752 GCA_964529295.1 uncultured Rikenellaceae bacterium | reverse complement strand
GTTTGCGAGCAAGGATAGAAAGTCGCGTTCAGGATACGGCTATCCTTTCTGCAGGGGCAGGATAATGAATATTACAGAAGCTGATAAAGGGCAGTATGATAATATTAAGCAAATATTCTGGGCAAGCGGCGCCTGCATGTTCATCCGCTCTTCAGTATGGAAAGAAACAGGGGGATTCGACCCGGATTTCTTTGCCCATATGGAGGAGATAGACCTGTGCTGGAGAATAAATGGAACAGGGAAAAAGATAATGTTTATACCCGCTTCGGTGGTTTACCATATAGGGGGAGGCACTCTTCCATACCGCTCGCCTGCAAAAGTGTTTTATAATTTTCGCAACAACCTGTACCTGCTCTATAAAAACCTGCCTGACTCAGCACTTGGCCCGCTTCTTTTTAAAAGGAGGAT
Source organism: uncultured Rikenellaceae bacterium (assembly GCA_964529295.1). GTDB lineage: Bacteria > Bacteroidota > Bacteroidia > Bacteroidales > VadinHA17 > UBA9300. The sequence continues at coordinate 7,344 of CAZGUR010000158.1, read as the reverse complement.
ACTTGACGGAATTGCAGCAATACGATTTCTGCTTACATTCAACATAAAGGCTTTCAGCAATGTAATAAAGGCTCATATAGCTTTTTACCGGCATAAGAAAGTCCTTAAAGAAAAAAGAAAGGAAAATATTCCCGTTGCGGCTGTTTACCCGGGGACGCTGGTTTTGAACAAAAGTCTTGTTTTTAGCTTTTATATTAAAGGAAAAAAGAAATACAGTGAACTCTGCCCGGAATAAAAATTATTTTTAAATGCGATCAAGAGATATCATTATTTTTATTACCCTTGTATTTATTATTTATTCAGCAGCCTGCACATTCCTGTATTTTAAAGGAGTCATCGCCTTCAGGGGTATTATGGATGACCATCTTTACACTGCACTCTTTATTATTATTTCTGTAACATTCATTGCCGGAAAGCTCATGGAGCGTCTCTATTCTTCAGTTATAGCCGATATACTTAATGTTATCGGGGGATTCTGGCTTTCATTCATGCTTTATTCAGTAGTAATAATTATTGCAGCTGACCTGTTCAGGCTGGTTCTTGAAATAAGCGGTATAATAATTCCGGTCGCTTCAGATCAGTTCAGACAGTACTCATACCTTATTGCTTTTGGTATTACCATATTGATCATTATTGCAGGTTTTCTCAATACCGTCTCACCTGTTACAAAAAAATACCAGATCACTCTTGCCAAAGCTGCAAAAATAAAGGAGATAAGGATAGCAGCCGTTTCAGACATACACCTCGGCAGTGTGTTAAGGAAAAGGAGCATGAGGCTGCTGACGCGAAAGCTCGAAGCATTGGCCCCAGACATGGTGCTTTTTCTGGGAGATATGCTTGACGGGGAGATAAACCCTGTCTTAAGGGATAACCTCCTGGAATCATTAAAACTGCCCGTCACAGCAAAATATGTATTTGCCATCACCGGCAACCATGAATATATCGGGGGTCACTCAAAAACCATATCTTATATTGAGAGCAAGGGAATACGAGTGCTTCTCGATGAAGTAATAACACTGGAAGAAGGCATTCAGCTGGCTGGAAGAAAAGACCGTGACTCACAAAGATACACAGGCCAAAGAAGAAGAAACCTCACAGAACTGCTGGAGGGAACAGACAGCAGGAAGCCAGTTATTGTACTTGACCATCAGCCACCATTAAAGAATGATGACAATAAAGCATCTTTTGACATCATGCTTTCAGGGCACACACACAATGGGCAGATGTGGCCTCTGAATTACCTGACGGCCAGGATATACAAAATCAGTTACGGACATAAATCAGTGAAAGGGATTCATTATATCGTGTCATCAGGATACGGAACATGGGGTCCAAGGGTCAGGCTGGGAAGCAGGTCGGAGCTGCTCGACATCAGGCTGGTATTCAATGACCGTGCATATGACTAAACTGAAGAGACAGCATCATCCAGCGGCTCAAATTTTTTTCGGTAATCTTCCAGTGACCGGTTTATCACCTCAATAGCTTCCCCGGCACCATAGAGATGTGTAATTTCAACATCAGCTACATCATTCCGTATATCTTTTCCAGTCCAAGGGCCCGTGAACCCTTTATCAGAACAATACTATCCTGCACCGGCATTTCATCAAGCCACTTTTTCAACTCATCTACAGATCTGAATGACAACATATTATACTTAGCTGCCAATTCGTGAAACACTCTGCCTACAAGTATAATATCTATTCCCTCCATTGAAGCCATTATTCGCAGAATATTCTCATGCTCTCTGTGCTCATAATCACCAAGTTCAAACATATCACCCAGTATCACGGTTTTTTTATTACCCGGATACTCTACGAAGGCATCAAGTGACTTTTGCATACTGACAGGATTGGCATTATAGGAATCGCATATTAATGTATTTTTTTCTGTTTTAAGAATCTGGGACCTGTTATTATCAGGCTGGTATGCTTCAATTGCCCTCCTTATTTTATCTGCAGGGATATCAAAATACAGACCTATAGACATTGCAGCCAGTACATTCTCAAGGTTATATATGCCAAAGAGACTTGTTTCAATATTGATTTTTTCACCGTCAATATCGGCCAGGATCCTCAGCCCGGGCACCTGGCTCACTTCAAGTACAGAAATACTATGTTGTCCTGGCTGCAAATAAGGTACAGCATCTATTCCATCCCTGTTAACAAGATCCCTCAATATAAGATTATTCTCATCATAGAAGACGACACCGCCCACCGAGCTGATATAGTCATAAAGTTCTGATTTTGCTCTTTTTACCCCTTCCAATGACCCGAACCCTTCAAGATGGGCTTTACCAATATTGGTAATAAGTCCATAGTCCGGCATAGCTATATCACATAACTTTCTTATCTCCCCCACATGGTTTGCACCCATTTCCACAATCAAAAAACCTGTACCCGGACTGCAAGACAGTATAGTCAGTGGCACACCTATATGATTATTCAGGTTACCCCTTGTATAATGGATCCTGAAATTGTTTGACAGCACCCTTGCCAGCAACTCCTTGGTGGTTGTTTTACCATTGCTGCCTGTTATTGCCAGCACCGGTATATCCATTTCTTTACGATGTATGCGTGCCACAGCCTGCAATTCATTCTCAGCATCTTCCACAAGAACTGTTTTACTCCCCACAGTATATTCAGGATCATCTATCACTGCTGCCACTGACCCCCTTTTAATGGCTTCAGCTGCAAACTCATTTCCATTAAAATTCTCCCCTTTAATTGCAAAAAAAACATCTCCGGGTTTAGTTTTCCTCGAGTCAATGGATATATTAAAACCATTTCTTTCCAGTATCCTGTAAATATAATCAGCTTTCATAAGTTCATAAAAAACCTCATTACGGTTTCCCATAATGAGGCAATGATTATATAAATAATATTATTTAAAAGCCTGTGGGGCTACCAACTCTTATCATGGCACAGCGGAACCCAAGATCATCACGTGCTGCCTCCTGGTCAAGGAACCTGCGTGTGGAAGGATTCAGCCAGTATGCCCTGTCTTTCCACGAACCGCCTTTGATCACCCTTGCCCGGTCATTTACCAGCGACACATACTGGTTTTCTTCATGCAGATACATTGATTCGGTACCTTTATCGCCTTCTCCTGTCCATTCACCGCTTTCCTGTATATTGGAGATATAATCACCGTCAAGATAGTTCCTGTAATCACCTTTCTGGTAATTATACCTGTCGGCAACATCCTCAGCCTGCACAGTATCTATCTGCATACGTCCCAGCTCGTCCTTGGTAACAAGGTTTCCGTTTGCATCGCGTCTCAGATCAGTATATACATTACCCCTGAAAGGATTAAACGCGTCCACATCCTCAGCACTTAAGGGCCTGTAAACATCCTGTACCCATTCATTAACATTACCTGCCATGCAGTAAAGACCATAATCATTGGGCCAGTATGATTTCACATCAACGGTAATTGATCCATTATCGTTCAGGCTGCCGGCCACACCCATCAGGTCACCTCTTCCCCTTACAAAGTTAGCCATAAACTCACCACGATTTTTCTTGCCGGAAAAGCGTACGTTATGTCCATCCCATGGATACACTCTTCTTTCAAATATCCTCTCTTCAAATGTGTTACCCCTGAGAGCATAGGCAGCAAATTCCCATTCTGCTTCTGTTGGAAGCCTGTACTTTGGCAGCAGTATGCCATCTTCAATCCTTACCCTACGCTCCTCCTCGTTTGGATCAAGACTGGGAAGGTTCTCATTAACCACACCCTCATACTGACCGGCCAGGTAAGCATCTGTATTAAAATTATTTTCGTTTACCTGGTTGGGGTCATAGCTTAAAATCCCCTGATCAATCAATATCTGCTCATTAACCCTGTCTGTGCGCCACAGGCAATAGTCATTTGCCTGCAGCCAGTTTACACCAACCACGGGATAATTATTATACGAAGGATGGCGGAAGTAATATTGCACATATGGGTCGTTATACCCGAGTGGCGACCTCCACACCAGTGTGTCGGGCAGAGCTCTGTTATGAACTTCGGGATAATCAACATATACCCTTTTCAGCCACCAGAGGTACATTTTATAGTCGACGTTGCGTATCTCTGTCTCATCCATATAAAAAGATGAAACGGTAACCCTTCGCAAAGGATTATTCCAGTCATACATAACATCTTCCTGTATCCTTCCCATTGTGAAAGTACCTCCTTCTATAAGTACCAGTCCCGGACCTGTTTCCTGCTCAGCGCCTACCATAACTTCAAAACCGCCATTATCCGGATCATTATAGTCCCAGCCTGTAGTTGGTGAAACATTCGGATTATCACCACGGTTACAGGAAGCAAACAGCAAAACTGCAAGAGTAACCAATAGTGAGGATGCAAATTTGTACATAACACGAAATGTTTTGGTCTTATTAATTAATTTCAAATATAACAAATTTTGATAAAAGTGCGTTTATTTCTCAAATATAACTACAATTTGGGGAATATTATTGCCTTTACCAGGTCTCTTTTTTCAACATTATTTAAACCTATTGCAATATATACCTGGTTTGACAGGGTAAGCGGCTGCATATTGCCGGACGGCAAGGGGTTAAAATTATAGTTATAGCCGAGTTCCACCCTTCCGGCTTTAAAATGCAGTCCGGATTGCACAAAGCTTAAGCCTGTTCCTGTTGCCGGCTCAAAAAATGGCAGCAGGTTTATGGCAATGTTTTTATAAGCGACAGCAGCTCCTATGGCACCTGTGATAAAACCATCCTGCATGCTGAATAAAAATGCCGGGGCTATGCTCAGGTCTTCAGGTCCCGGATACAATTCTGTCCCCCCATGCACTGATATCCTCCTGCCGGCGCGTGACTCTTCCATTCCGTTTCCAACAAGGTCAGGCCGGAAGATATGGCTGGCAGATATACCTGAATGATAGTTGCGGTAGCTGAAAAGGAATCCTATCCCGGCATCAAAAACTGTGCGCGACATTGAATTAATCAGCTCTCCTGAAGGCAGCACAGCACCTCTCAGGGGGTCAATCTGATCCGGCAAAACTATATTTCCGGCATCCATACCCCTGTGAACCAGTGCTGCCCTAAACCCGGCATTTACATAAAAATCACGGCTTGCCCTCAGATGGTAAGAATAAGCTACACCGGCCCTGAAATCATTCAGTATCCCCCCAAGAATATTTTCTGACAAATATATACCTAGACCTCCATGCACATCCTCTACAAAAGTGTCATAGGAGCAGGATATGGTATGAAGATTAAGCCCCCTGCCGGGATAATAGTCGCGATACAACATTCTCAGTTTACCCGTGCCCTCGGCTCCTGTAAGGGCAGGATTCACCTGAACAGGGTTATTATAAAGACTCAGAACATCCGTATCCTGGGCTTGTCCCTGATATAAGGATAACACCTTACACAAAAATAGGATGAGAATGATTATTTTTATGCCCTTTAACATTTAAAAAAATAATACAGGACAGAAGAACTGCCTGTTTTAAAGTTTGAATTCAGAATACATTTGCAATATGAACAATAATGCCACGTTAATTATTGTGACAAACAGGACAAACTTAATAAAATAGCCTGATTATTGAAGAAGCTGATATCCATAGTTACATTTTACCTTGTGGCAACTACCATACTGGCAGCCCAGGAATTTGCAGGTTCTTCGGTTCTCGCTGAAGGAATATGGCATAAAGTAAAATTAACGGAAAAGGGAATATACAGGATAGACTATGATGAGCTGGCTGCGCTGGGACTTAATCCAGGTGAGGAAGCTGCCATATACAGTAATAATTTTGGTCTGCTGTCATTTTACAACGATGATCCGCGTCCGGATGACCTTGTTAAAACAGCCGTCTTAATGGAGCGTGGGCAGGACGGGGTATTCAATAAAGGTGACTATATCCTCTTCTACGGTAACTCAACACACAGGTGGAAATATGATTACGCCGTGGATGAATATTCTTTCCGGAGACATTATTATTCTGACACAGCAGTATATTTCATTAAGCTGAATGAGGCACCTCTTGAGATAAGCCCGGAAACAAATACAGATGCCCATAATATTTCATCCTCCTGCTCGGATTATCTCTATATACATGAAATTGAAAAGCAAAATCTTTTAAGATCGGGGCGTGAATGGTATGAACCTGTTCCGGCTGGCACTGGCTTATCAATCCATCCCGGCTTTGAAAACTATACTTTTGAAAACGGAACAGATCTTAACTATGAATTGAGGGTGCTGGGCAGATCAGACCAGCAAACAGTAATGAGGATGAACAGTGGTGACGATCAGATTATTTCAATAAATATTCCTGCCGTTAATATATACAACACAGCAGGAACCTATGCCAGACTTATTGAAGAGAGAGGTGAGATAAGCCTTAGCGGTGGTTATCCTGACCTGTCCGTCAATTTTCATAATAACGGTAACATGAGTGCACGGGCCTGGCTTGACTATCTTGTTTTACAGGGAAGGATAGAAAACAGGTTTAACAGGGCAGATGGTAAACATTTTATCATACGGGATAAACATACGGTTCAGCAGGGGAATATCACAAGGTTTACACTGCTTTCAGATAATGACAAGCTGCTTATCTGGAATATTAGTGAGGTCAATAATGTACAAAGTGTAAACAGCAATTATTCAATGGGAGAATATTCATTTATATCGGCAACCGACAGTCTTAAGGAATTTATGATATTTCACCCGTCGGATGCACTGAGGCCCCTGATTGAAGAAAAGGCTGTTGCCAGCCAGAACCTGCACCAGCAGGGTGATTTTGATATGATAATAATCACTCATCCCCTGTTTTATAAATATGCAGCCGAGCTTGCCGATATCCATCGCGAAAATGATTCATATATCAGCAAGCTTGTGACACCTGAAGAAATATATAACGAATTCTCCGGCGGAATACAGGATATAAGTGCCCTCAGAAATTATGTAAGGATGGTTTATTCAAGGAATAATAATAGTGCAAGAAAACTCAAATACCTGCTGCTTTTTGGCGATGGATCATATGAGAATAAAAAATTACCCCCTGAAAACCCTAACTTCATACCAAGCTACCAGACAGAAAATTCACATATAAGCATTCTGTCTTTCACTTCGGATGACTATTATGGTTTACTCGATGCAGGCGAAGGTGAATATGAAGGATATCTTGATCTTGGCATAGGCAGGTTACCGGTTTCCGACACTGCACAGGCTGCAGCAATGATAAATAAGATAAGAAACTATATTGATCAGGACAACAAGGGACCATGGAGAAACATTATAGCAATGGTTGCCGATGATGAGGATAATAATATTCATATGAATGACTCAGACAACCTGGCCGACCTGATAACAAACGAAGAACCCGCG
>CAZGUR010000157.1:0-7780 GCA_964529295.1 uncultured Rikenellaceae bacterium | reverse complement strand
CGGTTCACGAATGGATCATCCTGACAATTATCCTGTGGATGGTTTGTGTTTTCCTGGCCAGTTTCTACTCGGCATGGTACCTGTCAGCAATACCACCCATGTCGATATTACGGAGGGTATCAGGCGGGAAAGGCCGTCAGTTATCAAGGAATATACTGGTGACATTCCAGTTTACTCTTTCAATAAGCCTGATAATAAGCTGCCTGGTAATGTATTCTCAGATGCAGTATGCAGGGCGAATTGACAAAGGTTTTTCAGATGAAAATGTAGTTTTCCTGGGATTAAGTATGACGGCTTCAAAAAGATCCGATATTATAAAAACCCGCCTGCAGTCTGTTCCCGGTGTTGTTTCAGTTACTCAGTCAGCCGGCGGTATGCCTGGACTTTCATTCACATCAAACGGCTACCACGTTGAAGGGATCGAGAAACCTATAATGTCAAATGCTGTTTACGTGGACAAGGATTATTTATCCACCGTGGGTATTCAACTTGTAAAAGGACGTGATTTCAGGAACAACACCGGGGATAGGCACAATGTCCTGGTCAACGAAACCTTCGTGAAGACAGCCGGCTGGGAGGATCCACTCGGAAAAACCATACAGAGGAACGAAGAGTATACTGTAATAGGTGTTGTAAGTGACTTTCTGACCGGTTCCCTTCATAATGAGATACAGCCGGTTTTTATCACGCTGGACAATGAACGCAGCGGGTTCGGAGTGATAATACTTAAACTAGGCTCAAAGCTGAATAATACCATCAGGTCACAGATTGAAAAGATTTACAATGAAGAAGACCCTGACAATCCATTTGCCCTTGAGGTGATGAACGAAGTATTACGGGAACAGTATGATAAGGAGAGAAATCTTAACACCATCTTCTTCGTTCTGTCACTGCTTGCAATTCTTATTTCCAGCCTGGGCCTGTTCGGACTGGCAACCTATTCATCACAGGTCAGGAGAAAGGAAATAGGTGTTCGCAAGGTCAACGGGGCATTGATCGGTGATATCATCCGGCGTTTCTCAGGGGACCTTCTTATATGGATAATCATAGCTTTCGTTATAGCTGCTCCGCTTTCGGTTTTCATAATGAAAGACTGGCTTACGAACTTTGAATATAAGACTGCAATAAGCCCCCTGATTATTATTGCAGGCGGGCTGACAGCAATGTTGATAGGTCTTGTATCCATCAGCCTGGCAACCCTCAGGGAAGCAGGGAGGAATCCGGCCGAAACACTCAGGATATAGCACTGTTAATGACAGGTAAGTGTTTTCATCTTCCTGCCTGGCTGCTCTTAGAGGAGCAAGTTGGAAAATTATGAAATGAATCGTGTTTTTACAGAGCCGAAAAAAGTTAACCTGGTGATCTTGATATTTATAATCAAAAAGAAATTGTTGTGTAAGATGCAATAAATCAAAGTTATATATTAGAGTTTATGTATGAGAAATATACCGGGAATAATCAAAGATCATTATTTTTTAATACATTTAATCTGAAAACATTTAAAAACCTTAAATGAAACGACCATGAACCGAGTTTACGAGCTCACGAAGTAATTTTAACATTTTAAAATACACATACGAAAATGATTAAAATTCATCGGGAGTTCCTGAATGTGAAGAAATTTTTAGTTTCTTCATTTTCAGTAAACTAAAAATTTTAAACAGATGAAAACTCTATTAATGTTCTTTGCCCTGGTACTGTCTGTTTTATTATGCAGCTGCAATACCGGTAACTCACAGAGAGAAGATTCAGCTGATCCTGATATTGTCAGTATAGACACTATCCAGGGAACATCCCTCCTGGGAGAAAAGCTGATAAGCGAACAACCAGACACTGAAAAAGACTCCCTTATAACAGCAAACTTCATTAAAGCCCGAAAGGAGTATATCGAGAATCCCAACGATGCTGATGGCATCATATGGTACGGTAGAAGGGCAGCTTACCTCGGCGATTATCTCAAGGCAATTGAAATATTCAGTGAGGGGATCCAAAAAATCCCGGATGATGCAAGGATGTACAGGCACAGGGGACACAGGTATATCAGCATCAGGGAATTTGATAAAGCTATCGAAGACCTGACAAAAGCAGCTGAACTGATTGAGGGCAAAGACGACATAATAGAACCTGACGGTGTCCCGAATATTCGCAACACACCTGTATCAACACTGAATACCAATATCTGGTACCACCTTGGACTGGCGCATTATCTCAAAGGAAATATGCAGGAAGCCCTGCATGGTTTTCAGCAAAGCCTGGATGCTTCCACGAATCCTGACATGCATGTTGCTGCTGCTAACTGGGTCTATATGATCCAGCGGAGGCTCGGAAATTTAGCAGAAGCTGAAAAAACACTCGAACCCATCAATAGCGACATGGATGTTTTTGAAAACATGGCCTATCACAATCTTCTACTATTCTACAAGGGAGAATTAACGGAAGATGAACTTAAAGGCGACGACGAGGACGTGGAATATATGAACGATGCCACAGCCTATGGCATAGGAAACTGGTACTTCTATAACGGGGATACTGCCCGTGCAAAACAAATATTCAGGAATACCCTGGACAATGGTGTCTGGGCCAGCTTTGGTACTCTGGCAGCAGAGGCGGATATGCACAGACTCCAGGATGAGTTATGAACCGGGCAGGACCGGGTTTCCCTGAATAAGGTGGAGTCACTGATAGCACAGGGTTATGCAGGCTGTCTTTTCTACCAAAAAATAATAATAGCTATAGGCATTACAAAACAATGGTTGTCTGACCAAAATATGGATTGTTTAAATCAAACTGAAACAATTATCCTTACCTTTGGTTAAAAAGCAAGCTCATGACAATACAATTTCTGGGAGCAGCCGGTGAAGTTACAGGCAGCAAGCATCTTATCACAACAAATAAAGGCAAAAGAATACTCGTCGACTGTGGAATGTTCCAGGGAAAAGGACTGGATACAGACAAAAAGAACCGCAATCCTGGTTTTGAACCTTCTGAGATTGATCATATCATACTGTCCCACGCACACATAGATCACAGCGGACTAATACCCTATGTCTACAAACGAGGATTCAGGGGATCGGTGGTATGCACCAGTGCCACACGTGATCTGTGTTCTATCATGCTGGCTGACTCCGGCCATATACAGGAACATGACACCTACACATTCAATAAAAAAAGGGCAAAAAAGGGATTGCCTCCTGTTGAACCGTTATATACAAGGATGGATGCTGTTAAATGCATGAGCCTATTCATTGGGGTATCTTATGATCGCAAATTCTTCATTGATGAGAGTATTACATTACGATTCACCCATACAGGCCATATGCTTGGCGGCGCAGTCGTCAATCTCGAGATTATGGAAGACGGGGAGAGAAAAAGGATTTCCTACACAGGTGATATTGGCAGGCCTGTTAACCGCATACTGGCTCCGCCCAAACCTTTCCCACAGGCTGACATCCTGATCACTGAATCAACCTACGGCGACAGACTGCATAAGGATCAGATTAATGCTGAGAATGAATTACTCAGAGTTATCCGTACAACATGTGTTGAAAAAGGTGGCAAGCTTATAATTCCGTCGTTCAGCATAGGAAGGACACAGGATATTGTTTATTCCCTGAATAATTTCTTCAATGAAAAAAAACTGCCCCGGATTAATATTTATGTTGACAGTCCACTCGCAGTCAATGCCACCGAAATATTCAGATTACACCCTGAATGCTTTAATGATGATATAATAAAGGTAATGCAGGATGATCCCGATCCGTTCGGGTTTAACAGCCTGTATTACATAAAACGGGCAGAAGACTCCAAAAGGCTCAATACCATGAAAGAGCCGATGGTCATTATATCTGCATCGGGTATGATGGAAGCCGGCCGCGTAAAGCACCACCTTGCAAATAATATATCAAACCCGGCTAATACAGTCCTGGCCGTAGGGTATTGTGCACCTTATACACTGGGAGCCAGGATACTGAGAGGTGATAAAGAAATATCGATACATGGCAAGCCTTACGAGGTCAGAGCTGATATTGAACGCATTGACTCATTCAGCGGTCATGGTGATTACAGGGAGATGGCCGACTTTATATCCTGCCAGGACACTGCAAAACTCAAGCAAACAATCCTTGTTCATGGAGACAGAGAAGTACAATTGAAATATAAACCGTACCTGGAAAGCAGGAATTTTAAAAATATTTCAATGCCCGACCAGGGAGAGATAATTGAAATATAAAGAATGCAGGCGTAATGGAATGAGAAATGGATTATTGTCATCCAGAACGCAGCAAAGGATCTCTTATTGATGGATTACCTGATTATTGATATCTTCGGTCTCAGTTTTCAAAGCCTTATATTTTGGGAAGCAATAGCAGTAAATATTCACTAATAATTGAAGTAACAATTGGTATATCAATATTTATTGTGCTTTTCTTTTTCCTTGGCATAAACAAAGTAATTCTCAGCGGTCCGCTGGGCATCCATTTTATGCGACAGACAGATAGCCTGTCATTTGCAAGTGTTTACTTCAGGGAAGGATTCGAATTCTTTAAACCCGGCCTTTACAATCTTAAAAATATTGATGGTCATGCTGCCTGCGAATTTCCCCTTTTGTATTATCTAAGCGCCTTGATCTATACAATTACCGGAGTAAATTTTTCTGTCCTTAAAATAATGAATTACCTGCTTGTAATTACAGGTATTTTCCTTATTTATAAAATGTCGGATCTTATTATTAAAGATAAAGCCTTTTCAATTCTCATAGCACTTCTTCTTTTCACATCTACCGTATTTAATTATTATTCCCTTAATTACCTGCCTGATTCAGGTGCATTCGGGTTTATTATGATAGGCTGGTATTTCTTTTTCAGCTACTATTTTAACAAAAAACAAAACAGCCTTTACACTGCTTTTGTTTTTTTTACACTAGGCAGTCTTATTAAGGTGACATACCTGATCAACCCGCTTTCGGTTTTCTTTCTCTACCTGGTAATGCCACTCCTTAAAAACGGACGGAATAAAAAAAAATCTTTTAACTACCCGCTTATTTTCTCCGGGTTAATCTCAGTCATTGCGGTTGCGGCATGGAACATATATATGATAAGCTATAACAAAACTTATGAATCAATTTCATTCAATACCACTGCCATGCCGATATGGAATATTAGCAGGGAGGAGGTTGCGATAGTATGGGACCACTTAACCAACTACTGGTACAGGAGCTATTTTGCACGGCCGGTTTTTTACCTGCTTTTTGCCAGTGTTGCATTTCAGATCCTGTTTTTCAAAAAATCAGACCGCTTTTTATCATTACTAACCATTATACTTTTTGCCGGCAACCTGGCATTCTTTATCCTGTTTTACTCCCAGTTTAAAGACCATGATTATTACTTCATAACCTTCTTCCCCCTGATAATACTTCTCTTTGTAAATGCTTTCAAAACCCTGAAAAACCTAAAACCCACCCGGACAGTTAATATTATTATCAAATCAATAGTATTCATTATAATTGCCTGGGGAATTAACTATTCTGGCAAAAAGCTCCGGGCAAGGTATGATGCAGCCATGGATGATTACTCCAGGACAGGCCTGATAATACAGGCTAATAAACCCAATCTCGATTCCCTTGGGATTCCAACGGATGCAAAATTCATTGTCGCTCCTGACCTGACACAGAACGGGGGATTGCTTATGTTAAACCGGACGGGATGGAATATTGAGCGGCCGGAAGAAGTAAAACCTGGCAGAATCGATTATTTTCATGCTCAGGGAGCGGATTTTCTGTTGCTTGTCTCTGATGATGAAAGCTTGCTGGAAACGGGATATGAGTGTGGTGAGCTTGTTTACAGGGGAGATGGCTTGAGTCTTTTCAGACTCAGGGACAAATAGCATAAGCTTCGTAAGTTGCTCCGATACAGATGTTTTTCAAATTACACGGTATCTAATATTTTTTTGAACCAGCATGCTACCGGCTTTGTTAACATATGTAGTATCTCCCCATATCATATCAGGAAATGAAAAATGAACCGGCATGCCACCGGCTTTGTTAACATATGTAGTATCTTCGTCAATAATTATCAGGCAATTGAATATGAACCGTAATAAGGAGACTAAAAACAGTTCAAGACATATATCCCTGGCTTTCTTCCTTAACCTGGTGTTTACAATTATTGAGATTGCGGGCGGACTGTATACTAACAGTATAGCTATACTGTCTGACGCACTGCATGACCTTGGAGACACTATCTCGCTGGCACTGGCATGGTACCTTCAGAAAGTATCGAACCGCGACAGTGACAAGCACTATACATATGGTTATAAACGATTCTCTCTACTTGGTGCTGTTTCTATCTCTGTAATGCTTATTATAGGTTCGGTTTTCGTCCTGAGAGAGGTCATTGAAAGATTATTTTCCCCTGATGAAGTCAATGCTCAGGGAATGATGTACCTTGCCATACTGGGCATTATTGTCAATGGCATAGCCGTACTGCGATTAAGAAAAGGGGATTCTCTGAATGAAAAAGCTGTTTATCTGCATATGCTCGAAGATGTGCTTGGCTGGATAGCTGTTCTTATTGTGAGCATAGTGATGATATTCGTGAACATCCCTGTGCTTGACCCCCTGCTATCAATCGGGATCACTGCCTGGGTACTTTTAAATGTCTACAAAAACCTGAAGAAAACATTCAGGATCTTACTTCAGGAAGTACCACCCGGTATTGATGCCGAAAAAGTCAAAGATGAAATTATCCAAACAGAAGGTGTTATCGCTGTTCATGACCTGCATATATGGTCTCTTGACGGTCAGAATAATATTATCACACTGCATGCCGTATTGCCGAAAGACACTCCCCGCAGTGCATATCCCGGATTGAAGGCCGGGATCAGGCAGACATGCAGGGCTTTAAACCTGCAACATGCAACAATAGAGCTAGAAGAAGAGGGTGATGAATGTTTTTTTGACAGCTGAAATACAGAAGTATAAAACCAGGCAAAAGTTCTTTCTGCCACGACGGAATTTTCATCGCAACGCAGTTGTTAAGCTAACGCAGAAGCTCAGAAAGCCTGCCTTTATCCTCAATCCTGATATTCTTTCCTTTTGCACTGATACATTTTGCCTTTTTCAGCTCACCCAGGGCCCTGCCTATCGATGGCCGTACTACTCCAAACATCTCTGCCAGGTCGGATTGAGAATGCTCTATACGTATATTTTCACTGCCCTGCTTCTTTACCTGTTCAAGAAGATAGCCGGCTATTTTTCCCTTGATTGAATTTAGTCCGAGAAACTTAAGCTGCCGGCTCAGGAACTGGGCGCGGTCGGCCATAATATCAAGGTAATTCTGCAAAACAACTTTATTAACGGCAAAAAGATCAATAAGATCTTTGCGGGGTATCAGTAGCAGGCGTGTTTCTTCCAGTGCAGTGATGGTTACCGGCAATTTATTATTGCTGCCAAAAATAAAGGCTGTTGCAACACTTTCAGGTGCAGTTCTTTGTTCAATCCTTAGTACCCGTCCTTCAAAATCCATCATCTCACCAACCACCGAACCTTTTACAATGATAATCAGCTTATCATAATAATCTCCCTCATATGCAATCACCTCACCCCTTTCGCATTTCCTTACCTGGTGATGAACTTTCCTGATGATTTCACCTATTGCATTCTTCGACAGCTTCCTGAATAAATAATTATCAGCCAGCACATCGGTATAGTTGAGAAAACAATAGCTGCATTCATCATTACATGGAGGTATAAGGTATTCTTCGTGAGAGTCTGCGTGAGATTTTA
>CAZGUR010000156.1:0-7876 GCA_964529295.1 uncultured Rikenellaceae bacterium | reverse complement strand
GTTGATTGAAGGCTATTTTCAGGGTAAATACAGAATAAGCCAGAATTTGTTCATTACAGGAGGGATAAACACCTCATGGCTGGAGATTAATAATGAATACACGCTTGAACCTCGTTTTTCTGCAAGCTGGAAACTGCATCCTGGCCATCAGGTTTCACTGGGCTATGGAAATCACAGCCAAACAGAACCACTGTTTGTTTACTTCATAAAAGCAGCGAATAATATAAATGATGAAATATATTATCCGAATAAAAAGCTTAAACGAATGAAAGCTCATCATTTTGTGCTTGCCTATGACTGGTCAATAAGTGAGAATATACGATTGAAAATCGAGCCTTACTTTCAGAAACTATACGATGTTCCGGTAGTGGATAATAGCTCATATTCTATGGTTAATTTTATGAGTGACTGGACATTCAACAGGGAATTAGTGAACAAGGGTAGCGGGAGAAATGCAGGTATTGATATTACTTTGGAAAGATTTCTCAACAATGGGTTCTATTTTATGACCACTTCATCTGTTTATGAATCAAAATATACCGGTGGTGATGGGAAAGAATACCAGACTCGCTACAATGGTGGTTATGTAATGAATGTTCTAGGCGGAAAAGAATGGGAAATCAATGATAAAAACCTGTTAGGTATTAATGTTAAATTCACATTAATGGGACCCTACTGGTATAATCCGGTTGATGAGCAGGCTACCCGGCTTGCCGGGACAATTATTTATGATGAAAACAGCCCGTTTGTGGATCGTTATGACCGACTGGAGAGCATTTCAGATCTAGCGATAAATTATATAATAAATGGTTCGAAAGGTTCATCAATAATTACATTACAGGTAAAAAATATCCTGGGGAAGCAGTATATGGGCAAAAAATATAATCTGAAGCATGGCAAAATTGAAAACGATTTCTTTACCAGCCCGGTTCCATTTATCAGTTATAAGTATGAGTTCTAACAAAACGCAAGAAAAATATAGAGTTAAAGCACATGAAATAAATGAGCTTAGCAGATTTTTAAAGATGTACTTTAATATAAGAATACAGTCAAATAGGGTCACAAACACATAACTTTTAGCAAAAAATACATTATTGTATGAAGACTTTGAAAATTGTAATTACCGTACTTGCTGTTACTATTTTGGCAAGCTGTTCTGTTAAAAACAGCAGGACCATAGAAAACATTCTTAACTCCTCGTATAGGGTTTATCAAATATCTGGATACCAGGGCCCCAAAATCGACATCAAAAAAGATAGTCTTGCTCAGTTTCTGACTGCATTGCATTACCGCATTCCGCGCTCTGAAATTGAAGAAGCATTTACATGGAGTCCTGAGACAACGGAGAATTATATCAATGCCCTAATTAAAAATAAATTGCTTACAAAAAAGGGAGAATACTATCAACCAACCCTTGGGATACTCACGTTGGAGCGAGGGAATTTTTTAGAAGAAAAAGCCCAAAAAGCAGCTAATGAAATTGCAGACAGTATATGCAATTGGTTACCGGAAATAAAAAAAATGCATAACGAATCGAACATTTCACAGTACCATGATTTCCGTAAGTTGTCGCTCTTTTATCTGAGCAATGTCATACTCGATAATTTTCAAATCCAACGGATGGAAGAAGAATTTTTAAACCAAAAGCGACCTTTAAGAAATGGAAGCCGGTATTACCTGGCCATTGTTGAAGATGATCCTGCCAACACAACCGAACCTTTCGGAATATATGGCAACCGGGGACTTCTTTGGAATGATTCAATAGGCATTTGCGTATATGGTAATAAACGAATTAAGTCAAATGTTGGTTGGGATAATTATGAAGACAAGAATATTCATGTTTTTGATAAAAATGATACTCAGTTGATAACCCATAAAATGCCTGATGTATTTTTCCCATGTCTGCTCGATATCCTGAAAAGGAACAAACCTGATTTTGAGGCAACATACCGCGAGTTGAATTTTGATAAAGAAGTTTCCTTTGAAGAATTTTTTATCTTTTGGTACCATTTTATTTATACTGAAACAACCGATATTCTCATTGCAAAAGATATCATTCAAAAATCGCAAAACGAAATGTTTTATTATCAGATTGCAGTGAATTATTAAGGAATTAAAACCGGTCTGCTATAAGAGCTAAAGCGCCTTAAAACGGATATAGCCGGAACATTGTGCATAATTTGAAAAACAGGAAGTTTATGAATGCTATGAGAAACTTAATTCAAGTATTAATCTATTAAAACAAAATAAAATGGACTGTGTAGTATATCTTGATTCAAAAGCAAAAGAACTTGAAAATTTAACAAATGGCAAAAAGAACATGATTATTCGCGGTGCAATGGGAAGAAAATTACCATATGGCAAGGTGAATATTGGCGATGTTTTATATTTTATTGAAAACAAGGGTGATGGCTTAGTTAAAGCAAAAGCTACTGTTTCTGATGTTTTTAACTCAGAAAAAATGACAAAAGAATAATCTATAGAATTAGTCGAGAGATATCAAGAGTATTTATTATTGGATAAGGGTTTATTAAAACGTTTTGGTGGCAAAAGATATATTGTTTTGATAACAATCAAAGAATTTGAATTATTAGCACCATTTAAAATAGACAGGTCAAATTATGGCAATATGGATGATTGGTTACCAGTAGTAGAAATAGATAAGGTGAAAACCGAATTTATTGCCAAAGCACGAACGCACCGCACGCAATTAAGAACATAAGGCAGAAAGTACTAAAATATGAGCAATAGTTTGACAATAGCAAAAATCCTGATTTCGATCTTTCTTCTGAACGGAAGTATTGCCGGAGGAGAAAATGGATCAGCAAACCCTTCTTTAAGAGAATTCTCTGTACATCTCGATAGGGAAATCCCGTCACTTATGTCAAAGTACAAGATTCCCGGAGCTATTGTGGCGGTTATTAAGGATGGGAAACCGGTCTTCAAAAATGCCTATGGCTATGCCAATGTGAAGTCGGGGCGCAAAATGACAACTGATGATTACTGCCGGGTTGAATCAATTTCTAAATCGGTAACCGCCTGGGGTGTAATGAAACTGGTTGAGCGGGGTGAAATAAACCTTGATACGCCGGTTGCTGAATATCTGAAAAGCTGGGAATTCCCTGATTCAGATTATGCAACACATAAGATAACTATCAGACAACTTCTTAATAACACTTCGGGCTTACCATTGGGCACCATTGGTGTGCGATATGAACCAACAGGGCAGATTCCAACACTAAAGGAAAGTTTAACGCAGAATGCTCTGCCAAATAGAAATCCCGGATTACAATTTGAATACTCCAACGTAGGGTACCATATTCTGGAATTGCTTATTGAGGAGGTAACTGGTTTGAGTTTTGACCGGTATATGGTTCAGGAGGTTTTAAGACCGCTTGGAATGATGCATTCCAGCTTTGAGTGGCGAAGCGGTTTTACCGACAGTATTCCCTTTGGATACGATTTTTCGGAAAATCCCGTTCCGCCCTACGTTTATCCCGAGAAAGCATCTGGAGGACTGTTCGCCACAGTGGAGGATATTGCAAGATTTGTTTGCGCAGGGATGTTGGATTCCAGGGTCAGAGGCAATGTTCTTAATAAGGAAAGTATTTTAACGCTTTACACCCCTTCGGCGAGTAACCTGGGTTTCTATGGATTTGCATTTGATTCCTACGGATTTGGTCATCTGCTGGAGGAGTTGCCAAACGGGAAGTCAGCATTTGCGCACGGAGGTCAGGGTACCGGCTGGATGACACATTTCCACGCCGTTCCTGAAACAGGAGATGGTATTGTAATTCTAACAAACAGCCAGCGGAGCTGGCCATTCTTTGCCCAGGTGCTTACCCGCTGGGCGCAATGGAATGGCTTTGAACGGGTTGGAATGAGCATAATTTTCACCAGCGAAAGGTGTTTGTGGGTAGTTGTTGCTATACTTATCTTGCTCGCCTCCTGGCTAGGATTACGAGTAATAATCGGTATTGGCCAATCCACTCGAAGTTTTTTACTATTTTCAAAAAGAAACCTAAAATGCAGAATTGCTCTTATCTGTTTGTTCGCATTAATATCTGCAATATACATTTGGGCGGTGAGTCAGGACTATATTTTCTTTACATCAATTTTCCCGGGAATTGCCAGCTGGTTGGTGTTTATTGCTACTTCACTGGCAATTTTGTTATTATTAGTTTTACTATTTCCTAAATCAAATCAATTATAATTGAGTAGATGCTTAACGAATTTGTCAGTATTCTGGAACCACACATTCAAACATATCCCCTAAGATGAAAGAAGAAACCTGGTAAGTTGATCGCTACCGGGAGAATTGATTAAACACAGTGATAAAATCATTAGTGTCATATCAGCCATATATTGCCGGATATAGCCTGTGCAGTTTTATCTTCGCCTGATGAGCTGTGAACTGCCACTTGATATTTGTATTTTTATTGTTTATGAATTGGTTTATTAGCTTCTATTGTTAGTATTGTTTTCCGGCAGATCGAAATATCCCGATGTTTTTCCTACTTTAATTAACTGCCTAAATCCACCTTCAAACAGTAGAAATTGATATATTTATGTGCTGAAAACAGTTTTTAATTTAATACTGACTCCCGTTGGCGGTAACAAAACCGAAACGGTAACAAAAAGCAAAACAGATATGAATAAATTTACAAGTTTTATAATATTAATAATTACGATAATAATAATATCATGTGACAGAGAACCAGTTGCCGTGCCGGATGATTTTACAGCATCGCAAGGCACGTATATAGGTGTTGTTCATATTGCCTATGGGGATAATGACGGGCAGGCAATTGTATACAGATTTAATGAAAACAATGCCCAGTGGGAAGAGATATCATGGACATGGTCCACCCAATGGGATGATAATGGATGGTTACTGCCCGATAACAGGCTGATAGAAGGAAAAGAATACCGGTATAAAATGCAGATTTATGCCGAAGGGCAGGGGGATGAATTCAGCGATTATTCCCGGGAAGTTACAGGTTATGCTTTTAAAGCTGACCCGGTTGAGATAAGCTCAGTAAACAGGCAAAATGATGGTAGCCTTGAGATTACGATTAACTGGACAAACCCTAACGATCTGCTTGAAATAAATAACCTGCAGGATATTAATTATGATATTTACCGCACCGAAGACGGAAATTATTCTGATTTTTCCTTAATTAAAACACTGGATGAAGTTGTTTATAACACCAGTGACATAAATTATGACTGGTCATACACAGACACAGATTATTCCCTCGACCCTTCCAAAAGCTACAGCTATAAGATCGTAACCCGTTATATGTATGATTTTGTAGACTCTAATGGTTCTTACAGGGACTATAACGAATACTCTGTTGATGGTGAACCTGCTGATGATGAAGGCGGGGGTACCGGGACGGGAGGCAATGCGGTAGTGGAATATACCACAAGCGATCTGGGTCAGGTATTAACGGCATCATCGGGTGTTATCGAAGATATTGAAGAAAAGATTGTTGATAATACATTATACCTTGGGGCAATAACAGATGCTGACCTGTATGGAAAACCGGCATTGTATAAATTAAACGGTTCAAACTGGCAGAATGTATGGGGCACAGTGCCTGATGTTGAATATGACATTATCAATTTTGCTGTATCCGGCACAGATTCGTACCTGGCCGGGATAAGAGATTCTTTAAGTGTTTTCCGGTGGGATGGCACGGCATGGTCAGAAAATCTGACACCGGATAACCTTGGACAGGAAGGAAGCCCTGCTGCTATAAGTATTGAAGTTTTCGATAATGAACTTTATATGGCAATAAAGCAACATCCGGATTATGATCTGCAGGTAATGAAATACAATGGGAGCACCTGGGATACTATAGGAGGTGATGGTAATGGCATTATTGCAAGCGGGTCAGTTTTCGATACTAAACTAAAAAATATCAGCGGAACACTTTACCTTTATTACAATATTGATGATGTATTATATATTAAACATTTAGAGGGAGGCACCTGGACCACAGACTTAACATGGGGACAGGAATGGTTGAATGATATTGAACTGGTGAGGACCGCGACTCAACTCTACTTCAGTTCCGGCTCAGCCTCTGCTGATTTCGATGGCGGGGTTTACAGGGTCGATAATTTAACTACCGTAACAAACTTAATACCTGATGACCACGAAACATGGTTTACTATGGGAGCATTTGACCTGACGGCAGATTCGGACGGCAACCTTATTGTTGCCAGCATGAAATACGAATACGAAGATGAATCACAGACAACCCTGGTATACTATCCGCACCTGAATGTATATGACGGAACGGAATGGAAAACCATCTCGGGCGATTTTACTGACGGAATTCCACCGGTTGCAGTAAGCGCAATCGGTAACGATGTCTATTATATCTATGGTGATGTTGCTACCGTTAATGCCGCTAACGATCCATCTGCCATTAAATCAAAAAAACTGACTAAATAAAATATTTAAACCTGCATATACAAGTAACTGTAAACAATAGGGCAAGGTGCAAATAATATCTCCAATACACCTGTAACTGGATCTGTATACATCCCCGATTGATCTGAGATGCCAGATATATAAACCTTGCTGTCTCCGGAAACTGTGAAGTATTTACCCCGGATGATGATTTATTCCCCGCTTTCTGACAGTATTTTTTTCAGCTGTTTTATAATGTACCCTGAGGACTGCAGCATAAGCCGCTTGCCTGAAGAGGTACCTGCTATCCTGTAGCTGCTCTCTGGCACAAAGTTGGTTTATCCATAATTCACATTGCAAGGCAATGGCAGGCATCAGGTATAATGATTTTATATAAAGGCTGATATGAGGCATGATGATGTAAGGGAATATTATAATAAGCATGTGGAAGATGAAGATAGCCGGCTCGATAATCATCCTTTTGAGATTCCTGTGATGATGGAATTTGTAAACAGGTATCTGAAAAAAGGAGACCGTCTTTATGATGTTGCATGTGGTACAGGAAGGATTGCCGGTGTACTGCTGGA
This sequence comes from uncultured Rikenellaceae bacterium, assembly GCA_964529295.1. Taxonomy (GTDB): domain Bacteria; phylum Bacteroidota; class Bacteroidia; order Bacteroidales; family VadinHA17; genus UBA9300. The sequence goes on along the minus strand of CAZGUR010000156.1, from coordinate 865 downwards.
CAAAGGCTTTATGATGGGTCTGAATGACCTGTCTGATAAGAATATTGAGCTTGTAAAGCAACGTGCAGGCGATCACCCTGGTGTGCTGTTTATTAAGCGGGGAGATGCTATGGAAAGAAAAACCTGGGATAAGGGAGAATGGGACGGAATATTGATGCTGGGACCGATGTACCACCTGATAAGTAAAGAAAACCGAAGCAGAATGCTTGAACTGGCTTTCGCTCATCTTAAGCCCGGAGGCTACCTTTTCTCGGCATTTATGACCCGGGTTGGCGCCCTGGTTTACGGATTAAAGAATAATCCGAAAGGGATACTATACCCTGACGGTGCAAAAAAATTATGGGAAACAGGCTCTGACGAGAGTTTTGTGGAAGCGACCGAATGGTTTACGGATGCCTATTTTTCTCATCCTGAAGAGATCAACCCGCTTATTGAGCAGGCAGGATTAAAGCCACTGCATCTGGCCGGTGTAGAAGGGATATTCGGGGAGAGGTTTGAACTGTATCATAAGCTTGATGAGGAGCTGCAAAACAGATGGATGGATTTTATTATCGGCCATTGTGAAGATTCCCGCATGCTGCAGAACGCAAAACACCTGTTAAGCATAGCGCAAAAGCCTGTTTAGGAGAAAATCGGTTTTTTGTTCTAAAATATTATTTTTATGAGCGAAAAATGCATGAAGAAAATATGTGATAACCTAAACAATTATAAATAATGGAGATTCAAAAGAGAAACAACTTCATTTGCTTTGGCCTGCTTATAGCGATATTGATCATTGTTCATTATGTCATTGTCTTGTGGCCTGACGTCGAAATGCTCCAAAGCCAGAAGTCATTATTTTCCTGGCCGGCCATTGGAATTATCG
>CAZGUR010000155.1:0-7965 GCA_964529295.1 uncultured Rikenellaceae bacterium | reverse complement strand
CCGGGGAAAAAGTCCCCAAGGGGACCCTGCTTATGGAGATAAACCGTCAGGAATAGTGCTCCTAAAGAAGTCCTGACCATATCCAGCACCTTTCATATTCAGTGGTGTCAGGCTTGTTTTCAAAGATGCCGTACACCGTTGATCCGCTGCCGCTCATCGAGCAGTATAAGGCCCCGTCATTATAGATATCCTCAATCAGTTTGCCTATCAGCGGATATTTTGTTGTAATGACTTCCTGGAAATCGTTTTTAAGATTGTCTCTCCATGAAGTTACGGGCTCCTGTATTATTTCACTTATGCTGTTGCCTTTAGCTGATGGACTGACCATGCTGTAAGCCTCAGCAGTGCTGATAAATATGCCGGGATGCACCAGCAGTATATATTTGCCTTTAAGGCTGAGCTCTGTATCTTTAAGTATCTCGCCCCTGCCGCTCACCAGGGCCGGTACGTTCCTGATAAAAAATACACAGTCGCTGCCAATCTGCAGGGCCATCTCGCTGAGCCTGTCAGTACCCGCACCCAGCTTGAAATACCTGTCGAGGTACCTCAGCATAAAAGCTGCATCAGATGATCCGCCACCGAGTCCCGATCCGGATGGTATTGTTTTATGCAGGTGTATCTTCAGGGGGGGTATGCTGTAGTGCTTCCTTGCAATCTCCAGTGCCCTTATCACAGTGTTTTCACTGTCCGGACAATCAGGACTGATTCCCGTTATTTTCAGGCTGTACTTCTCCTGGCTGTTGGGGGCCGGGACAAACTCCAGGGCGTCCGTGGCTCCCACGGGGTAAAACAATGACTCTATATTATGATAACCGTCACTCCTCACGGAGATGATCCTAAGGCCTATATTGATCTTGGCATTCGGGAAAATTGTCATATATAAACTTGTATTATTGAGTCCTGTCTGCAAAAATAGTGAATTATTCGCTATGCTGTGGCACTTAAAGGCAGGGATAGCAGAAGTGGTTGATGACAGCCTGTCAACTTTCAACAAGATATCAACATAAAATGTTTGTAATAATTAGTGTTTATCAGTAGGCAGACAGCTTCTATTTTCTAACTTTGAAGCTGTTAATCACGGATGATTTCAGCAAGGACGTATAAAAGTTAAATAGTATATCATGGCTAATCAGAAGACCAGGGCCAGATCTGCATCAAATGCCATGCCTGATATGGGCAGGGTGCCACCCCAGGCCATGGATATGGAGGAGGCGGTGCTGGGTGCAATAATGCTCGAGAAAGACGCAATAATAACAGTGCTTGATATCCTGAAGCCCGAAAGCTTCTACAAGGATGTGCATAAAAAGATATATTCGGCTATTCTTGCGCTTAACCAGAGGGAGATGCCAGTGGATCTTTATACCGTTACCGAACAGCTACGCACGGAGGATGAGCTGGATAATGTGGGCGGACCCGTTTACCTGACCCAGCTTACATCAAAGGTTGTTTCAGCCGCGCATGTTGAGTTTCATGCCAAGATAGTGGCACAGAAATTCATACAGAGGGAGCTTATCAGGGTGACATCGGAGATACAGGGAAGGGCGTATGACGACTCGAATGATGTAAACGAGCTGCTTGATTATTCAGAGAATGAGCTTTTCCAGATAGCCGAAGGGAATATAAAGAAGGAGGTGGCTACCCTTAACCTGGTACTTAAGGAGGCCATACATGAGATAGAGGAAGCAAGTAAAAGGGAGGATGCCCTGGTGGGTGTGCCCTCGGGATTTACCAAGCTTGACAGGCTCACTTCGGGCTGGCAGAAGTCAGACCTTATAATAGTGGCCGCAAGACCCTCAATGGGAAAGACGGCTTTCGCCTTATCCATGGCACGAAATATGGCTATTGACCATAAAAAGGCCGTAGCTGTTTTTTCACTGGAAATGTCGGCTGTGCAACTGGTGAACAGGCTTATTGTTGCCGAAACGGAGCTGCCCTCTGCCAGGATAAAGAACGGCAGGCTCAGGGAAGATGAGTGGAAACAGCTTGAGACCAAAATAAAGACACTGGAGGATGCCAGTATTTTTATTGATGATACGCCCGCCATTTCTGTTTTTGAGCTCAGGGCCAAATGCCGGCGGCTGTCGGCACAGCATAAGCTGGATATTGCCATTGTGGATTATCTTCAGCTAATGACCGGCCCGAAGGATGCGGGAAGCCGTGAGCAGGAGGTGTCCAATATATCACGCTCCCTTAAAAGTATATCAAAGGAGCTTAATGTGCCTATCATTGCCTTAAGCCAGCTTAACAGGTCGGTGGAGGTAAGGAGCGGCAACAAGAGGCCGCAGCTTTCTGACCTGAGGGAGTCCGGTGCCATAGAGCAGGATGCCGATATGGTAATCTTTATACACAGGCCGGAGAAGTATGGTTTTACAACACTCGATAATGAGATGTCGTCAAAAGGCATAGCCGAGATCATACTTGCCAAGAACAGGAACGGTCCCGTTGACGATGTGCTGCTGAGGTTCAGGGAGGAAAGGGCACAGTTTATGGATGTGGAAGATCTTAACTATGACGCTATAGGATCGCAGAATGTCTCCGACTCTTTTACCGTTAGCTCAAAGATGAATAATGATATCACGGGAGATGATACCTTTCAGGGAGGAGCCGGCGGTGAGGGTGTTCAGTTCCCATAGCAGTGTGAGAGTGACTCACCTTAATCCGATCATAAGGAATGAAGAATAATATAATATCCTTTTAATGATGCCTGAAAATATTATTTTTTTTGTGACTGGACTGGCAGCCGGTGTGGTGGTAATGATAATCATACAAAGGCTTGCTAAAAAATCGTCCCGATCCGTTGAGAATGCCCATATCAGCGATCTTAAAGCAAGTATATCAGAGTACAAAAATGATATGGCAGAAAAGGAAGCCGAGATACGCAGGCTTACCGCCCAGGTGGCATCAAAGGATACAAGCATTGAAGCCCTGGGTGAGAAGCTGGAAGATCAGAAGAAAGAGCTGGAGGCCATACAGGAAAAGATGAAGAAGGAATTCAGGCTGCTGGCCGATGAGATAATGGAGGAGAAAAGTAAAAAATTTACCAGGGAGAACGAGGAAAAACTTGACAGCATACTGAGACCTTTTAATGATAATCTCAGGGATTTCAGGGACAAAGTTGAAAAGACAAGCCTTGAAAACAGCAAGGACCGGGCATCTCTTATCACCAAGATTGCAGAGCTGGAAAGGCTCAATACAAGGATAAGTGATGAAGCCAATGCCCTGACAAGGGCTCTTAAAGGAGATTCCAAAGCCAGGGGCAACTGGGGCGAGATGATACTGGAGAGCATACTGGAGAAGTCAGGGCTGGTAAAGGACCGGGAATTCTTTGTGCAGGAGTCGTATACCACGGAGAAGGGCAACAGGCTGCAACCGGATATAATCGTAAAATATCCCGGCAACAGGTCTATCATAATTGATTCAAAGGTATCGCTGGTAGGCTATGAGCAGTATGTGAACGCCGACACCGATGAGGAGAAGGAGCAGGCCCTGAAGGCACACCTGCAGTCGGTGAGGACACATTTTAACAAGCTGGCTGCCAAGGATTACCAGGATGAGTACAGCCTGGATACCGTCGATTTTGTAATGATGTTCATGCCTGTTGAACCGGCTTATTTCCTTGCCCTGCAGTCGGATAACAGGCTGTGGTCCGATTCATACGAGAAGAGGGTGCTTCTTATCAGTCCGACCAACCTGATAGCCGCCCTGAAGATGATAGAGAGCATATGGAAGCAGGAATACCAGAGCAGGAATGTCATGGAGATAGCAAAGCAGGGAGGCGCCCTTTATGATGATTTTGTCCTCTTGCTCGAGAGGATGGAGAAGCTGGGTAAGAAGCTGGGCGAAACACAGAAACAGTATGATGATACGGTAATGAAGCTGACAGGCAGGGGCAACCTTATTAACAGGGTTGGCAACCTCCGTGAGCTGGGTATTAAGGCTAAAAAAGAAATGCCCGACAGGTACCGTGATGAAGAGCTGCCCGGCGGCACTGATTGAAATATGGATGTTCCAGGCTTACCGGGGGAGCTGTCCGATGAAGAGCTGCCCGGCGGCACTAATTAAAAATAAAGGTGAATCTCAGTCCCGCCGACCTGAAATTCAGATCCTCGAAACCGGCAAACACGCCAATCTTACCTATAAGGAAGATCTCGCTCAGACTGTAACCCAGCTCGTAATAGTTGGCTGTATTGGGACTGTAAAGGTAGGCCAGGCTAATATTCTCCCTCATAAGACTGTTGCTGAGAAAGGGTAAGAGCTTGATAAGCAGGTAAGGTGTGGTATACCTCAGGTGCGCTTCAATATAATATTCGGGTGTGGCCAGTGAATAATAATCACGGAGCATAAACACATCCTGGTGGTTGCGTATCAGGAAGGGCAGGGACTGGGTATTGAAATGGTTGAAATCCTGGAACTGCAGCCTGTCATTATTTATAAACCCCCCCGCTCTCAGTCGCCACGAATATTCGCTGAAAGCGCCGATGGACTTTGACTGGTCTGCTTCAAACTGTATATGGTCGTAATGGTCTGTTGCATTGTCAGCGCTAATATTGATACCATGGTCATAATATATCTTAAAAGTAGGATAGTCAGAGCCGGCAGCTGATTTCTTGCCATTACTTATCCTGTATCTCTGGCGGGGGATATATGATATTACGGTGGAGAACCGGTGGTGCAGATGATCTGTCAGCAGGTACTCAGCTCCTGTGTCGCCGGGCGCACCCGTGTATTCATTAAGGGGTATATTGGCCGAATAGTCCTGGTCCCTTCTGAAGAATGAATAATTTGTATTATTACTTAGCAGCCTGCGGTCATCATATGCATACCGCAGCTCAACATAAAAGCCGTTAAAATATTCCTGCCTCTGACTCAGGGTGATATAGCGGCTTTCATATAATCTCAGGTAGTTATCTTTGAAAAGCAGCGATGTGGCCATATTCATAAAAGGGCTGATACCTGCCGAATTTGTAAAATCTTTGCTTCCCATGCCCATCCAGAATACTATACGCGACTGCTTCATATGGTTATAGGTGATAAGCCCGCTGGCCCTCCAGTTGATATTTTCCCTGGCAAAATCCCATCCTGCCTCGGGGCTTATCGAAAGGGTCATTCCTGAATCCCATATATGATAGAAATTAAAGTCAATCCCGTATTTAAAGCCGTCCACGGCATTGAATCCCAGGTGACCCGGATCTATCAGTCCCCCCGTTCTGAACCTGCTCTTCCTGTTCTCACTGTAGAATGTCTTGCCAAAGAGTATACCGTTTACGACAGTCCCCAGCTTGCTTTTACTTTTAGCTGTTCCGGTGCTGTCAGTATATGCACTTGATTCTTTAAGCCCGGCTTCCACCTTAAGGCTGTCACTTACCCTTATGCTCTTTTTCTCCTCTTCGGACAGGGGTATGGGTCTCATTTCCGACCAGTACTCCTGGCTTTTCCTGTTTGCATCTTCCACAACCTTATGACTGGTGGTCTTTTTTATCTCCAGGTCATCTTCACCCGGATCGGCTTTTTCAGCTTCCTTCTCCATCAGCCTGGACAGCCTGGACATATCCCTGTTGCTGAGTTCCTCTTTCTCCAGTATCTCCTCTATCTTCTGCTGTGTTTTTGATTCTGCACGCTGCTCTTCCAGCATATCCTGTTCAGCCGTTACTGCCAGGTTCAGTACCTCGGGTTTTACAAGGTCGGTATTGGGTTCCACGGTGTTATAGGTTACGGAGCTGCCATATGTCCCGTCGGCATCAACACCCACAATAGATATCTTAACATCAAAGTTGTGGCTTACAGGCATCCAAATATCATCCTGTACGGGAGTATAGACCTGCCTGATATTAATTGAGCCTGCCAGGTTCTCATTTGTAAGGTCAAGGCTGTGCAGGCACCACAGGTCTTCAATGATGTATATGGTGCCTTCAAAAACCTGCTGGCTTTTCCTTTTGGGTATAACCAGTATCTTGTTCACTATATAAGGCCCCTGCACCGTTGAACCTTCATAGCTGTATTTATAATGGGACATTGCATTGGGGGCAAGTGGACTTATAGCAATATCGGCGAGTACCGGCTGGTAGAAACTTGCCCTAACAACATCCATGGGCGAGATATCAGACTGCTGTGTATCAGGGAATGTGCTTTGTTGTGCTATGACCGTCTGTTTATAGGTATCCGGTGCATCATATTCGATTTTATTTATTGACTCGATAAGGTAACTCTCGCCTTCTTTGATGTCAATATCCTCAGCATTGATATTTCTTTTCACCAGCCTGGGAATCTTATTAACCACCACGCTGCCTTTTATATATACATCCGCCTCATAATGGCTTACCCTGTTAAGGTAGTAGGGTGCCAGCCCTATTGCTTTCCTCATGATGCCGTATGCCGGATCTTCACCGGTAGCCGTAACCCTTACCTCAGGTATCTGGTAATATTGTATACCCAGCTTAACATCCATCTTAATATCCGAACTGCTAATCTTAACCTTCCTTACCTCGGGTGAGAAACCCAGGCTCTGGAAAAAGACATTATAAGTGCCGGGCTTAAGTTTTATCTCATATTCACCCTTTATGTTTGCCGTTGTGCCGTGCTTCAGTTCATCCACATAAACGGTGGCATATTGTACCGGCTCCCCCTCGGTATTTGTTATAAGGCCCCTCAGACTCTGAGCTTCAGCACTCAGCGCTGCAAGAAGGATGATATATATTGAGAGAACAGCTTTTTTCATAATCCGTTTATATATAATAGTAACGGTTCAGCCCCTGAAAGTTTTCACGGAACAGTCACAAAAATAGTAAAAAAGTATACCTCTGGCACTATTTTCCGGGTAATTTAAGCCGGGAAAGAGCCATGAAACGGGAGGTTCAATACCCTGCACGGGTATTATGCAGGTCTGCCGGCAACAACTAGCACATATTCCCCCCTTGGCTGTTTATCCGTATAATATGCAGCCAGCTCCTCCAGGCTTCCCCTGATATTTTCCTCATGGATCTTGGTAAGCTCCCTGGACAGTGATGCTTTCCTCTCGCCCCCGAACACCTCGCTGAGCTGTTCAATAAGTTTTTTAATTCTGTGCGGCGATTCATAGAACACCATTGTCCTTTCCTCGTTCTCGAGGTTTTTGATCCTTTTCATCCTTCCTTTTTTCTGAGGCAGGAAACCTTCAAAGCAGAACCTGTCTGAGGGCAGGGCCGAGTTGATAAGTGCAGGGATAAAAGCTGTTGCCCCGGGCAGTGTCTCCACCTCAATACCACTCTCTATGCATGTGCGTACAAGCAGGAAGCCGGGATCTGATATACCCGGGGTGCCGGCATCTGTAATAAGCGCCACCTTCCTGCCGGATGCTATCTGCCTGCATATCCTTTCGGATTCCCTGTGCTCATTGAACTTATGATGTGATGACAGGGGGGTGCCGATATCATAATGTTTGAGCAATATTCCTGATTTGCGGGTGTCTTCAGCAAGCACCAGGTCAACATCCTTAAGTATTTCCACAGCCCTTAAGGTGATATCCTTAAGATTGCCTACGGGCGTGGGTATTATATAAAGCCTGCTCATCCTATTCTACTGACAGTTTCCGTTCCACCAGCTCAAATAACTGGAGGGCAGCTTCTGTATCTGCCCGGTCTTCGAGCTCCCTGCTCAGTATGTCATGTGCTTCGGCGACAGTGGATGCCCTGTTTAGCTTATCTATGGTTTCCCTGAACATGTCTGCGTTGCCATTGAACAGTTCCCTGATAAAATAAAACCTATCATTCACACCCAGTGCCCTGTTCAGGTCAGTGACCGGTATGCTGCGTATTTTACCACCACCCTTTTTACTGTCTCCAACCTTTTCGTTCATACGGTTTGAGAGATGTGCAAACCTGTCGGCTATTATCTTATCTGCTTTTTTCTCTTTCACCTTTTCTGTTTCCTGCTCACATTATCAGTGCACATATTCCTGCTGTTGCTAATGTGAAAATCATCATCTTCACT
>CAZGUR010000154.1:1980-8010 GCA_964529295.1 uncultured Rikenellaceae bacterium | reverse complement strand
TTGGCCTGTTCTTCCGGGAAAGCTTTAACAGATTAGGCGATTTGTTCAAAAAGAAAAAAAAGTGACATGAAACGAGAAGAAGAACCGGGAGTTGTCAATGATTAAAAAATATGGGAATGGATATAATACAAAGGCCTATATCTCGTTTTTTTTATATCTTCGACTGATCAAAAGGCTGATAGTTATAAACTGTAGCCTGCGGTCCGGATAAAGAATGCCTCCGGGTATCAAATACATGAAAAAAGGACCCCCGGGGATGAACATCTAATAGAAACTAATAAATATTAATACTTAAATGAGACTATTAAACATTGCATTTCAGGACCCTGAGATCATACTGGAAGAATCGGAACAGATAACATTATCTTTTGGTGAACTGGTACTTAAGGGGGGCTGGGTTATGGTACCCATTATTTTGTTGTCGGTGATAGCAATCTATATATTCTTTGAAAGGTTTTACGTAATAACAAAAGCCGGTAATGAGGATATAAATTTTATGAACAGGATAAAGGATTATATTTATGACAGTAAGATAGATGCTGCCATTGCGCTCTGCAAGTCAAATAATTCCCCTGCCTCACGTATGGTTGAGAAAGGCATAACACGCATTGGGAGGCCACTTAACGATGTAAATACAACAATTGAAAACATAGGTAAGCTGGAGGTCTATAAACTGGAGAAAGGATTGCCAGCCCTGGCAACTATAGCAGGTGCCGCTCCAATGATAGGTTTTCTTGGTACGGTTATTGGGATGATTAGAGCGTTCTATGATATGTCAAATGCAGGTAACAATATAGATGTATCATTGTTGAGCAACGGTATATACACGGCAATGGTGACTACGGTAGCCGGACTGATAGTTGGTATCCTGGCACATTTTGCTTATAATATACTTGTATCCAAGGTTGAAAAGGTGATCTTTAATCTCGAGGCTACATCAACGGAGTTTATGGATATATTGAATGAACCGGTATAATATTTATCAGCCATGGCAATAAGATCAAGAAATAAGATAAACGCCTCTTTCAGCTTTGCAGGGATGTCAGATATAATATTCCTGCTGCTGATCTTCTTTATGGTGACTTCAACGCTGATCCACCCTACGGCACTCAAACTGCTTCTGCCCAGGGGGACCAGCCAGACTGCGGCTAAACCACTGACAACCGTTTCAATAACAAGGGATCTGCAGTATTATATCGAAGACCAGCAAGTTGCCTTTGAGGACCTGGAGGCAGCCCTCAGACAAAAAATAGGCCCAAGTGAAGAAACATATATATCGCTCCATACGGATAAGACCGTTCCCATAGAGCATGTAGTAAAAGTAATGAATATAGCTAAAAACAATCAATATAAACTGATACTTGCGACGAACCCCAAATAACGAGCTTTATAACTTTCCTTCGGATAAGAAGAAAGGTATAATAGGTACAGTAGTATTTCATATAATACTTGCTGTAATACTTATTATAACAGGCTTTCATACGCAACTTCCTTTACCCGAAGAAGAAGGTATACTGGTTAATTTCGGAACAGATGATACCGGTTTGGGCATGCTCGAACCGGCTGCCTCCTCATCCCAGGAAGAAAGCAGCAGTGCGCAGGAATCTTCAGCTGATATACCGCCCGAACAAACAGTTGATGAGGTGCAGGAGCAGGAAGCCGAAGAAGCCCTTATGACACAGGATTTTGAAGAAGCGGCTGTTGTTGAAGAAAAAAAGGAACAGCCTGACCCTGAAGAAGAACAGCGCCTGAAGGAGGAAGCAGAAGCTGAAAGGATAAGGCAGCAGGAGCTGGAAGATGAAAGGCTCAGGAAAGAGGCAGAAGAAGCGGAGAAAAGAAAGCTGGAAGAAGAGCAGAGAAGAAGGACGGAAATAATGAACCGTACCCGTAACGCTCTTGAGAATGCAAACGCCAGGGGTTCTGATACAAGCAGTGAAGGCATAGCAGGTGGTGAAGGCAACCAGGGTGTGGAAACGGGAGCAGTTGGTGCTGATGTTTATGGAGAAGGTGGCGGAACAGGTACCGAAGGCATATCATATGATCTTGCAGGACGACAGGCAAGATCTTTACCAAAACCCGGATACGATATACAGAGTGAAGGAATTGTGGTTGTTGAAGTAACAGTCGACCGCGATGGAAACGTTACCAAGGCTGTTCCGGGAGTAAAAGGGTCAACAACCCTTGAAGAATATTTCCTGAGGGTGGCCCGCACCGCGGCTATGGCCGCTAAATTTGACCGTAAGCCGGATGCCCCGGTGATACAGAAAGGGACCATAACCTATCATTTCATCCTGAGATAAGCAGATCTATTACACCAAGGACTTTAAGGGCTGAAACAAAGATAGCCAGTAGTAATATAATCCGAACAAATTTCGGTCCCCAGCTGACAGCCGTACGGGTACCAATCCATGCCCCGATCATATTTCCCACCGAAAGGATAAGTCCTGTTTTAAGGTCAACCTGCCCGTTAATAAAAAATACAATAAGGGCTATGCCTGTATAAACAAGGATAATAAAAACCTTCAGTGCATTGGCCTTTACAAGATCGGCTCCCACACCAAGTACAAGTCCGGCCAGCAGGAAGAACCCCACCCCTGCCTGTATGAAACCACCATACATACCAATAAAAAAGAATATTATAATCCGCCAGAATTTAGGGCTTCCGTCAATCTTCCCGGCATGCTCCCTTATCCATCTTTCAGGTTTGATCAGTATAATAAAAAACATAAAGACCAGCAGGCCGCCAATAAATGACCTGAGTATCTGCTCACTGAAATTAACAGCCATCAGGGCTCCTGCCAGCGACCCAACAGTGGCAGGTATCACCAGCCATATTCCCTCACTGTATTCAAAAACTTTCTGCTTTTTGAAGCTTCCTACTGCAACAATATTTTGCATGAAAATGGCCACGCGGTTAGTGCCATTGGCAATATTGGCCGGTAATCCAAGGAACATCAACAGTGGTAGTGTAAGAAGGGAACCACTGCCGGCCATGGTATTTATAAAACCAGCAACAATGCCAACTGCTATAACTGCCGGATAAATATACCACTCCATAAAAAACTAAGGCTTGTCTTCTCCGAGAAGCTCGGATATTGCCCTCTCGAGATTAGCAATAAGGGAGTTATCTTTAATAACATAGTCGTCTATACCTTTCCGGGCAAGTTCAAGCACAACATCCCCCCTGTCCTGACCTGAAAGCATTATGACAGGAACACCAGGTTTCTTTTCCCTGATCACATCAAAGACTTCCATACCGTTTAAAACTTTTACACCGGATTTAAAGAAATAATAATCCAGTATTATCAGGTCGGGGTTTCTGTCCAGTGCCTCTATACATTCCTCCCCGTATTCAAACGGTTCAACGAGAAAATCGTCCGAGTTGAAACGTTTAATAACCAACTGGTTGATAAAAGGATCATCATCAACTATAAATAATAATTTTCTCTTGCTCATTTAACAGTCCGAGTTGTAATCCCTGTAAAGATAATAAAATGTTTTTTAAAGAAAACAATACAGGCTTTTAAGACAGTAGTCCATGCCCATCAACCTGTCTGCCATTTAAAAAGAGGGTAAGGTTTCATCATATCATTCACCCTTTTACCTACCCTATAAATGACCTCCTCGTTATCAATATTTGAAATAACTTCATCTATAAGCTCAACTATCAGGCTCATAGAATCCTCCTTTAATCCCCTGGTTGTGATTGCCGGTGTCCCGATTCGCAATCCTGAAGTCTGGAACGGGGACCGTGAGTCAAAAGGCACCATATTTTTATTTACTGTTATATGTGCTTTAACAAGTGTGTTTTCCACCTGTTTACCCGTAATATCAGGGTATTTGGTTCTCAGGTCTAATAGCATGGAGTGGTTGTCTGTACCACCCGATATAACCTTATAACCCATGCCCATAAAAGCTTCCGCCATCACTATGGCATTTTTCAGAACCTGTTCCTGGTATCCTTTGAATTCAGGGCTCAATGCCTCGGCAAAGGCTACTGCCTTTGAAGCAATAACATGTTCCAGGGGGCCTCCCTGTGTACCCGGAAATACAGCTGAATTGAGCAATGATGATATCTTTCTGACCACTCCTTTTTTTGTTGTTTTACCCCATGGGTTATCAAAATCCTTACCTGCCAGAATTATCCCTCCCCTCGGTCCTCTCAGGGTCTTATGAGTGGTGGATGTCACAATATGCGCATATTTAACAGGATTCTTCAGAAGTCCCGCCGCTATCAGTCCGGCAGGATGAGCCATGTCAACCATAAAAATAGCTCCAACCCTGTCCGCAATATTCCTCATCCTCTCGTAATCCCACTCCCGTGAATAGGCAGAGGCACCTCCTATAATCATTCTGGGTTTTTCCCTCAGAGCAATTTCCTCCATCATATCATAATCGACCAGGCCTGTTTCTTTGTCGACACCGTAAGCAACAGGCTTGTATACGAGGCCGGAGAAATTAACAGCTGACCCATGCGAAAGATGGCCTCCGTGTGAAAGATCCAGTCCCATAAACTTATCTCCGGGGTTCATAACAGCCATAAAAACAGCCATATTCGCCTGTGCACCTGCATGGGGCTGCACATTCGCATATTCTGCATCAAAAAGCTCTTTAAGACGATCTATGGCAAGAGTCTCCGACTGATCAACTATTTCACAGCCACCATAATAACGTTTACCCGGATATCCCTCTGCATATTTATTGGTCATTACAGAGCCCATGGACTCAAGTACCTGGTCACTTACAAAGTTCTCGGATGCTATTAATTCAAGACCATTGAGTTGTCTTTGTTTTTCTTTTTCGATAAGATCAAAAATCACTGTATCTTTCTTCATTTCTTCAGCCTCTTGTTTTTAATTAATATAATTTCCAGTACCAGCTGATCAGAACAAGCTGGTACTGATCTTTAACAAAGATAAGTCTAATTTGCTATATTAGGGTTCTTAATGACCTTTAATTAAATATCGGGCCACACTTGTTTCTTAACACAGGTCCAACCCTTTTTGTTTAATCTGTAATATCAATGATCAAGATGAAATACATAATTAATATATATATTATAATACTGATATTCAGTACAACGGCATGCGTCCGCAATAATGTAAGTGATGATGGACCCAGTTATACCAGGAGCGTTTCCTTTTCTGCAGACACCAGTATGGAAGAGAAAATAAAAATAGCTGCAAGAGTGGTTCCTGACAGTCAGCAGCTTGCATGGCAAAAAATGGAAATGACCGCATTCATTCATTTTTCTGTAAATACTTTCACTGGTAAGGAATGGGGTGACGGAGATGAATCTCCGGAATTATTTAATCCAACAGAATTCAATGCTGAGCAGTGGGCCAGGGTTATATCAGAGGCAGGCATGAAAATGATTATACTTACCTGCAAGCACCATGATGGTTTTTGTCTTTGGCCAACAAAAACAACAAAGCATTCTGTCAGGTACAGTAAGTGGAGATCAGGTGCAGGCGATGTTGTAAGAAAAGTAAAAGAAGCCTGTGATAAATATGGCCTGAAGTTCGGCATTTACCTGTCGCCCTGGGACAGGAACGCTGAATCATACGGTTCAGAGGCATATAATGAATTCTATATGGCACAACTGAAAGAGCTGCTGACATGGTACGGCACCGTTGATGAGGTATGGTTTGACGGGGCCTGCGGTGAAGGCCCTGACGGCAAGGTCCAGGAATATGACTGGAAGTCTTATTACCGGCTTATTGACAGATATCAGCCCGGTGCTGTTACTGCCGTGATGGGTGAGGATATCCGGTGGGTTGGTACAGAATCTGGTTACGGACGCGAAACAGAATGGAGTGTAACAGCCCTTGCACCGGGAGGCAGTGAGGAAAGTAACAGGATAAATGAGAAACTCGGACTAAATGCCCTGTCGGAAGACCTGGGATCAGATGAAGTGCTTAAAAAGGCAAATCGTTTGTTCTGGTACCCGGCAGAAGTTGATGTCTCAATAAGGCCCGGGTGGTTCTATCACAGCAAGGAAGATAAGCAGGTCAAATCAACTGAGAAACT
>CAZGUR010000154.1:0-1970 GCA_964529295.1 uncultured Rikenellaceae bacterium | reverse complement strand
AAACTGTTTGACATATATATCAATTCGGTTGGCCGGAACGCAGTTTTACTGCTTAACGTCCCGCCGGACCCCCGGGGATTAATTCACGAAAACGATGCAGAACGTCTGAATGAATTTAAAGCTTATCTCGACAGAACTTTTGAAAAAAATATAGCCTTCAGGGCCTTCACCAGGTACCCGGGTGCAAGAAAGATGGTCGATAATAAAAATGAAACCTTTACATATATTGATGAATTCCCGGCACAGATAGAATTTAAATTTCCTTTCGATGAAGATTTCAATATTTTTATGATTCAGGAAAATATAGCGAAGGGTCAGCGAATAGAAGAATTCAGACTGGAAGCTTTTATGGATGAGGAATGGGTTGAAATTGCCGGCTCTACAACAGTGGGATATAAGAAACTTCTTAAAATTCCCGTAACGACAAGTGACAGGATAAGACTTACCATATTAAAATCCAGGGACAACGCAATGATCTCAGAAATAGGTCTTTACCTTGAACCTGACAGTACTGAACTATAATATGCCAGCATCCTGAATACTTTATGCAAAATACTTTTTTCTGTACCTCGTCAAAGTTATGTTTTCCTTTGACTGGAAAGCACGGTACAGGGAGTTGACGGAACCAAAACCTGAGTGGTCGGCAAGCTCCTCCACGCTTATCCCGGGTTGATCTTTCAATATCCTCCTGGCATAATCAATCCTGTAATTATTTACAAAACAGGCAAAATTCACTTTATAATGCTGGTTAATAATATTTGAAACATAAGTCCTGTTTGTACCGAGACGGTTGCAGACATCTGATATTTTAAGATCTTTTATAAGGTAAATATTGTCTTTCTGAAATAAAACCTCCAATTCCTTGCTGAGCTTATCCCTGTTACGATCATTCAACTCGCTTATATCACTGCCTGTATTGACGGCTTTCAATGGTGACGGATTTTGTCTGCTTCCCAGGTAACCAATAATAAAGAGCAGCACGGTAAAAACAACAGAGGGGAAAACAAGATAAATATCATTAACCAAAAACCGTTCCCTGCCCAAGAAAACAAGGGACAGACTGGAAATAGAAGCAACAAAGTATAATATATTCAAAATACTTACCCATCTGAGTGACCTCTCGCCAGGTTCTGAATAGAAATCTGCGAGCCTTTGACGATGCCTGTGCAAAAGCCTGTTTACAAGAAGCATATACACAATTACCTGCAGGATAAACACAACCCGGCCTGCAACATAAATGCTGTAGGGAATTACTGAATTTCCCTGCGGAGAATCAATTCCGGTAAGGATACGGGTGATATAATCCATCCTTGCCTCCCTGCCGGGTATCAACAGAGCAATAGCATCAAGAATAAAAAATAACGCGGGAATAAACAGGTACATGGCATGCTTTCTGAATGAAAAATCCAGGTCTCCTGTAAGTAACCTTACATATATATAATACATCGGATAAACAGCCAGGGATGCTGATGTATAGAATGCATCAAAGAATATATAAACATTAAACAGCCTGGAAAAAAAGAGAAAATGTGAAAAATAGAGTACAGATGCCACCAGCATAAATTTACCCAGGAACTTCCTGGGAGGATCAGCACTCCTGCTGCCAAGATGCAATACAATCATCCAGAAAAATGATATGTATACCGGGCTGAGAAGCAGTATCGTTCTGATCATCTTTTTAAGCTTATTATCCCACGGATTGCTTTCAGAGCGTGAATATACAAATTGCTTAAAGACATTGAGCAAATATTAATAATAAACTATTAACTGTTTTATCTGGTCACTGTTTTCCGGATGTACAAAATATCGAATGTGCCTCGGTATCCGGATAAATCAGCAATCATTATTCTGCGCACATCTGAATAATGATTATTTATGATTGTTACATAACTGCATCATAAAACAAATAAAATATCACTAGTGTCCCGTTAAATATCATTGTTACTGAACAAGTTAGGAAAATCATCAAC
>CAZGUR010000153.1:0-8014 GCA_964529295.1 uncultured Rikenellaceae bacterium | reverse complement strand
TTCAGAATCTGGTGACTGTAATCAATTTTCAGAATGATGAATATCACCGGTTCATTATTGCCTGAACTTACTGATTAAGGTATCTTTACACAAGAATTACGAAAAAGGTCAGGTAGATATTTCTTTAAATGGTTAGTGGTTAGATTAATATTTGAGAATAAAAATCTTTATCTTTAAACATCTACCAATCAAAATGGCATGATAAGGATTTTTATTCTCTTTTTATATTACTTAATCTGTACCCAGACACCTGGCACCATGAACAGAACAGACAAAAAGCATGCAGATGAACCTGTGTTATCTTTTGGTCTTATAGCTGATGTACAATACTGTAACTGCGAAAATACAGGTTCAAGATATTACAGTAACTCACTCAGTAAATTAGAAAAAGCCATTGAGGAGTTGAATTCCACAGACCTTGATTTCATATTCAACCTTGGCGACCTGATTGACAGGGATTATAAGTCTTTTGAGCCGGTACTGGACATACTTAACGACAGCCGGCACAGTATATACCATCTGCATGGTAATCATGATTACAATGTACGCAAGAAGTATAAGAAAAAAATACATGATATCCTTACCGGGAAAGATAGTTATTACAGTTTTTCAAGACAGGGTTTTAGGTTTATTGCTCTTAACAGCTGTGAAATAAGCACTTACTCAGGTTCACGGCGTTCCGCAGCCATGGCACAGGAAATTATTGACAGGCTCAGCAGCAAAGGATATCCCAATGCATTTGAATGGAATGGAGCTATGAGTGCGGATCAGATTGAATGGTTCAGATCAGAGCTGAAAGATGCCAGTGACAATAATGAATATGTACTGGTCTTTTCCCATCATACGGTAGAGCCGGCCGGCACACATAATATCTATAACAGGGAAGAGATTCTTGAGCTTATATCGGCTTATGACAATATTATTGCCTGGTTCTGCGGACACGATCATTCAGGGGGCTATGGCAATTTTAACAGGACCCACTTTGTGATAATGCACGGTATGGTAGAGACAGCTGACAGTAATGCATGGGCCCTTGTGGAAATATATAATAATAAAATATGGATTAAAGGCAGGGGAAGGGAAAAAAGCCAGATACTTGCCTACTGAACCTTATCAGGACATCTCTACAAAATTAAAATCCATATCCAGCACTGATGCAAAATATTCACCTCTCTCAAGTATATCCTCATCACCAGCCTCATAAAACCAGTTAACATAATATTTCTTGTCCTTTAACTTTACATCCTTTAATTTCTGAAGCAACATCACGATATACTTTGCACTGGCGCTGTTAAAATATTCCAGTTGAACATCAACGAATGTTGTATCGGCAGGCTCCTTAATATACTCCTCTATCCATGCCAGCATGGATTTATAAAAGTCATGTACATTCTCATGTATCGACCGTCCCTTCATTTTAATACTACCCGAAGGGTTCAGGGATATCTCCGGTGAACTCTTTGTTGGTTCAATAAATAAGTGGTCCATTACCTGTATTTGCTGCTAATATACTTATCGGCTAAAGAAAATAAAACCTTTATTAATAAAATTTTTCAAATACCTCCTCATCAAGATTATATATACTTATCTCCCTTTTGCCATCCTCTATTTCATGAATCATATTCACAATTGCTGCATTTACAGGTGTTGGTACACCATATTCCCTGCCATTTGAGGCAATATAACCGTTAAGGTAATCTATCTCTGTCAGTTTCCCACGTTGCAGGGATTGCAGGGATGATGATTTCAGGCGTCTGTATTTCAGGCCCATCAGACCTAGTATAATGTATCTTTTCAATTCCGGCATTCTTTTCTTATCGTCTATAAAATCGTAATAATCCAGTTTGCCACCATAATCTTCAACCTGTATCTTCAGAATATAAGCCAGCTCAAGAGCTTCACGGATTATCTGTACAAATAATTTCCTGACTTTACGTCTGCGCATCATTTCTCCAAGCAACAGTCCGGTTATTGCGCCTAGTGAAGTAATACAGGCATTAATAATCAGCTTGGAATACAGCTGTCCCATCATATTGGAGCTGATCCTGACCGGTACAATAGCTTCCAGCAGCTCAGCTATGCCTGCAAGCCTTTCATCCTCATCCCTGTCAATATATCCTATTACAAAGTCACCTCCTGATGTCATTGCCAGCCGGCCCGGTTTATCCATTGTTGCCCCCCATCCGACAATACAGCCTACTATGTGCTCACTGCCAAGTATTCTCTCCAGCTCAGGCTCACATATCCCGTTTTGCATTGACACCACCAGGCTGTCCTCTTTAAGCAATGGCTTTAAGTCTTTAGCTGCCTCTTTCATATCTGTGGCCTTAAGGGCAAAAAGGATAATATCCTTCTTCTCATCCACATCTGTCAGGGAGGCATAGGCTTTCATCTTCTCATTGAAACTGCCTGTTGGGGTTTTTACACTCAGACCTTCATTTATTATGTTCTTTTTGTAGTCCTCATATTTACAAACAATTGCAACATTACAGCCTGACTTCTTAAGGAATGCAGCTGAAATACCTCCTATTGAGCCGGCACCTACAACCAATACTGATTTATCCTTTATATTCATTACCTGTTATATATTAAACCTTGCCAGAGGAACCGCATCATGGCCTGTAAAATCATGATCAAGATACTTAAAATAGGCGGTAATTGCAATCATAGCAGCATTATCCGTTGTATATCTCAGTTCAGGCAAATAGATATTCCAGTCATATATTGCTGCAAGCCTTTCAATGTTATTCCTCAATCCGCTGTTTGCAGCAACGCCCCCGGCTATCCCTATCTCCCTGATACCGGTCTGCCTGCTTGCTTCCACCAGCTTATCAACAAGTATATCTGTTATGGTCTTTTGCAGTGAAGCACAGAGGTCCTTCTTATTATCTTCAATAAACGAGGGCTTATCCTTTACTGAGTCCCGGATAAAGTAAAGAAAATTTGTTTTCAGTCCGCTGAAACTATAGTCCAGTTCAGCTATTGATGGTCTTGTAAACCGGAACCTGTCAGGATCGCCCTCAGAAGCCAGCCTGTCAATAAGCGGTCCACCGGGATAAGGCATCCCCATTATTCTGGCACATTTATCAAAAGCCTCACCTGCAGCATCATCAATGGTTGAACCTATCTCTTTTAGCCTCATATTCTTATCAACAACTATCAACTGGGTATGCCCTCCTGATACCAGTAAACACAGGAAAGGTAAAGAAGGTGTTTTATTATCCTTTCCTTCTTCCTTAAGCCAGTGGGCCATTATATGCGCATGCAAATGATTTACACCTATAAGTGGCAGATTACGGGCCAGGGCAAAACCCTTGGCAAACGATGTACCAACAAGAAGGGAGCCCAGTAATCCGGGGCCTCTTGTAAAAGCTACTGCATCAATGTCAGAGATGCTTATGCCTGCCTTATAAACAGCACGATCTACAACAGGTATAATATTAGCCTGATGTGCCCTGGATGCCAGTTCAGGGACAACACCACCATATGACCTGTGCACGTCCTGCCCGGCAATCAGGTTCGACAGCAAAAACCCATCTTTCAGGATAGCTGCAGATGTGTCATCACATGAAGATTCAACGGCAAGTATAGTAAGAGACATTGATATTTATTTTTCAGTTTTTTACGCTATTTTTGGAACATCATTTGTACACCGTCTTAATAATGGGTAAAAATAAGAAAATATACAAAATACCGCTGTTGACCTTACTGGGTTTAATAGTTCTTATGCTTATCTTATTTTTCACCCTGAGAAGCTCAACGGTGCAGACATGGTTATTTGAAAAATTCGCATCACGGTTTTCAGATAAGAATAATTTTGAACTCAGAGCCGAAACTGTCAGGTTCAGCTTCTTTAATAAGATAGAGGTAACAAACCTTCTCATAAAGGATAATACTGCTGACACATTACTGTATTCCCCCTTGGTCAGAGCCGGAATAAGGAGGATAAACCCAAAAGCCCGGTACATAGGAATAGGAAAGCTTGATATAGACAGTCCGGTTATAAAACTGAGACCCGACACTAATGATATACTTAACCTCCAGGGTTTTGCCATGTTGCTTGTTAACCAGGACACAGCAAAAAGAAATAAGGATCTGCGAATCAGGCAACTCAACATCACTGATGGAAGACTGAGTTACCGTTCAGGCAACAAACCTGATACGACCAGTATGTTTGACCCTGATAATATCACTCTGCACAGGCTGAATCTCAGTGTGGATGATGTTAACAGGCATTACTCTGATATCGACCTTGTAATTTCAGAACTGTCTTTTTTAACATCAAAAGGGTTTGAAATAAGCAGTCTATTCTCAGAGGTACACATAGAAGAGGGCAGGTACCGTCTTGTTGATCCAACCATCAGAACCGCCGGAAGTTTTATTAATTCAGATATTATTGGTCTTGACTTTCTCAATACCGGCGATGGTTTTGAGTTTACACGTGATGCAAACCTGGAACTGGTATTACAAAGTTCACTTATATCATTATCCGATCTCGCACATTTTATAAAACCTCTTAAGGCTTATGACCGGGATCTTATTTTTTCCGGCAGTGTAAACGGAACGGTCGAAGAGATGAATGGCAGGGATATTATACTTTCATATTCCGACAGCACCATGTTAATATGTGACTTTGACCTGTCAGGACTGCCTGACATTGATAATACCTTTATGTTTATCCGGGTTGGCAGCTTTACAACCACAGCTATGGAGATAGCAGAATTTGAACTGCCCGGAAAAGGCAAACTGGACCCGGGCGAGGAATTTAGAAGACTGGGAGCCTTATCTTTCAGCGGTAATTTCACAGGTTTTCTTCAGGACTTTGTTACATACGGAACAATTAACACCAGTCTTGGCTCTGTTTCAACTGACATACTGTTCAGACCTGACACCTCAAGCACTTTCTATTACAAGGGCACATTACAGACCAGCTCCGTTCAGCTTGGTAAAATTCTGGGCAGGGAGGATATACTGGGCCAGATCTCAGCCGGACTCAATATTGAAGGAAGTTCAAGATCATTTAAAAATTTCAGGGCTGATGTGGATGCTGTAATTGAAAGTCTGGAATTCAATGATTATACCTACAGGGATATACTGATCAGTGGACTGGTTACCGAGAAAGTATGGGATGGCTCGGTGAGTTCAAACACGAAAAACCTGAAGATGGACCTGCTGGGACGTTTTGATTTTACAGGAGAGCAGCCTGAACTTGATTTTAGCCTTAACCTGCTTGAAGCAGACCTTTATGACCTGAATATTGACCGGTCAGACAGCCTTAGCAGCATATCAATGCTGCTTACAGCAAATTTAAAGGGGAATGATGCTGATAATATAAATGGTGATATACGGCTTCTTAATTCCAGTCTCAGTAAGTCCGGAGAAGTATTTGACCTTTATGACTGCAGCATTAATGCCTTTGTCATAGACAGCACTAAGAGGAGAATCAGCCTGCGAACAGATTATATTGATGCAGACCTGGTTGGAAAATATGACCTGGCCAGTGTTTTATCAGACCTGAGAATTGCAGGTTCATATATATTCCCTACTTTAATAAAAAGCCAGAAGCAACAATTATCCGGGAAAAATAATTTTGATTATAATATAACATTAAAAAATACCGACAGGATAAATACATTCTTCGAAACCGGATTTTTATTATCTCCAGGTTTCTCTATAAAGGGAAATATAAATCCAGGCAGGGATATAAAGATTGAAGCAGGAGGGCAGTATATAGCATATAATAACAGCAGCCTTTCGGAGCCGGATCTGAATTGTATAGTTGCTGACACTACCATGACATTCCATTTGCAAAGTGAAAAGATGAGTTTATTAAACAGGCTTAACTTTGAAAACCTGGATATTGTGTCAAATGCCCTTACTGACACATTCAGTATCGATGTAAACTGGGAAAACAAGGGCGAATTAAGGAATTATGGTGAAATATCAGCAAGGGGGACTTTTGAGGAACACATCAGTAATCCCAGGCTTGACCTGGCCATTCTGCCTGCTGTATTATTTATTAACGATAACAGGTGGGAGGTTTATGGCAGCAGTTTCATTATTGACTCCACCGCAATTTCAGCAGACAATTTCAAGCTGAGCAGGAATAATGAGTTTTTTATGATCGACGGAAAAATATCAGAAGAGACGGAAGACAATTTAAATATAAGTTTCCAAAACCTTAATCTCGGCGGTCTTAATAAACTGGAAAGAGTACAAACCCGTGAAGATGATAAAAAGATAGATTTCAAAGTTGGAGGATTATTGAACGGAAACATACTTATCACAGATGTATATGAGAATATAATATTTGAGGCAGATGTTGATATAGGAGATTTCAGTATAAATGATCATCAGCATGGTAATGTGAGGCTATTGTCGGAATGGGACAACAGGCGAAAGACAGCACATCTGAGTTTAAAAAATAATATTAACGGCACAAACACATTCAGTATAGACGGCGATTACGACCCTGAGCTGAAGCAAACGGATTTAACAGCCACGGTTAATGAAATGCCGCTGGATATACTTAAAATTTTTCTGAAGGCCTTTGCTTCCGATATAGATGGTAAGGGTTCAGGCAAGGTGAAAATATTAAGCAGGCAGGGAGATATTTACGTAAACGGCGCCGTTCTGGCTGAAAAGTCTTCAATGACAGTAGACTACCTTCAATCAAATTTCAGGTTTTCAGACAGCATCCGCTTCAGGGATGATCAATTGATTTTTGACCATATACAATTGAATGATAACAGGGGCAATAATGCAGTTATCAATGGTTCTTTGTCGCATACCGGTTTCAAACACTGGCTGGTTGATCTGCGCATAGACGCCAATAATATTCTAGCCTTTGATACCAGGCAGAAAGATAACAGCGTTTTTTATGGAACAGCCTATGCTTCGGGTGTAATCACGATTGAGGGTCCGGCAGGTAATCTGGATTTCAACATTTCAGCACTCACAGAAAATAACACAAGGATGTTCATCCCGCTTAATTCTGGTGAAGAGATCAGCGATTACCCATTTATAAGTTTCATAAAGCCTTACAGAGAAACCGATATAAATATCCCGGTAGCTCTGCCAACGAATGAACAGGATCAGGAAAAAGCCATATCATTGAATTTTGAACTGGATGTCACACCCGATGCAGAGGTTCAGCTTGTTTTTGACTCCAAGCTTGGGGATGTTCTGAGGGCACGGGGGACAGGAACATTAAACATGTCACTTGACACTGACAGGAATTTTTCCATTTTCGGAGATTATGTTATAGAAGATGGTGATTACCAGCTTACCCTTGGCAATATATTCAATAAACGGTTTATAGTTGAAAATGGAGGGACCATATCATGGAACGGAGACATAAAAGATGCCAATATAGGCATCAGGGCTATATATAAGCTAAAAGCCTCCCTGGAAGACCTGTTGCAGGATGAAGCCTATAACGAAAGGATCCCTGTTGAGTGCCATCTGAATATGAGCGGCAAACTGTTAAATCCTGTTATAGGTTTTGATATATATCTGCCCACAGCTGATGAAACAACACGTACATACCTGAGAGATGCCATTGGATCAGAGGAAGAAATGAGCAGGCAATTTTTATATCTGCTTGTGATGAACAGTTTTTACCCCGCTGTGTCAGGCCTCTCCATAAACACAGGATCAGCAGGAGCATCTGCTATGGGTGTAACAACTACCGAGATGCTTTCAAACCAGCTCAGTAACTGGCTTTCGCAGATAAGCAACGATTTTGACATTGGCTTCAGTTACAGGCCGGGAAATGAAATAAGCAGCCAGGAAGTAGAAGTGGCTCTGTCCACTCAGTTATTGAATGACCGGGTTATAATAAATGGAAACTTCGATGTTGGAGGTGAACAGGCCAGCTCCTCCACAAATGAAATATCAGGTGATTTTGATGTTGAGGTTAAACTCACCGAAAAAATTCGATTCAGGGTATTTAACAGGTCTAATGACAATATGATGTATGAGACTGCTCCATACACCCAGGGTTTTGGCCTGT
>CAZGUR010000152.1:0-8030 GCA_964529295.1 uncultured Rikenellaceae bacterium | reverse complement strand
AGATCCGTATATGATTTCTATTTGCGGGATTATGCAGGGGTTAATCCGGACAACGGTAACGCTATGTATTATAAAAACATTATTGAAACAGATGCATCAGGCGACCCGGTACTGGATGAGAATGGTGACCCGGTAGTGATTGGGAAAGAAACCACAGAAGTACTGTCTGAAGCAAGTTTCTATTATGTTGGTTCTTCGTTGCCTGACCTGTACGGTAATATAGTAAATTCTTTCTTTTATAAAGGTTTCGACCTGACCTTTAATGTGATATATAAAATTGGCGGGAAGTTCTATGATAGCGTGTATCAAAGCATGTCTCGTTCCGGTACCAGGGCAGAAACTTTTGCAAAAGCAATGGTTGATCACTGGACTCCTGAAAATACTGATACAGATATCCCAAGGATGACAGATTATGGTGCGATAGGAAACGATTACTTCGCAACATCTACAAGATTCCTGGTTGATGGAACCTATGCCAGGTTAAGAAACCTGACTTTAGGTTATACGCTGCCACAAGACCTTACTTCCAGGTTTGATCTTTCAAAGGTCAGGATCTTCTTCCAGGGAGATAACTTTATAACCCTGTTCAAATATGGAAAGAATGATCGTGGTTTGGATCCTGGAGTTAGATTAGACGGAGGATCACTTCAGGGTGATATACCAGCTGCGAAAATTTTTTCAGGAGGAATTCAGGTTACTTTTTAAGAATAATAAAATTATAATGTCATGAAAAATATGTATAAGATAAAATATATCATTTATTTGTTACTGGCTCTTGGGATCATGACGGGATGTAGTGAAGACTTCCTTGAAACCAAACCGTCTACATCGGTTTCTAAACCAGATGTTTATGATACGCCGGAGACGAGCAGGGCTGTATTGGTAGCTATATACAGGGACTGGAGACAATTTCAGCAGATGAATCAATCAGGTCTTCATTGTCTTGCCCTGGTGTCAGACTGTATGGGGCCTGATTTCTGGGTCTTAAGAAGCTGGTATTCAACTGAAGCTAATTATTCTTCATTTACCCAGACTAGTGGAACTGTTTATTACCCCTGGCGACTGCTTTATACGAGTATAAATAATATTAACGACCTTCTTGCGAATTTGGATGATGTGAGCGGTAGTCAGGCAGAAATTGATAAGATAGAGGGAGAGGCTTTGGCAATGCGTGGGTTTGCCTACTTTGAACTTGTTCGAAGGTACCAGCATACCTATGGCATAGCTGCAAACCAACCTGGTGTTCCTGTTTATATTGAGCCAACGACATCTGAAACTCTTGGCAATCCGAGATTACCAGTATCAGATGTATACAGTCAGATATTATCAGATCTGACTCAGGCCAAAAGCCTGATCACTTCAGACAGAGACCATAAGGGTTATTTTAATATTGATGTAGTGAATGGGATGCTTGCCAGGGTATATCTTACCATGGAGGACTGGGACAATGCTATATCTCATGCGCAGACTGCAAGACAAAATTACCCTCTTATGTCAGCCGAGGAATGGCAGGGTGGTTTTAATGATGTAAATAATATAGAGTGGATATGGGGCCAGAATAATAATGCTGAGGAACATCCGGATTGGGGCCATGCGGCGAACACTTTAGATCCCGATGATTCGGAGTACCATATCACAACCGCCACAGGCTTAACGAATTCTTATTCTGCAACTGATGTTCGTGGTCAACTAATAACTACAGATGCAGAAGGAATTCACTGGAACTATAAACATGCAATGGCTGTGCCTCGGTATTCGGGCGATTACCCTCTATTGAGGTCTGCGGAAATGTATTTAATTGAAGCCGAAGCAATGGTCAGGAGTAGCACTTATACAGATTCTGATGCCCAGGATGCTTTGTATATGATTCAGCACAGGGCTGACCCTGCTGCAGTGAAATCAACCAATACGGGACAGGATCTTATTGATGAGATTATCCTTGAAAAAAGAAAAGAATTCTGGGGTGAAGGCATCATTTTTTGGGATATGCTGAGAAACGAACTCCCACTTGAACGTGATGATGATCATCCGTTTAAACTCAGTATTGCTGCCAATTCATGGGACTTCATATTTCAAATACCTGAGAGTGAATTTCTGATTAATAAGAATATGAATCTGGCAACTGACCAGAATCCTGCAACAGGAGTTTTTAATGGTAAATAATACGGTTTTAGGTTTGTTATAGCTTAGGTTTAGGTATTATTAGCAATTGGAAAGGGAGACCGGTCTTTTTCAGACCGGCCTCCTTATTCTATGTATATTATATTACTTTTATACAATAATATTCTGATATGAAAATTTTTAGCAGGATAGCTGTCATTATTGTTATATTGAGTATTGTATCTTGTCAAAAAGAAGATGAAATACCTGTTCTTGATAAATTGTATACATCCGAAACAATGTCAGGCTTCAGAATAAAACTCAAACCTGGTTATCCCGAAAATGATGAGGCCTGGATAGCTGATATGGGCGTGCTTGAGAAACATCTGGATACAATGCTCAATTATATTCCTTACTCTGATCTCGGGATGATCCAGGACATACCAATTTACATCGCTTACCCCTCCAGGGATTTTATAATAAAATACTGGCAACCTGAAAATTCTGAAGGGATAGATGATAAAACAAAGATAGGCTCGATTGAAATAGGAAATTTGAATGGGTTTATAAGCATAATGAATAATACTGAACCCGGATTAATAGTCAACGCATTCGCATTATTATATTATAAAACGCTCAGCGATGCTCAGAAAAACACAATCATTGACGCATATCACTCTGCTATGCAACAGGACTTGTATTTAGCTGTTAGTCAATACACTTCGTCAGGCATTGTCTCCGGAGTTGAGTCCCCCGCTGTAAGCAGTGAAAGAGATTACTTTGCAAAAGTATCTGAAGCATATTTTAATATCTCGGACTATTATCCTTTTGTTTATGAAGATCTTAAAGATTATGATCCTAATGGGTTTGGAATGCTTTCAGATATCTGGGGTATACGAAAGATAAAGAGTTATACTCCGGTTTATGATCATGGATTTACAATAATGATACGGAAGGATGAATCACAGGATGAAGAAGTGTTAGATGCTGTTGATAAAACCTTTGCAACACTTGCAATAATGTCAGATTCTCTAAAGGAAAACGCACTGGAGGTTTTACGTAAGAGGCCAGTCTGGATAGAATATAATAATGGTAACGGAGCATGTTTTCATCCTGATAAGCTATGGATACTTGAGAATGGTCATGTACCTGAAAAGGCACATTGTGCTGAAATTACAAATGCAACAAATTTTAATGACTGGACTGCAGTCAATCAACCCCTTATAGTATGGCATGAATTATCACATTATTACCATTTTCATGTCGCGGGATGGGACAATAGTACTATAAAGGCGGCATATGAAAAGGCTAAAGCAGCAGGTCTTCATAAAAATGTTGAACATACAAGGGCCGATGGCACCAAACATACAGTAGATGAGGCATATGCACTAACAAATGAGAAGGAATATTTTGCAGAGTTAAGTGAAGCATACTGGGGAACTAATGATTTCTTTCCCTATACACGCGATCAGCTGGCTGAATATGATACTACCGGGTATAAAATGATTGAAACAATATGGAAGGTTAACCGGTAGTTCTGCAATGTTAAGGATTTGACTGTGAGAAACAGAAGGAAATTATCAATATTGCTTTATTAAAGCTAAGAATTTTGAAGTGATGATATATAATCTTCGATAATAATTAGTTTGAAAACTTTAAATATGAAAATAGAAAGAGTACAAATAATCCCTTTTGGAGTTCCAATAAAAAAATTTGAGGATGCTTACACAGGCTTTACCACATCGAATGCCGTTTTGGTAAAGATATTTACCAATGAAGGGTATATTGGTTATGGAGAGGCATGTGCATGGGAGCCTCAATTTTATGGCGAAACCCTGGAATCAGTTACTTCAACAATAGAAAAATATATTGCGCCGAGAATTATAGGGGAGGACCCCAGAAACATTAATAGGATATTATCTGTTATTGACGCTAACCTGGCCAGAATAACATGTGCCAAAGAAGGAATTGATCTGGCGCTATATGATCTTCTGGGGAAGATATTGAATGTACCTGTATATACTTTGCTGGGAGGTAAGTTTAGGGACATGATACCAATAGCTTCAGAGATTGGTATAGATACTCCGGCAAACATGGTTAAAAATGCTGGAGAAGTCCTGGACATGGGAATAAAGGTCATAAAAATAAAAGGATCAAGTAATCATGTTCTGGATTTGGAAAGAATCAAAGCAGTGCGTCAGGCTGTTGGAAATGACATTGAGCTGAGGCTGGATCCCAATGCTGCCTGGGATGTAAATAGCACAATAAAGACAATGAGACTTCTTGAAGATTGCAATCTTGGACTTCTGGAGCAACCTGTTCCTGCATGGGATTTAAAAGGTATGGCTCACATTAGAAATAATATAGGTATTCCTTTAATGGCAGATGAAAGCATATGGACACCACAAGATGCAATAAGGATTGCTGAATATGGAGCTGCTGATATTTTAAATATTAAAATAGCAAAATCTTGTGGATTGCATTTAGGTAAAAAGATTGAAAATGTCGCTGAATCTCTTGGATTACCATGCATTGCTGGTACTGAAATTGAACCCGGCTTTTCTATGATAGCTAAACTGCACCTGGCCGCTACGATGAAGATACATCCATTAGCCAGTGAATTCACCGAATTATCTCTTCTTAAGAAAAATATCTTAAAACATAATATTGAAATTATTGATGGTTGCGTGAAAGTGCCTGATAAACCGGGATTGGGAGTTGAATTAAATGAAGATATCTTTAATGATTGCATATATCAGAACCTTTAACTTAAATAAGATTAATTGAATTATTAATAGCGATGTTTGTAAGATTTAACACATTGCCTGATACCCTGGTACTTTTTGATCAGACAGCCATCATCGAAATGTTGATACAATTGTATGAAGGTTACCCCGACTTGTTTTCTACACTTCCTGATGCATGGGCTGCCGGCGGGAGATCCAGAACCTGATTGTATTTATTGTCTTAAACTAAAACGATAAACCGGTAAAAATGAATATGATGAATGAACTACACAAATCCCTAAGAATCTTATTTTCATTCCTGGTAATTGTATCGTTCCAACCGGATTTGGAATTATCAGGACAAAAGACAGATGTTTATTCCAGACCTGTGCAGGATGAGCGAAGCCATGATTATGATGCCCTGCATTACAGGGTTGAATTTCATTTTGATACGGATAATAAAATATTATACGGAACAAATGAAATGACAATTAAGGCATTAAGAGATGGTTTTGACAGGTGTTTATTTGATGCAGGCCCTAATGTATCTATTGAAAGGATAACAGATCAAAACGGTAATCCAATGAAATTTAATCATGTGGATGACAAAGTACAGGTTTTATTCAAAGATGTTTTCATGTATCATGATACTTTAAGTTTCACAATAGAATATTCTGCTGTCAATCCGGTTAATGATCAGAAAATCTTCTACGATGAGTCAGAAATGTATCCCTCAATGATATGGGGGCCTAACTTTCCCAACAGGGTGAGGAACTGGATGCCATGCTATGATTTCCCGAACGATAAGGCAAGCCACGAAATGATTATACATGCACCCGAAGGAATGAAGGCTGTTTCGAACGGAGAGCTGGTAAGTGTTACGGAGGATGCCGATGGGGGATCAGCCTGGTACTGGAAGCAGGATTTGCCTCACTCTACTTACCTGTTTGTGCTTGCAGTGGGCCCGTACCTGATATTCGAGGATAAGTATGAGGACCTCCCTGTTAATTATTGGGTTTTTCCACGGGACTCAGCAGCAGCCCGTATTGCCTTTGGCAGGACTCCCGGCATCATCGGGTTCTTCAATGAACTGTTTGATTATGAATACCCGTGGGTGAAGGCTGACCAGGTTATGATACCTCCTATGGGAGGGGCGGCTGAATCCACCACTGCTACTCTTTATTCAAATAGTTTTATCATCAATATGGATGAAAAGGGCCTGAAAGATTATTCTTTTGACCGGATAATAGCCCATGAAGTGGCCCATCACTGGTGGGGCGACCTGATAACGCTGAGGACCTGGTCTGAAACCTGGCTGAATGAGAGTTTCGGGACGTATTGCGATTATATATGGACCAACAGTGTCTTGGGACCTGATGCAGGTATAATTGAACTTGAAGGAAAGAAAAATGCCTACCTTAATGAAGCGCATAACAGGTATATGCGGCCAATTGTTTTTGACCGTTATGAGCTGGCATCACCAGGCCAGAATTTTGACAGGCATACATACCAGAAAGGAGCTCTTATGCTTCACCTCTTGCGGTCAATAATGGGAGATGACCTTTTCTTCAAGACTTTGAGTTATTTTTTGCATAAGCATGCATTCGAGCCTGTTGACGCCTACGATTTTATGAAAGCAATAAAAGAAGTTAGCGGTCAGAATATGGACTGGTTTTTTGAACAATTCTTCTTCAGGCCCGGACATCCGGTGTTTGAAGTAAGCAAAACCTGGAATGGTGATGATAATATACTCAGCCTTAAGGTATCACAGGTACAGGATACGCTTAACGACGTGCCATATGCTTACCGGATGCCTGTAAAAATTGGAATCTATATGGCTGATGAGAAGAAAGTTGAGCAGCTATGGATAAATAAAAGAGAGGAGGTTTTTGAATTTATACTCAGTGAAGAGCCAAAAATGATGAAGTTTGACGATGACGGCTTATTATTGAAAGAATTGACCTATGTGCAGGGTATTGATGAATTGCTATTCAAGCTGTCTAATGATGATATTATCGGCAGAGCTGAAGCAGCAAGAGAATTGTCAGTAAACGGCAATAATAAAGAAATCGAAAATGCTTTAGTAGCATCAGTTCATAATGATGCTTCCTGGTATGTCAGGAAAGCGGCCCTTGAGGGTCTGGATAACTCTGGCTATGAGGATATTAATGCCTTGTGTAAAATAATGGCGCTTGACTACGATTCACAGGTAAGGACTACAGCTATAAGAATTCTTGGAGATACTGAAGATAGAGAACTGGTCAGCTTTTTTAAAGAACGGTTTGAAAATGATAATAGTTACAGGGTGCAGGCAGAATGTCTGATATCAATTGGTAAATGTGGCTCAGAGAAGGATATTGGGTTTATTAAAAAAGCAGGTGAGATGGTATCCACCAGGAATGTAATCGCCAATGCCGCAAGCAATGCTCTGAATGAATTACTTAAATAATAATTTAATCAGGTTTAAAACAGAATTTATTTTCATTGATTCTTAGGTTTTAAACCGGGTTTAGAGAATGAAGCAGAAGGTTTGTCCCCTTCTGTTTTTTTTGCTTTATGAATTATTATTATACTATTTTGTTAAACAAAGCGACTTTAGGGCTCCTTGTCAATTATTAATATTATTAATAGCATATGAGGAGAACACTGATTTTGGTAATATAGATTTTAACAAATGGGGGATTAGCAACCCGGAAATTTCAAAAGGACTAGAAAGCTACCTAGATAGTCTTAAAAATGGTTTATTCTATAATAACAAAAAACTTAAAACAAACCTCGACTTATTGTTAAGGCATTCAGCCGGGCATCTTTTTCAAGAGGCTCAGAATGAGGCTTTCTTTTACAATAGAAACTTAACTTTATGGGGTACATATGATTCAAATTTTGATTCTAAATATAGGCGGTATTCAAGTTTTCATTACACACCATCATACATAGCTCGTAGTATTGTTGAATACTCGTTATCAAATTTAAATTTGCAAGAGAAAGGCTCATTAAAAATTTTGGACCCTGCTTGTGGAAGTTCAGAATTTCTTCTAGAAATTTTAAAGCAATTAAAGACACTTGGGTATAATGGAACAATTGAAATCAATGGATGGGATAGTTCAGAATCAGCAATAAATATTTCAAATTTTCTTCTTACTTATGAGAAACGAGAGTGGGGTTATAATTTAACAATACAGATTGAAAAAGTTGAAAATTCCT
>CAZGUR010000151.1:7322-8068 GCA_964529295.1 uncultured Rikenellaceae bacterium | reverse complement strand
ACATTAATCATATTTTTACGGCTTGCTTAATTAGCTTTTTTTTGTATTTTTGATGGATAATTCATCTTATCATAAACTACTGATTTACAATGAAATTAATTAATGATATTAAGGAAAAGGCAAGGAAGCTGAATAAAAAAATTGTATTGCCTGAAGGCAGTGAGGAGAGAACGCTCAGGGCAGCAGACATAGTAATAAAGGAAGGTTTGGCACAGATAGTGCTGATCGGTAAACCAGCAGAGATTCTGGAGCTGGCAGATAAACTGGACCTTAGAAATATCGGGAAAGCGGATATTATTGATCCGGCCCTGCATGATATGAAGGATCATTATATTGATATGATGGTTGAATTGAGGAAGCATAAAGGGATGACCAGGGATGAGGCATCGAAGCTGATAGAAGATCCTTTATACCTGTCTGTGATGATGATCAAGAACGGAGATGCCGATGGTGAGGTGGCAGGTGCTGAAAATGCCACCGGTGATGTTCTGAGGCCGGCATTTCAGTATGTTAAGACAAAGCCCGGTATATCTGTTGTGTCCGGTGCTTTTATTATGATACATCCTGATACCTCTTTTGGTGAAAACGGGGTTATGGTTTTTGCTGACTGCGCGGTGCACCCTGATCCTACAGACAGGGAACTGGCTGAAATAGCAGTTGCTACGGCACGGACAACAGAATCCATCATCGGGATGGAAGCAAGGGTGGCCATGCTAAGTTTCAGCACAAAAGGCAGCGCACAGCAT
>CAZGUR010000151.1:0-7312 GCA_964529295.1 uncultured Rikenellaceae bacterium | reverse complement strand
GGTGGTTAATGCCACGGCTATTGCCAGGGAGATGGCGCCAGGATTACAGATAGACGGTGAATTGCAGGCTGATGCCGCACTGATAGAGGCTATAGGAAAGAAAAAAGCTCCTGACAGTAAGATTGCAGGTAAGGTAAATGTACTGGTATTTCCCTCTCTTGATGCCGGGAATATTGCCTATAAGCTTGTTCAGAGACTGGGCAAGGCTGAAGCTGTAGGTCCCGTACTGCAGGGTATGGCAGCGCCAATCAACGATCTGTCAAGAGGTTGCTCTGTAAGTGACATAGTGAACCTGGTGGCAATAACAGCTACACAGTCTGTTGAAAAAGCATAATTAACGGGGACATTATCATACCCGCATTTTAAAGCTAAATTATTATCTTGTTAACTGAAATAAACCCAATAAACTCAAATAGAATATGGTAATCCTCGTCCTCAATTGTGGCAGCTCATCAATTAAATATAAGGTTTTTGACCTGGAAAATGGCGCTGAAGTAATGGCAAAAGGTCTTGTTGAACGCATAGGAATAAGTGACAGTATCCTGAGTCATAAGCCCCTGGGAAAAGAACCTTACAAAATCATTACAAATATTCCCGATCATACTATAGGTATTAACCTTGTGATTGATGCCCTGACACATAAGGAATATGGTGTAATAAATGATGTCAGGCATATTGCTGCAGTGGGACACAGGGTGGCGCACGGTGGTGAGAATTTTACCCGCAGTGTTTTGATAGACAGCAAGGTGAAGAAAGATATTGAGATGTGCTGCGAACTGGCACCGCTGCATAACCCCGCCAACCTTAAGGGTATACTTTCCGTGGAGAAACTTGTTCCGGGAGTACCCCAGGTTGCTGTATTCGATACATCTTTCCACCAGACTATTCCCGATTATGCATATATGTATGCCCTTCCATATGAATATTATGATAAATACCGTGTACGTAAATATGGTTTTCATGGTACAAGCCATAAATTTGTTGCCCTGAAAGCTGCCGGGATGCTTAAGAAAGATATTAATGAGCTTAAAATCATTACCTGTCATCTTGGTAACGGTGCTTCGGTTGCTGCCATTGACAGGGGGAAGTCGATTGATACATCCATGGGTTTTACCCCTGTTGACGGACTGATAATGGGAACTCGCTCGGGTGAGGTTGATCCAGGTGTGCTTATATATATTGCTGATAAGGAGCATTTTAATGTACAGAATGTAAGTAATATGATAAACAAGGAGAGTGGGGTGCTGGGTATAAGCGGACTCTCATCGGATATGCGCGATCTTGAGATGGCGGCCAATGATGGTAATGAAAGAGCAATACTTGCACTTAATATGTATGCATACAAGGTCAAGAAGTACATTGGGTCTTATGTAGCCGCGTTGAATGGCCTGGATGTTCTTGTTTTTACAGGCGGAGTGGGAGAGAATGATTTTAACGTGAGAAGGATGATATGTTCTGATATGGAATATCTCGGCCTTGAATTTGACATGGAGGTCAATCATAACAAGAAGGGAAAAGACCTTATTATCTCCAGGCCTACTTCAGGGGTGACGGTAATGACCCTCACTACAGATGAAGAGTATGTTATTGCATCCGATACAAAAGATATAACAACCGGTAAATAATTATATTAATAAGCCCTTTGAACCATGATCCTTAAAAACTTAAGTGAACTAAAAAACCTGCTTGACGATAAAACAGTTAAGCGACTGATCCTTGCTGCCGCTCATGACCATCAGTCACTGGGAGCAGTGCTTAAAGCATATAATGATAAGATTATCCAGCCTGTGCTGATAGGTGATGAAAAAGAGATACGACGAATAGCTGCAGAAGGGAAATATGAAATAGAAGGGATAGAGATAATAAATGAAAGCTCTGTAGAAAAAATTTCTGAGATAGCCGTAAAAATGGCAAGCAGGGGTGAAACTGATGTGCTGATGAAAGGTAAGATAGGTACTTCCATCCTGCTTAAACATGTGCTTAACAAGGAGTGGGGACTGAGAACAGGCAACCTTCTCTCCCATATCGCTCTCTTTGAGGTTGAAACCTACCATAAGCTTATTGCTGTAACCGATGTGGCTATGAATATAGCCCCCAGCCTGCAGGATAAGATATCCATTGTAAATAACTCTGTCCGGTGCCTGAATATGCTGGGTGTTGAAAAGCCCAAGGTTGCTGTGCTGGGAGCCGTGGAGATGGTCAATGAAAGTATGCAGGCAACAATGGATGCAGCACTCCTTTCCAAGATGAACCAGCGGGACCAGATAAAAAACTGTATTATTGACGGTCCACTGGCTTTTGATAATGCAATAAGCCTTGAATCTGCTATTCATAAAGGCATACGCTCAGAAGTGGCAGGCGATACAGACCTGCTTTTAATGCCTGATATTGAGGTTGGTAATGTGTTGTATAAATCAATGGTCTTCTTTGCCAGGGCTAAGGTTGCTTCAATAATATTGGGTGCATCGGTGCCAATAGTACTTACCTCGCGGTCAGACAGTGAACAGGCGAAATATGACAGCATACTGCTTGCTGCTGCCTCGGCAAAATAAATCTATATGATTAAGTCACTTGAACAACTGACGGACATTGTAAAGGACAGTAAGGTAAAACCCAGGCTGGCCGTTACATGGGCGCAGGATGAGAATACTCTCTCTGCCGTGGAAAAAGCCGTAAGGGAAAATATGGTTGAAGCATACCTCTATGGTGACAGGTCAATGATTGAAAAGGCCTGTGGTAAACTGGGACTGGACAGCAGCCTTTTTACCATCCGGCATGTTAAAAATGAAATGGCAGCGGCAGTGGAAACGGTGGCTTTGGTTAAATCGGGAGAGGCTGATATACTGATGAAAGGACTGATTGGTACGGATAAATTTATAAGGGCGGTACTGGACAAGGAAAAGGGGTTGATGAAACCGAAGGCTGTTTTAAGCTACGTGGCGGCCGTGGACATACCCGCCTACCATAAGCTGCTGTTTATAACAGATACGGCAGTGCTGCCTTTTCCTGACCTTGACCAGAAAGTGGCCATGGCTGAATATGCCATTGCTATGGCCGGTAGATTTGGTATTGAAAAACCCAAAGTGGCACTGATAGGTGCATCGGAGAAGATGAGTAAACATTTTCAGAATTCAGTGGATTATTCCATAATGTGCAAGATGGCTGAACGCGGACAGATAAGTCCGTGCATAATGGACGGACCACTGGATATCTTCCTGGCATGTGACAGTGAAAGTGTAAAAATAAAGGGGGTGAACACTCCTGTCAACGGAGATGCCGATATACTGATTTTTCCCACACTTGAAGCCTGCAATCCTTTTTATAAGGGGCTGATGCTTTTCGGAGGAGGTGAGCTGGCCGGTATGCTTATGGGGACAGAAGTGCCGGTGGTGCTTATGTCTAAGTTTTATTGCATAGCACTGTCATGTCTTATGGCTGAAAAAGACAGTAATAAATCATAACAGTTATACTATATGGAGAAATTGATACTTGCTGTAAACCCGGGCTCAACATCAACCAAGTTCGGGCTCTATCGTGATGATGAGATAGTTTTTGTGGAATCTATCAGTCACAGCTCTGATGAGCTGGCAGAATATAAAAAGATAAGCGAACAGTTTTCCTTCAGGAAAAAACTGATAATGGAAGAGCTGGATAAAAGAGATGTTGCAATCTCTGATATAAAGGCTGTTGTGGGCAGGGGGGGACTGCTGAAACCAATAGAATCAGGTATATACGAAGTGAATGAGCTGATGAAGAAAGACCTGGCAAGCGGTGAGAGGGGTGAACATGCAAGTAACCTGGGTGGATTGATTGCCGATGATATAGCACGGGAGATACCCGGATCGAAGGCTTTTATCGTTGATCCTGTTGTGGTGGATGAGATGCATGATGTGGCACGCCTGTCCGGACACCCCCTGATACAGAGAAAATCAATATTTCATGCCCTTAACCAGAAAGCCGTCGCGCGAACATACGCAGAGTCAGTTAACAGGGAATATGAAGAGCTTAACCTTATCGTTGCCCATATGGGAGGTGGTATAAGCATAGGAGCCCATATAAAAGGCAGGGTGCTTGATGTGAATAATGCCCTTAATGGTGAGGGGCCTTTTTCACCGGAAAGAGCCGGTTCATTGCCTGCCGGACAGCTGGTGCAGCTGTGTTTCAGCGGAAAGTACAGCGAAGGAGAGATCATGAAGATGCTGAGCGGCAAGGGCGGTATGGTGGCGTACCTCGGTACCAACGATTTCAGGGAGATATGTAAAAGAGCCGCAGAGGGTGATGAAGAGGCAAGGTTGGTGCAGCAGGCATCATCATACCAGGTGGGAAAAGATATAGCTGCAGCGGCAGCTGTGATGAAAGGAGAGGTAGATGCAATAATATTGACCGGGGGCATGGCTCATCAGCAGGCTCATACAGATTATATAAGGGAGATGACGGGGTTTATAGCTGAAGTGATTATTTGTCCGGGTGAAGATGAACTGAAGGCATTATCTCATAGCGGTTTGCTGGCACTTAATAACAGGATAAAGGTAAAGGATTATAAGTAAAAGGGAAGCCCTTCCTGACACAGTTTTTTCCTTTGAATATTTATAAATTGTTTTCAGTGATTAATTTGGATAAATATTTGATTACCAGGGTTATATTAATGATGTTTATTATTTCTTGCCTGTCGGAGATGGTGTCGTACGGACAGTATGCCGGGCAAAAAGAGGCTAAGCCGCCTCTGCAGGAAAGGATTTTTTATGGTGGTAGTTTTGGACTGCAATTCGGTACAATAGCAAATATTGAAGCGTCCCCGGTTATTGGAGTCTGGCTGCTTCCCCGGTTTGCTGTGGCTGCCGGACCTAAATACCAGTATTACAAGGATCCCCTGGGAAAGACCGATATTTACGGGGGCAGAAGCTTTGCCCGTTTTATGTTTATTCAGGATCTGAGCCAGTTTGTTCCTGTGGGTATGAGAATGGGCTTTTATGTACATGGTGAGTACGAGGCGCTTAGCCTCAGGTCTGATTTCTGGAAGAGCAGCTATAATGATAACTCCCGTTTCTGGGAACATACAAGCCTGGCAGGACTGGGTATGAGCCAGTCTCTTGGAAGAAGATCCTCGCTTAACATTACGGTTATGTGGAGCCTGACAGAATCAGAATACCAGATATATGATAATCCCGAAATCAGGATAGATATCATGTTTTAATTATTTGTTATTCCGGATATAGCTCATGGATTTATTTTCAGAATGCTTCAGAGCTAAAGATTTTGTTAAGATATCCATTGCTTACAGGGAATCACTTCTCTGAAATCCAGCTTCGTTTCTTGTTTTTCTGAATAATGAATGCCTGATTCATGTTTTTATTTTTTTGAATGCCTAATTTATTGGCAGATTAACTGTTAATCGTTACTTTTGGCAACTTTATAACCAAATTAAATAAGAAAATCATTATGGTAATTGAGAAGGACAAGATGGTATCTCTTAAGTACGTATTAAGAGAAGGCGACAGTGAGGGCAGTATTGTGGAAGAGGTAAGCGGCGAAAACCCGCTGAAATTTCTATATGGTGCCGGACAGATGCTTCCTCATTTTGAGTCAAATATTGAAAATCTTACGGAAGGGGATGGGTTTGAATTTAAGCTTAGCTCAGAAGAAGCATATGGTGAAAAGAGGGAAGAGCTGGTTGTTGACCTGCCCATGTCCGTCTTTGAAGTTGACGGAAAAATTGAGGATAAGCTGCTTACTATAGGCAATCAGGTTCCTATGGCTGATGCCCAGGGCAGAAGGTTTATAGGTACGGTGGTCTCCCTCACCGATTCTTCAGTGAAAATGGACTTTAATCACCCCATGGCCGGTACAGGTCTTCATTTTACAGGCGAAATACTCAATGTAAGGGAAGCCAGTCCGGAAGAGCTGAGTGCAAAGAATGATGAGGGCTGTACTGACTGCGGCAGTCATGATAATTGCGGAGGCGAGTGCTGATAAGTTTTTTTTCAGATTTTATGCTGTATAATATCCCCTGGTAATTTAACGGTGGAGAATTATTCCTACTTTTAGGCGATCTTAAACTGAATAATTGTTTGGCTGGTCTATAATTATGATATGAATTCCAAAAAAAGAAAATATCCCCTGTGGCTTAAGATAATATTCGGCATGATCCTCGGTGTTATATGGGGTTTGATTGCCGTGAATACGGGACTGGAAAATTTTACTGCCGACTGGGTTAAACCCTGGGGTACAATATTTATCAAACTGCTTAAACTGATAGCGGTACCACTTATCTTCGTCTCGCTGGTAAAAGGGATAACCAGTATTACAGATATTACCAAGCTCTCGAGGATAGGAGCCAAAACGCTCGGACTGTACCTGGCATCAACGGTTATATCCATTATTTTCGGGCTGGTGCTGGTAAACTTTGTTAAACCCGGACATACATTCAGCCAGGAGAAAAGGCAGGAGTTCCAGCTTCAGTATCAGAATAATGTTGAGGCATCGGAAGATATTGCAGGACTGGTGAAGGAAAGACCTCCGCTGGCTTTCTTCGAGGATATGGTTCCTGATAATGTAATCAGGGCTACCGGTGACAATGCCAACATGCTGCAGGTTATCTTCTTTTCACTCTTATTCTCCATTGCCATGATACTGCTGGAAGCCAGCAAGGTAAGAGTGGTTAAGGATCTTTTTGACGGCCTGAATGATATAATTCTCAAGATAGTTGACATTGTTATGCGCTTTGCCCCCATAGGTGTTTTTGCGCTGCTGTCGGCACTGATTACAGAATTTTCCGGTGATGCTCAGTTATTCGTGGCCCTGGGTAAATATGCCGCGCTTACTATAGTCGGGTTGCTGATAATGATATTCGGGTTATATCCCCTTTATATACGACTGTTTACGAAAATCAGGGTAAAGGATTTCTATAAGCACCTTATACCCGTTCAGATGGTGGCTTTCTCCACCAGTTCAAGTGCGGCAACACTGCCTGTAACACTTAAACAACTTACCCAGAAGCTTAAAGTTTCAAGGTCAGTGGCCAATTTTGTCCTGCCCGTAGGTGTAACGATCAATATGGACGGCTCTTCCTTCTACCAGGCCGTATCCGCCGTATTCATTGCC
Source organism: uncultured Rikenellaceae bacterium (assembly GCA_964529295.1). GTDB lineage: Bacteria > Bacteroidota > Bacteroidia > Bacteroidales > VadinHA17 > UBA9300. The sequence goes on along the minus strand of CAZGUR010000151.1, from coordinate 211 downwards.
CAGGTTTTTGGTCTCGATCTGAATATTACCCAGCAGCTTACTATAGTACTTACTGCAACACTGGCCTCTATAGGGGCACCTGGAGTCCCGGGCGGAGCAGTGATAATGCTGGTGATAGTACTCAGTTCGGTGGGTATACCGGCAGAGGGACTGGCACTGATAATGGGTGTGGAAAGGCCACTGGATATGATACGTACCGTGGCCAATGTAA
>CAZGUR010000150.1:0-8086 GCA_964529295.1 uncultured Rikenellaceae bacterium | reverse complement strand
AAATAATTCGGGATCAAATAGTTTTACTCCAGCTTCAAAAACAGCAGTAAGCATGCTGCCTCACCCAACAAAACAACATAATCACCATCAGTCACACAAATTCCACAACCGGGTAATAAATAAAGGCAGCAAATAAATTGTATCTTTGTGGAAAACAAGATATATGGCAAAGAAAAAGAAGCCGGCAAAAGACAATAAGAAGCTGGCTGGACAGGTAAAACAGGTATTCCAGGGAGAGCAGAAAAAAATATTCAACTATAAGCAGGTGGCGGCGCGACTCAATATCACAGAGCCCACACAACGCAAGCAGATATCAAGCATACTCCACGAGCTCAAAAAGATGGGTTTTATCGAGGAGGTCAACAAGGGCCGATACAGGATGAGACAGTCCGGGGGCTACATTACAGGTACGGTGGACATGACAAGGCAGGGCTACGGCTTTATTACCGGCGCCGAACTGGAAGAGGACGTGTTTGTGTCCAACCGCAACCTTAACACGGCGCTGCACGGCGACAAGGTGAAAGTGCGTATGCTGGTGCGCAGGAAAGGTAACAGGCCCGAGGGCGAGGTGGTGGAGATAACAGAGAGGGCGCGCGAGACCTTCGTGGGCACGGTGGAGACAATGCCGCAGTTCGCCTTCCTGATACCCGACACCAAGGGGATGCCTTTTGACCTGTTCATACCTAATGACAAGCTGAACGGGGCAAAGCAGGGAATGAAAGCGGTGGCACGCATAACGCAGTGGGATCCAAGGCAGAAAAACCCGGTGGGCGAGATAGTGCAGGTGCTGGGTATGCCGGGTGAGCACGAGACGGAGATACATGCCATTCTGGCCGAGTTTGAGCTGCCGGCCAAATTCACCGACAAGGTGGAAAAAGCGGCGGAGAAGATACCGGCACAGATAACAAAGGAGGAGGAGGCAGGGCGTCGCGACTTCCGGAGGACGCCGACATTCACCATTGATCCAGCCGACGCCAAGGACTTTGATGATGCGCTGTCGCTGCGCAAACTCAAAAACGGCCTCTGGGAAGTGGGGATACATATAGCCGATGTGACCCATTATATTGATGAGGAATCCATAGTGGACAAGGAAGGGGAGCACCGCGGCACCTCGGTATACCTTGTGGACCGCGTGGTGCCCATGCTGCCGGAGAGACTCTCCAACAACCTGTGCTCGCTTAACGCGGGAAGCGACAAGCTGACATATTCCGCTGTCTTCACCATGGATGATGAGGCCAATATAAAGGAACGCTGGTTCGGACGTACCATCATTAACTCGGATAAACGATTTACCTACGCCCAGGCACAGGATATAATAGACGGCGGTGACGGCCCCCTGAAAGAGATAATACTCACCCTCCACGGCATGGCACAGAAGATGCGGTCGAGACGATTCGACACGGGAGCTTTCTCCTTTGAGCGCAGGGAGATGCAGTTTGTACTGGACGAAAAAGGATACCCGGTGAATATTAAGTTCCGCGACACCGGCACGGCCAACCAGCTGGTGGAGGAGTTTATGCTGCTGGCCAACAGGGAGGTGGCCGAATTTATTGGCGGGGTGAAGAAAGAGAAGAGAAAGACTTTCGTATACAGGATACATGATAAGCCGGATCCCGCGAAAATAGATAAGTTCGGCCTCTTCGTCAAGCGGTTCGGCTACAGGCTCGACAGCAAGAGCGGTCGCTCACTGGCCCACTCGCTCAACAGCCTTATCAAAGAGGTGCAGGGAAAGAAGGAAGAGAACCTTATCGAGACACTCGCGCTGCGCTCCATGGCCAAGGCGGTGTACTCAACGGAGAATATAGGGCACTACGGCCTGTCATTCAGCCATTACACCCACTTCACCTCGCCTATAAGGAGGTACCCCGACATGATGGTGCACCGTCTGCTGACAGCCTACCTTAAGGGTGAGTCATCAAAGGATAAACAAAAGTATGAGCAGAGATGCGAGCATGCATCCAAAAGGGAAAGGCTGGCGGTGGAGGCCGAAAGGGCATCCATCAAGTACAAGCAGGTCGAGTTTATGCAGGATAAGCTGGGACAGGTATTCGAAGGGGTCATATCGGGAGTCACCGAATGGGGTATATACGTGGAGATAGTGGAGAACCAGTGCGAGGGCATGGTGTCGACACGCGACCTCGATGATGACTTCTATGAATATGATGAGGAGAGCTACTGCGTGCGCGGACGCTATAAGGGTAAGGAATATACGCTTGGCGACAGTGTGGAGGTGAGCGTGGTGAAAGCCGACCTGCAGAAGAAGCAACTCGACTTTATGCTCGAATCATAGGTGCCATTTTCCGCTGCAGATGATTACTTTTTATTATCTTTACATCTACCTGACTCAAAACAACAGCATCTTTGAATGATCAACCTGGAGACAAAATATTCGCGCTCACCGGGAATAGTGGCACGCAACACGGGCGATGACTATGTGCTTGTGCCGGTAACAGACAATATCGCAGACATGAAATCCGTTTATACACTTAACAGCACCGCGGTCTTTATATGGGACAGGCTGAACGGCGAACGTACGGTGAAGGATATCATCGATGAGCTGGAAGAGGAGTTCGAGGTGCACCCGAAAGATGCCCTCAATGATGTGCTGGCCTTCTTCCGCGATATGAAAGAGTACCTTATCATTATTGAATGAGCAACTATTCCCTTAAAATAGCAGACTATACCATCTTCTTTAAGGGGATGAGCGATGGACTCGTCCTTAGGCCTTCAGCTTCGCAAGAGGATTTCCTGACAACAGATGCAGACTACGACCTGGCAGTCAATGTCTTCAGGGGACCAGTACAGCTGCCACCCGGCGCCACAGCCGTCTTCAGGGCCCCGCAGGTAGAGGAGGCAGGGGGCGAAAGGGTACAAAAGAGCGATAAGTTCTGGACCGTATACCATAAAACACCGAGAATAATAATACATACTATCTGTCCCACCGACGATAACTGCGACGAAGCCATGCTTATAATAAGGCCGGAAGAGCTTAGCTGGGACCTGGTGATGGATACCCTGACAGACGAAGTCAACCCCATGTGCTACCCGGTGGACGGGCTCCTGCTATACTACCTCACGGCTCTCAAAGGGGATATATTCATACACGGCTCAGGGGTGCTGCATAAGGACATGGGATACCTTTTCACCGGCCGCTCAGGTAAGGGCAAGACAACAATGGCGGGCATCTTTCATGAGGCGGGATCAAAGGTGGTGCATGACGACAGGCTTATACTCAGACAGACAGACGGCGGCATATTTATGTATAACACCCCCGTATATAATAACGAGAGGAGCAAAAAGAGCCTCCTCTCATCAATATATATCATTGAGCACGGCAATAGCAATGAGGTTATGGCGCTGCGACAGCCGGAGGCCATGACGGCCGTGATGGCCAACTGCATACAGCATCACTGGAATATAAGCCTTATAGAAAAACTGACCGGGGCAATACACAGGCTGGTGATGATGGTAAACACAAAAAATCTTAAATTTGTGCCTGACAGCACCGTAATAAAATATATTGAGAGTGACGGATCCTGATAAAGACCAACGGAAAGTGCTTCGCGACCTGGCGGATGAGCTGCTCGACAAAGGGACATCCCTGCGAATAGAGGCATCGGGATACAGCATGTTCCCGGCCATAAAGCCGGGTAATATCATTATCATCAAACCGGTGCCGGATGAAGAGCTTAAATGCGGCATGATAATAGCCTGGAAAAGGAAGAAGGATATGGTGGTGCACAGGCTGGTGCTGGCCTATGAGTCGGACGGCACAAGGTACTATATTACGCGAGGCGACAGCTGCCGGTCGTCCGACAAGCCCGTAACAGGCGATATGGTAGCCGGACGCGTAGAGGCCATATACAAGGGACATAACCTTATCCGTCCGCTTAAAATACACCCCATACCCGAAAGACAGTATAAGCTTAACCGGCTCCGGACAGTGCTTATCTCCTACCTCAACAGGATGATGCTGCAAAAACCCGGGAAAAGAACAAGGTGAAGGCCTGCTTACCCTGATCTTACCATTTTTTGCATAATAAAAAAAACATTCTTAAGTTTGTTGTTCTAATTAAGCACTATTGCCTTATAATGAAAAGAGATCTGAACAGACCTATTCTGCCTATGGACATGCGCTGATTCCCGGTGCTCACCGGGAATAGCCCGACATGCCCTGATGGTGCAATACCATTGCGCCCGGGCATAATCCCATTATCTCTTTATTCATCCATATAAACTTAATGTATCATGAAATTTGAAACATTACAGGTGCATGCAGGTCATGCACCCGATAAGGCAACAAATGCCAGGGCAGTGCCTATATACCAGACATCATCATACACCTTCGACAGTGCAGCACATGCCGCCGCAGTGTTTAATCTCGATGAGCCCGGCAATATATACACACGTATAAACAATCCCACCACGGAAGTGCTGGAAAAGAGGGTGGCAAGCCTCGAGGGCGGGATAGCGGCGCTGGCTGTGGCATCCGGACACGCAGCGCAGTTCATAGCCCTCAGCACAATAATGAGTAGCGGTGATAACTTTGTCAGCTCCCCCTTCCTCTATGGCGGCAGCTATAGCCAGTTTAAGAACAGCCTGTCACGCACAGGCATTGAAGCACGCTTTGCTGAAAGCCTTGCCCCCTCATCATTTGATAAACTGATAGATGGCAGCACAAAAGCCATATATGTGGAGACAATAGGAAACCCCGGATTCAATATACCAGACTTCGTGCCGCTGGCATCCCTGGCACGGCATCACGGCTTACCTCTTATTGTGGATAATACCTTCGGGGCATGCGGATACCTGTGCAGGCCCCTGGAGCATGGCGCGGATATAATTGTCGAATCGGCCACCAAGTGGATCGGGGGTCACGGTACCAGCATCGGGGGTGTTATCACCGACTCCGGGAAATTTAACTGGGATAAGAGCCGCTTCCCGGTATTCACCAGTCCCTCGCCGGGGTATCACGGACTGGTATATAACAATAAATTCGGTCCCGCATCGGCCGGCGGCAATACGGCTTTTATTGCCAGGGCGCGACTGGAAGGACTGAGGGATTACGGTCCGGCAATAAGCCCTTTTAACTCCTTCCTGCTGCTGCAGGGACTCGAAACACTGTCGCTGAGAATGGACAGGCACTGCTCCAACACCATTGCACTGGCTGAATGGCTGCGTGATAATCCACTTGTGGAGAGTGTTAACTATCCGGGACTGAAAGACAACCCGCAGCACCAGCTTGCCCGGAAATATATGAAAAGGGGCTATGGCGGTATGCTCAGCTTTGTGCTTAAGGAGACGGGTGAGAAAGCCAAAGCACTGGTCGAGCACTTCAGGCTGGTAAGCCACCTGGCCAATGTGGGTGATGCAAAAACACTGATAATACAGCCTTCAGCCACCACCCATGCCCAGCTGAGCAGCGGGGAGCAGCTGAACGCGGGTGTGCTGCCCGGACTCTTCAGGGTGTCGGTGGGTATAGAGCATATAGATGATATCATTGCCGACTTCGAAGAGGCATTCAAATCATTAAAATAAAGGCCATGAAGAAAGAACTGAACAATAATCGCAAGGGAAAAAACGGTCATAACAGCGTTTTAAAAAAAGACACCGGTAAAAGTCCGGTCAGAAAATATATATATGATAATGAGTTTGTCACGGAAGGGGGACGCAGCTTACCCTCACTGGTGATAGCCTACCACAGCCGGGGCAAACTGAACAGGCAGCGGGATAATGTAGTATGGGTATGCCATGCCTTTACAGCCAACTCCGATATAACAGAATGGTGGCCCGGGGTTATTGGTGAAGGCCTGATGCTCGATCCCGACAGGTACTTTATTATCTGTGCCAACATCCTGGGATCATGCTATGGCAGCACCGGTCCCCTCGATATCAATCCGGGTACAAACAAACCATGGCTCGATGATTTTCCACTTATTACATGCCGCGACCAGGTAAGGGTGCATGATATACTGAGGCAGCACCTGGGTATAACAGGCATACACACTGTTATAGGGGCATCGATAGGGGGACACCAGGCGCTGGAATACAGTATTATGTACCCCGACCTGGTAAAAAGACTGGTTTTTATAGCATCCAACGCCAGGCAGTCGCCATGGGCCATAGCTTTTAACGAGTCGCAGCGACTGGCAATAGAGGCCGACCCCGGATTCAGGAATGGCGACCCGCAGTCGGCCGGCAATGGACTGAAAGCAGCCCGGGCGCTGGCACTGCTGAGCTACAGGAATAAGGTGACATATAACAATACACAGGGTGAGGAGACGGATGATAAGCTTGATGGGTACAGGGCCTCATCATACCAGGCTTACCAGGGAGACAAGCTGGTGAGGCGCTTTAATGCATGGTCATACTACAGGCTTACACAGGTATCGGACAGCCATAATGTTGGACGCGGAAGAGGCGGGGTAAAAGAGGCACTGGCGGGTATTAAAGCCAAAACACTGTGTATAGGCATAAGCTCGGATATACTCTTCCCCCCGGAGGAACAGAGATTTGTGGCCGACAATATACCCGGGGCCATATGCTTCGTGATAGACTCACTCTACGGTCATGATGGCTTCCTGGTGGAAACAAAAAAGGTGAGCACACTGGTCAAAAGCTTTATGAAAGGCACAGATGAGCTGCAGCTGCGTATACACAGCATAGGAAGAGATTTACAACAGATGTAAAAATTGTCTTGCAGGCTCAGTGAGCCGCAGGCATCCAAAAAACAAAAGATGGAAAAAAGAAACGTGAAAATAGGGCTGTTCGGCTATGGCTGTGTGGGACAGGGACTGCATGATGTGCTTGACAGCTCGCATGGCTTTAAGGCCGGTATTGCAGGTATATGTGTTAAAGACAGGTCCAAAGAGAGGCGCCTGGACATGTCCCGTTTTACCTTTAACAAAAACGATATACTCGATAACCCGGAGATAGAACTTATCGTTGAGCTGATAGATGATGCCGCTGAGGCTTATGATATCGTTACCTCGGCCATGCGCAAGGGAAAAAGCGTGGTAACGGCAAACAAAAAAATGGTGGCCACCAAGCTGGAAGAGCTGGTTGAGATGCAGCGTAAGTATAATGTGTCATTGCTGTATGAAGCATCGGCCTGCGGCAGCATACCCATAATAAGGAACCTGGAGGAATATTATGATAATGAGCTGCTTATCTCTCTAAGGGGTATCTTTAACGGCTCATCCAACTATATACTGTCAGGCATGCACAGGAACGGCAGCAGCTTTGACGAGGTGCTGGCCCGGGCACAGGAGAAAGGCTTTGCCGAAAGTGATCCCGCCTGTGACATAGACGGCATAGATGCCAAATACAAGCTGGTGATAATAACCCTGCATGCATGGGGACTCCTCACTGATCCCTCCGAGGTGTTTCATTACGGTATAAGGAATATCAATGAATTCGATATACAGCATGCCCGTGAAAAGAGGCAGAAGATAAAGCTGGTGCCATGGGCCGGCAAGGTCGGTAATAACACTATCAGCAGCTATGTCATGCCCCGCTTTATAGCGGAGGGTAAATACCTTTACAATGTGGAGGATGAGTATAACGGTGTGGTGGCCGAAGCAGTGTTTGCCGATAAACAGTTTTTCTACGGCAAAGGGGCCGGTGGACATGCCACCGGGTGCGCCGTGCTCTCGGATATATCAGCCAGCCTCTATAACTACAGGTATGAATATAAGAAAAGGACACAGCAAACAGTCACGTCCTATAGCCGCAACACTGAACTGGATATATATTTCAGGTATAATGATGAGCGCGACCTGGAAAAGATGCGGTTTGAGTCTGTCCATGAGCATTTCCGGGGAAAGGATTATAAATATGTTACAGGCAGGGTAAACCTGGAAAGGCTGTATGAGATACGGGATGATCTGACACATATGAACGCTTTTATGGCCCTGTTGTAAAAAGCGGGCCGCCATTTCTTTGGCCCTGAAAGCACGGCATTAGAAAGGCATGTATTATCTTTGCAGGCGATGAAGACAAAAACAATACAGGAAGAGATAAGGCACAGGATACTGGTGCTCGACGGTGCCATGGGCACAAGCATACAGCAGTACGGGCTGTCGGA
>CAZGUR010000149.1:0-8210 GCA_964529295.1 uncultured Rikenellaceae bacterium | reverse complement strand
TGGATAAATAAAAATTATGCTACAACATCTGTCACATAGATTTATGTATAACCGCCTGGGTAAGCGTTTATATGAGTGCTGGATGTTTTATGGCTCTCAGTCCTGATACCACCTTTTACAATCCTTGTTTGTTTTATTGTCTAACTTATTTTGTTTACAGCAGAATAATAAATTTTCAACTTATGACAGGTTTGATATTCAATATCAAAAGATATGCAATACATGACGGTCCGGGTATCCGGGTCACCTTCTTTATGAAAGGCTGTCCGCTCGGATGCATGTGGTGTCATAATCCCGAGGGTATAAGAGGTGATATACAGGAGGTTGACAGGGTTGACAGGATAGGTGACAAGGAATTCACTGTTAAGGAGACGGTGGGTAAACATTACACTGTTGAGAGCCTGGTGGAGATAGTGAAAAAGGATATGGTTTTTATTGAGGAATCAGGGGGAGGTGTTACTTTCTCCGGTGGTGAGCCACTGCTGCAGCCCGGTTTCCTGGCAGAGGCCCTGAGAGCTTTCAATGAGGAAGGAATACACACGGCTGTCGATACATCAGGCTATGCCGGCAGGCAAGATATAGATAAGATATTGCCATATACCGACCTGTTTCTCTTTGATATAAAACATATGGATCCGGAAAAGCATCTTAAGTACACGGGCGTATCAAATGAGTTAATACAGGAGAACTATGATTATATACTGGAAAAGGGTAAGAAGGTGATAATAAGGATTCCCATAATACCTGGCTTTAATGATGATGATGAGCAGCTGAATGTTTTCCGCGATTTTGTAGCTACACGTCACGGAACCAATGTGGACAGGATTGACCTCCTGCCTTATCACCGGATAGGAAGCTCCAAATACAAAAAGTTTGGGCTTGAATATAAGATGAAAGATGTTGAGCAGCCGTCCACGGAAAGAATGGACCGGCTGAAGGAATTTTTTGCCGAAAGTGGAATTAATGTGAAAATAGGAGGATAAATACTAAAAGATATGATACTTACAGACAGAGTTAAGAAATTAAAGGAACAGAGCCTCAATGCTGCTGAATCCATATCAGCCGAGAGGGCTTTGCTGGTTACTGACTTTTATAAAAGCGGAGATGCCAGGGAGTTATCGGTGCCGGTAAGAAGGGCAAGAGCTTTTGAATATATACTGAAAAACAAGAAGCTTTGCATCAATGAGGGTGAAATGATAGTGGGGGAGAGGGGACCGGAGCCCAAAGCAACTCCTACATACCCGGAGATAAGCCTCCATTCATTGGATGACCTGGAGATACTGGATACAAGGGAGAAAGTGTCATTCAGGGTCAGTGATGAGGTTAAAGAGATATATGAAAATGAAATTATTCCCTACTGGAAGGGTAAGAGTAACCGCGACAGGATAATGGAGGCCATGACCCCTGCCTGGAAGAAAGCCTATAAGGCCGGTGTTTTTACTGAATTCCAGGAACAGAGGGCACCCGGACATACAGTGCTGGGTTATAAGATGTTCAGGACGGGCTTCCTTGGACTTAAGGAGGAGATAGAGTCAAGTATCCGGGCCCTGGACTATTATAATGACCCTAAGGCCTATGATAAGCAGGAGGAGTTGAAAGCAATGGATATAGCCTGTGATGCAATAATCATGTATGCCGGGCGTAATGCAGAAGAGCTGGGACGGATGGCAGCCAGGACAAAGGATGAGAACCGGAAAAAGGAGCTGCTGGAGATGAAAAGAATATGTCTTAAGGTGCCTGCCAATGCGCCTGAATCATTCCATGAGATGCTGCAGCACTACTGGTTCATCCACCTGGGAGTGGTAACTGAACTGAACCCGTGGGACTCTTTTAATCCGGGCAGACTGGATCAGCACCTGCATCCTGTGTTTAGCTCTGATATGGAGAAGGGCATACTCACAAAGGAAAAGGCATATGAGCTCCTGGGGTGCTTCTGGGTTAAATTCAATAATCATCCTTCCCCGCCCAAGATGGGTGTTACGGCACAGGAAAGCAATACCTATACCGATTTTTGCCTGATTAACCTGGGTGGGGTAAAAACTGACGGGACAAATGCAGTGAATGATATGACATATATGCTGCTGGATGTGATAAGGGAGATGAGGATACTGCAGCCCAGCTCCATGGTACAGATATCAAAAAAGAATCCGGATAAATTTGTTTATAAGACACTGGATATAATAAAGACAGGCTTTGGCCAGCCCTCATGCTTTAATACCGATGCTATTATACAGGAACTATTAAGACAGGGTAAATCTCTTGAGGATGCCCGTAACGGTGGTGCCTCGGGGTGTGTTGAGACAGGGGCCTTCGGTACTGAAGCCTACTGGCTGACAGGTTATTTTAACCTTGCCAAGATATTGGAGATAACACTCTATAACGGTAAGGACTCCCGTACGGGCGATCTGGTGGGACTGCCTGTGGGTGAGGTGGATGAGTTCAGGACCTTTGATGAGCTCTTCGAGGCTTTTAAAACACAGCTTGAATATTTTGCTTCAACCAAGATAAAGGGCAATAATATTATCGAAAGAATCTTTGCCAGGAACCTACCGGTTCCTTTCCTTTCACTGCTGATTGAAGACTGCATTGAAAACGGAAAAGACTATAATGAGGGTGGAGCAAGGTATAATACCACATATATACAGGGAGTGGGACTGGGTACCATAACCGATATGCTGAGCTCCATCAGGTTTAATATTTTCGATGAGAAGAAATATTCATGGAAGCAGCTGAAGGATGCCATGAAGAATGATTTTAAAGGGTATGACCAGCTGCAGTATGACCTTGTCTACAACTCACCTAAATATGGCAATGATGATGATTATGCCGACAGGCATGCTGTTATGGTCTTTGAGACATTCTATGATGCTGTTAACGGAAGGATTACTCCCAGGGGGGCAGTGCACAGGATCAATATGCTGCCGACAACATCCCATGTGTATTTCGGCTCGGTGATAGGTGCCACACCTGACGGACGCAGGGCATATGTGCCACTCTCGGAGGGTATATCTCCCTTCCAGGGTGTTGACAGGCTCGGACCTACAGCTGTTATTAAATCAGCTTCCAAAATAGATCACCTGAAGACTGGTGGTACACTGCTGAACCAGAAATTCAGCCCCCAGTTTTTTGAGGATGAGGAAAGCTATCCCAAGCTGACAGCCCTGATAAGAAGTTACTTTAAGCTAGACGGTCACCATATACAGTTTAATGTTGTGGGAGCCGATACCCTCAGGGATGCGCAGAAACATCCTGAACTGTACCGCGACCTTATAGTAAGGGTGGCCGGGTACAGCGATTATTTCAATGACCTGGGCGAGGACCTGCAAAATGAAATAATAAGACGCACGGCACACGAATCAATGTAATAAATAATGGAGCCGGGCTAAAATTTGCAAAATGCACTATCAAGATGCCGGGAACACGAATCAATGTAAATAAATCAATAATTATGTTTAAAAAAGAAGTTTATAACAAGAGAAGAGACGAACTGAGGAAAACAGTGGGATCAGGACTGATACTGCTGCTGGGCAACGATGAAAGCCCGATGAATTATGCTGATAATCCTTTTCATTTTCACCAGGACAGTACTTTCAGGTACTTTATGGGACTTAACATTCCCTCGGTGGCAGGTGTAATTGATTGTGACAGCGGTGATGATATTATTTTCGGTGATGACCTTACCGTGATAGACTTTGTATGGATGGGACCGCAGCCTACGATAAAAGAAAGAGCTGCGCAATTCGGACTTACCAAAGCTGCACCAATTAAAGATCTTGTCGGGATGCTTCAGAAAGAAGCCGGCAAGGGGCGGACCATTCATTTCCTGCCACCCTACAGGCCTGAGAATAAGATCAAGCTTTTTGAATGGCTTGGCATACTGCCGGCTGAAGCACAGTCCGAAGCTTCCATAGCACTGGTAAGGGCCGTTATAGCCCAGAGGAACTACAAGACTGAAGAGGAGATAATCGAGCTGAAGAAAGCTGCCGATATTTCGGTGGACATGCATCGAACGGCCATGCGCATGGTTGCTCCCGGTGTGACTGAAGCGCAGGTGGCAGCAGCCGTTAACCATGCTGCTGAATCTGTGGGAGCACGGATATCATTCCCTATCATTGCTACCATTAACGGCCAGACATTGCATAATCATTACCATGGCAATACGCTGAAGAGCGGACAGATGTTCCTTCTTGATGCAGGTGCCGAGGTGGAATCGGGATATGGTGCCGACCTGTCAAGCACCGTGCCTGTTGATCCTCATTTCACATCACGGCAAAGGGATATATATAATTTAACCCTCGACAGCCATAATATGTCTATCAGCATGCTTAAGCCCGGGGTAGTCTTTAAGGAGGTTTATCTTGAATCGGCAAGGGTTATTGTGAGGGGACTGAAGGATATGGGACTGATGAAAGGCAATGTTGACGATGCTGTTGCCAGCGGTGCACATGCTCTGTTCTTCCCCTGCGGACTTGGTCATATGATGGGCATGGATGTTCATGATATGGAAGATCTTGGAGAGATATATGTAGGCTGGGACGGAGAGGAGAGATCCAAACAATTTGGTATTAAATCCTTAAGGCTGGGACGTAAGCTTGAACCCGGATTTGTCCTTACCATTGAGCCGGGCATATACTTTATACCTGAACTGATAGACAAGTGGAAAAATGAAGGTACCAATAAGGACTTTATAAATTTTGATAAGGTTAATGAGTACCGCGATTTCAGTGGAATAAGGAATGAGGAGGATTTTCTTATTACCGAAACAGGCTATGAGCTGCTTGGAAAGCCAAAGCCCAAGACCATAGAGGATGTTGAGGCTGAACGTGCGAAAGACCTGCCCTTATAGAGTGCAGTGTGTCTTTTAAAGACTTAATATCCGCGCCTGTTGTGTTATATGTGTTTATTTATTTTTTATTTCCGGAATTATTTGTAACTTATTGCTGAGCTTATAAAGACCGGTCAGGGTATATAAATTATTGTTTAAATAAGAGGGAAGTCATCCTGATTGTTAAACTCAGCTGTTTTGGAGAAGTTTTTTAAATATTTTGATGACAGGTACAGGAAAGATCTGTTGAAAGGGTCACCGCGGGAATTTGGTCCGGTTATTACCATATCCAGGCAGACAGGCTGCGATGCGGTGGCTGTGGCCAAGAGGCTTGTCTCATTCCTGAACAAGGAGCAGGGCACGTCAAGATGGAAATGGGTGGATAAGGAGATATTGCTGAATACTGCACGTAAGCTGGATACCGGCACTTATAATATTGAAAGTTATATTAAGAGGGATCAGCTGTCCGGATTCTCAGAGATGCTCATGGCAATTTCCGGAAGGTATATAAGTGATGAAAAGGTAAAGAAAACCATTAAGGAAGTGGTGCTGTCAATCTGCCGGGAAGGGAATGTCGTTCTGGTGGGCCGGGGAGGGGTATCAATTACAGGCATGGTACACAGTGCCCTTCATGTGCGGCTTGTGGCTCCTTTTTACTGGCGGGTGGAAAATATTATGAAGAAAAGGAAGCTTGGTATTGAGGAAGCTGAAGAATATGTGGTGGATACTGATGAGAAGAGGTATAAGCTGATAATAAATTTTCTTGACAAAAAACCCCTTAACCTCGATTACCTTTTTGATGTGACCCTTAACAGGAGCTCCTTTTCTGTTGACCAGATAGCCAGGGCGCTTTCCGTACTGTTCGAGAAAAGGATGGAACAGGCATCTGAAAAGGGTTTTACAGGAAGGCGAGGTCCCCTTAATGATGCTTATGGTTAAAAAAAGAGGATACCTTGTGGTATCCCCTCTTTCTCTTTTCAGTTGTTATTAGTATTCGATCCTTATAACACAGACCATCTCTCCGGCTGTGTTTTTTCTTAATACTCAATCTCCTCAACACAGGCTTTTCCTATATCCTGTATATGTTTCCTTACCCTGGTATCAAGGTATTCCTTGTAGGCATCCCAGTCGCTTATCGGTTTCCTTGCCACACCGGAGTCCATTGCTGCTTTGGCAACAGCTGATGCCACATATGATATAAGTCTCAGGTCAAGCGGCTTGGGAATAATATAGTCGCGGCCAAACTCAAGCTTATCAACATTATATGCTTTAGCCACCTCTGCGGGAACAGGCTCCTTGGCCAGGTCGGCCAGTGCATATGCTGCCGCCAGCTTCATCTCTTCATTGATATCCGAGGCCATAACATCAAGTGCTCCACGGAAAATAAAGGGGAAACCAAGTACATTATTTACCTGGTTGGGATAGTCAGACCTTCCTGTTGCGAAAATAAGGTCATCCCTTGTTGACATTGCATCCTCGTAGGATATCTCGGGATTGGGATTGGCCATCGCAAAAACTATCGGGTCGGGAGCCATACTGGCCAGCATATCCTTGGTCATCATATCGGCAACGGAAAGACCGAGGAATACGTCTGCATCCTTACATGCTTCAGCAAGCGTGCTTATATCCCTGTCTGTGGCAAATTCGGCCTTGTACTTATTCAGGTCAGTCCTCTTTTTCGTTAAGACACCCTTTGAGTCCACCATCACTATATTCTCCTTTTTTATTCCCAGGGCCACATACAACTTGGTGCATGATATAGCTCCTGCGCCTGCACCGCTTACAACCATTTTCAGGTCTTCAATCTTTTTTCCGTTTATCTCCAGTGCGTTGAGCAGTCCGGCCCCCGATATAATGGCAGTGCCGTGCTGATCGTCATGGAACACAGGTATGTCAAGGTCCCTTTTCAGCCTTTCTTCTATCTCAAAGCATTCGGGTGCCTTTATATCCTCAAGGTTAATCCCTCCGAAGGTTGGAGATATCTTTGTACAGAACTCAACCATCTTATCTACATCTTTCTCATCCACCTCAATATCAAACACGTCAACATCACCAAACACCTTAAACAGCAGTCCTTTACCTTCCATAACAGGCTTGCCTGCCAGTGCTCCTATATCGCCCAGGCCAAGTACGGCTGTTCCGTTTGATATTACAGCAACCAGGTTGGCCCTTGCAGTGTATTCATAGGCATCGTCCGGATTAGCTTCTATTTCCTTACACGGATAGGCGACACCCGGGGTGTAAGCCAGACTCAGGTCGAACTGGGTGCTGTAAGGTTTTGTAGGTATTACTTCAATTTTTCCTTTGCGCCCTGTACTGTGGTACTTAAGGGCATGTTCTTTTGTTACTTTTGGCATAGCTTGAATTTATTAAATTACACTTATAGTTAGTTTGAACTTATTGATCTCATCTATTCTGTCATTATGAATATAAATGATGTCACTGTTATAATCCTGAGAGCTTCCGGCAGCAGCCAGTCCTCCTTTCACCGGTATATATGACTTATATCCTTCACCGGACAGAAACCTGTTTATCAGCTCCCTGTTTTTCTCTGCCAGTTCAAGCTGTATTACAGGCCTGTCCCTTCTTATTATTTCTTTAAAACCCGGTATAACCCTGTCTTCATACCCTTCAATATCACATTTTATATAATCAACATGATCAAGTCCGCTGAACAATGCTTCCGGTGTTTTTACCTGCACACTGTAAGAAGCTTTCTCCTTTTTCTCATTCTCTCCGATTATGCGTGTCAGCCCGTGCCTGTACGGCTGATCACCCGGTATGCCCATTTCTTTAACTTCTTCCCTGTCGCCCAGCGCATACGGAAGTATTTCCACCTGGGGCAGTCCGGTGGTGTTTTTTTCCAGCACATATCGGTAGAGTGGCACAGGCTCAACGGCATAAACGTCTCCTCCTGGTCCGCAAGCCCCTGCAAAAATCCTGGTATAATATCCCAGGTTAGCTCCTATGTCAATGACCGTATTGCCCTTTTTGATAAGGGCGGTAACAAAATAGTGCATCCTGAATTTCTTACCTGCACGAAGCAGTCCCGAAAAATACATGATAAAAAACAGTTTGCTGATTATCCTTAAATAAGCCCTCTCACTGAAAACAAAAAATAATACCCTTTTAACGAACTTCATCTGCAGTTTATAAGGAAGAATTCAGGATCAGAATAAACACATTCTGTTACTGATACTAAATTAACACATAAAACAGATACTATAAAATATTTTGGATGAAATGATATTATGTCAGATAACATATTGCGGCAAAAAAAAATGCCCCAATGTTATATTGGAGCATTCTTAAGCAAATAGAATCGGCTAATCAAAAGGTGTGTGTCGGTAAATTTAATTACAGCCGGTCAGACGATGATCATATC
>CAZGUR010000148.1:0-8232 GCA_964529295.1 uncultured Rikenellaceae bacterium | reverse complement strand
GTTCACCGGTATTACTGTTCTTAACATAGCCTGATATGGTTACGTTGCCCCTGTTATCACCTGAAGGACTTCCTATCCTGAATATGCTGAACTCCTCTGCCTTATTATCCTGCTGAAGCATTGTGTAATCCTGTTGCTCAATATAATTAGTGTCAGGTTTCTCAGTCTGCCCGCGACTTTTTATAGCATAGTCCCTGGTTATAATGATATGGCCCGATTGATCATTAAAGAATTTTAAATCTGTTCCCTTAAATATTTCATTCAGAACATCAGAAAGTGAAGCCTTGTGGTAATTCTTATCTATTGTTATGTTCTCTACCCAATCTGTTTTAAAAAAGAATCTTATACTAAGATCTTTTTCAATCTCTTCTGCAAATGCCTCAAATGATTTGCCGGCAAAGTTGCCGGTGATAAGCGGTTCGGCTGTCTGTGAGAAACCCTGAACCGTAATGGCAAAAAGCAAGAGGCATATGGCGATCGTTGATCTCATAAATTATTAACTTACATATTATCAAGGTATTTCATAAGGGGGATAAGATTCTCAGGCGTACTGACATCAATCCTGATATTTTCATGCTTAATGAAATTTTTAATATCCGCCTTCCTCTCATTCATTATTTTAAGAATATCCCTTCTGTTTTTTATTCCATAAGGTATGCTGTCGCGAAGCAGTATTAATTTATGATCCGGCTGGAACTCATCGTACCTGGCTTCAACAGCAAACTGTGCCCTTTTCTTTTTCCACTTCTTATATAATTTATTTTTACCGTCATATAGAACCTGGAAATAACCTTCAAGTTCATAATTGTCATGTAAATTCTCAAAACGGAATTCCTTATTATCAGTGTAGACCGTAAAATGGTCAATATTATCAGGATTCAGGATGATAATTCTTTTATTATTATAGTTTGCCAGTATATCATCATTATAAATATCATATTTTATTTTTACGTTTTTGAAAAGGATATTATTAATAATTATATCTGTTTGCATCCAATCATCAGCTATCATAAATTCAGTTCCGTAAACATCGTAATAACTGCCCACCCACACTTTGCCGTTATAGAAGATCTGGTTCAGGATCATAGTATCGTTGACAAAATTGCTCACAGCACCGTGATCCGGCTCATATACACTTTTTGACTGCGATACATTTTGTGCATGGCCTATGATGCTGATTATGAGCAGTGGGATAACTAACGACAGATTTTTCATCCTGGTTCCGGATTGTGGATTTAATAGTTGCTAAATTTAAAGAAAATATAATTGCATTACGCTTTTTGGCCATTCTAAAAGACTGTGTTATAGAACAGGCTTTGTTGTAAGTCTCCTGATTTGTCAACTGCAGTAGTTCCTGAGGCTTTTCATCCCAGGTATCAGGATGGGCCGGAGGATGTGATTAACTAATAGAAAGATTCTGAATGCGGGATTGTGTTTCAATTTTTTATTAAAAAAAACTATTAATGGATATGCAGTAGAGTAAAGGCCAAATTGTTGAGCCAGAATGCATAAAATCTATATATATAGATTATATTATGTGAATAATATTAAAAAAATGCTGATTAATGCATAAAATCTGTAAATGAGCTTTTGTTTCTTCAAATAATCTCTTACATTTGGCATTATATTACGAACCTAAAACTAAAATTTATGAAGAAACTAACACTGGTTTTCTCATTGTTTGTGCTTACCGGACTATCCGTCCTTTTTGCCCAGACAATGGTAGTAAATGGTACGGTCACTTCTTCCGTAGAAGGTGAAGGACCTATTCCCGGTGTTTCGGTTGTTGTTAAGGGTACCACCATAGGTACCACAACTGATGCAGACGGGTATTACACTATTTCCGTACCCAATGAATCTGCCATACTCGTTTTCCAGTTTATCGGAATGCGAACTGTGGAGCAAGCGGTTGATGGAAGGACTACTATTGATGTAGTTATGGAGCCCGACCTTCTGGGTATTGATGAAGTAGTCGTGACCGCTCTTGGTATCTCAAGGGAAAAGAAGGCACTCGGATATTCAGTCCAGGATGTTAAAGGTGAAGATCTTAGCAGGGCGAAAGAGGCTAATATAGTCAATTCGCTGTCCGGTAAGATTGCCGGTGTTCAGATCACCAGTAACTCAGGGGCTGTTGGTGCATCATCACAGATAACAATAAGGGGGATAAATTCATTCGGTAGTAATTCCCCTTTATGGATAGTTGATGGCACACCCATATCCAACAGCAGTGATGCTCCAAGTCAGTGGGGCGGAACCGACTATGGTAATAATGCCATGGATATTGACCCGGAGAATGTTGAGTCAATATCCGTACTGAAAGGTGCTAATGCTGCCGCCCTTTATGGCAGCCGTGCGCGTAACGGGGTTATACTTGTTACAACCAAGAAAGGAAAAGCTTCCAAAGGACTTGGTGTTTCTTTCAGCAGTAACACCACCTTTGACAGGGTGCTGACAATTGCAAACTACCAGAATGAATATGGCCAGGGTGCCAATGGTAGTGAATTTATTTATAAGCGCAACACAGAACCCGGCGATGCTTATGAAGGATGGACCTACCAGGAATGGGCTGAAAACATATCTTTCAGTTATGTTGACGGCGACGGTAACGGTGTCAATGACGGATTTGATGAGTCATGGGGACCAAGACTGGATGCAGGTCTTGTGCTTGACCAGTTTCACGGTGAACAGCAGCCATGGGTGTCACAACCCGATAATGTAAGGGACTTTTACCAGATTGGTGTTACCTCATCAAACAACCTTACATTGAACGGAGGCGGTGAAGATGCCGCTGCAAGGCTGAGCTACACCAACATGCAGCAGATAGGAGCAATACCGGGAACAGACCAGTCAAGGAATTCCCTTAATGTGAATGCCTCGGTTAACCCGACAGATGATCTTAAGATCTCGGCCAATATCAACTATGTGAATACACATAATGATAACCTGCCGGGACAGGGATACTCTGACCAGAATGTTGTGCAGTCAATAGGTGGCTGGTTCGGACGCCAGGTAGATATGAAACTGCTTGAAGAGAACTGGGATCAGCTGATGCCCCCGACAGAAGCATGGCCAAACGGAAGACCGTATAACTGGAACACCAACTATCACAATAACCCTTACTGGACAGTATACAAGAACCAGCAGGGTCGTGACCGCGACAGGATATTCGGTAATATGGTTTTTGACTACCGTATCGCCAGCTGGCTGGACTTCAGGTTCAGGTATGGTCTGGACTATTATAACGAGTTTCGCAAGACTGTTATTTACGAGATGTCCAACAGGAACAAGAATGAAGGCGGTGAATTCTCAAGCAGTAACCGCACAAGGAAAGAGTCTAACGCTGATCTTTTCCTTTTCTTCGACAAGGATATCAGCAGCGACCTTAACATAAGCGGTAACGTCGGAGCCAACTATCGCCGTTACGATTACAACTCCTTCAGTCTTTCTGCTTCAAGGTTAACCGTTCCCAACCTCTTTACCATAAGTAATGTGGACGGAACACCCGGAACGGGTGACTATAAATCTGCTTTTGAGACCAACAGTGTTTTCGGAGCTGTGAACTTTGCATTCAGGGATTACCTGTTTATTGACTTTACGGCAAGGAATGACTGGAGCTCAACACTTCCTGCAGACAGCTGGAGCTATTTCTATCCTTCAGCCAGTGCAGGCTGGATATTCACAGAGACATTCGGTCTGGGTGATTCACCATTATCATTTGGTAAGTTGCGCGGGTCATGGGCCAAGGTAGGTAGTGATACAAACCCCTACAGGTTGCAGGCTACATATGAATCGGATACACCGTTTAACGGTATTTCGCAGTATTCATATCCTTCGCAGATACCTCCGGCCAACCTCCAGCCCGAGTTTACAACCTCAATAGAGGTGGGAGCGGAACTGAAATTCTTTATGAACAGGATCGGTCTTGATATTACCTATTATAATAATATCACGAATAACCAGATACTGGCAGTTGCCATTTCCCGCTCATCGGGATTCTCCTCACAGCTTATCAATGCAGGTGAGATACAGACCAGCGGTGTTGAGCTGCAGTTAACAGCAGGTGTTTTGCGCAATCCTGCAGGGTTTAACTGGGATGTTACAGTTAACTGGTCAACAACCGAGACTATTGTTAATGAACTGGCAGAGGGACTCGACAAGTATGTTCTTAACAGCACATGGTCGCCTACCACACTTGAAGCAAGAGTGGGTGAGCCCTACGGACAGTTTTACGGCAGGGACTATATGTATAACGATGACGGACAGATGCTGATACAGGATAACGGTTTCCCCGTTAAGAATCCTGACCTGACCAATGTTGGCAATATGGTGCCTGACTGGGTAGGTGGTATTAATAACAGCTTCCGGTATAAGAACTTTAATGCTTCATTCCTTGTTGACGCCAAGTGGGGCGGCGACATCTATTCAGTGACCAAGTGGTTCGGCGGTTATTCCGGTGTATCACAGGAAACTGTTGAAGGAGGCATACGTGAAAACGGTCTTATACTTGATGGTGTATACGAGAGTAGCGGACAGCCCAATACAACACCTATTGCGCCGCAGTCTTACTTTAGCGGATGGTGGGGTATGACCACACCTGCTCTTTTTGACGGAACATATGTCAAGCTTCGTGAGGTTATCCTGGGGTATAACGTACCTCTAAACTCAAATCTATTCCGCAACCTTAACATTTCGTTTGTCGGAAGGAATCTAGCGATACTCTATACTGATCCCAGTAATACCATAGGTATTGATCCTGAAACAGGATACGGTACGGGTAATACTGCATCAGGATTTGAGCAATACCAGCTGCCACCGACGCAGAGTTTCGGATTCAAGTTAAGTGTTGACTTTTAATCTCAAAAAAGTATAATTATGAAGAAAATAAAATATATTATAACTTCCCTGCTGCTGGTTTTTTTCCTCGGTAGTTGTACCGAAGGCTGGGAAGAGCTGAACAGCGACCCGAACAACCCTGTTGATGTGCCGGCAATGAACATTCTCACATATGTTCAGAGATATAGCTGCAGCTTCCTGTACAGCATTACACAGGCTGAATATTCGGCCAGTTTTGCACATCATACGGCTAAAATACAGTACATTGATGAGAGTCGCTATGAATTCCGTGAAGGCCATATCAATAACCGCTGGGATAGTTACATGTATACACAGGTAGATATCAAAAAGATCATTGAGAAAGCCCAGGAAGAGGAGAATACCAATCTTGAGGCTATTGCAATGACCATGAGTGCATGGTTATGGCATAAAATGACTGATACATGGGGTGCTATTCCTTATTCTGAAGGAGCAATGGGCGAAGATGGCGTTATACAGCCTGCTTACGATTCACAGGCCGATGTATATAGTGGCTTGTTAACCATGCTGGAAGATGCCAACACAATGCTGATAAATAATTCAGGAATTGTTACCGGTGCAGATTTATTCTTTGGCGGTGATATTACCATGTGGAGGAAATTTGCCAACTCACTTCATCTGCGTGTTGCAATAAGGATGTCTAATGTAGATCAGACGGCAGCAGCAGCAGAGATATCAAAGATTCTCAGTAATCCTTCAACCTACCCCATACTGGAGAGCAATGATGATATGGTTGCCCTGCAGTGGGACGGATCAGCATGGCGTGAGCCGTGGATGGCTAATTCAACAGGTCGTGATGACCATGCGATGGCCAAGACCATTGTTGACGAGATGCTGGCCCTTAATGATCCCAGGCTGCCCGAATATGCCCACCCGGCAACAGCCGATGATGTATATCGCGGAGTGGTTGTAGGTATAGCAGAGGAGAATGAAGGCGACTTCCAGCTGAACGAGATATCAAGGATTGGCTTTCGTTACCGCGATGATCCAGCAGGACTCAGCTATATTCTGAGATATGCTGAGGTCAAATTCATTGAGGCAGAGGCCTATGAAAGAGGTCTTGCCACCGGTGATGCACAGGCTGCCTATGAAGCAGGTGTAACAGCAGCTCTTGAAGAGCACGGGGCGACAGCGGGTGAAATCAGTACTTATCTTTCTGAACCTGATGTTGAGTGGGATAATGCAGGCGGTGCCCTGGGATATTCAAACCTTAAGAAGATATACTACCAGAAGTGGCTGGCATTATTCAAGCAGGGACATGAAGCATGGGCTGAGACACGCCGTACAGATATACCTGAGCTGCCTCATGCTCCGGGATCACCTTACCTGGGTAACGGTTATGAACGTCCCCCGTTCAGGTTCCCCTATCCTTCAAATGAGTATACCTATAATGAAGATGTAGTGAAGCAGCATGATACAGGTATTGTTGACTTCTTCTGGGGCGAACAGATGTGGTGGGATACACGCTCACTCAAGTAATTGCCGATGCAGATAACAGGCTGTATCTATAGACGAAAATAAAGCCTGCCTGCTAAATAACATAGGAGAGATAACCTCTTGACGGGGTTATCTCTCTTTTTTAGTGTAAATTTGCAGCAAATAGAATAAGCGGATGAAGAGAATTTTACTCCTAACAGTCCTGGCACTGTCAGTACTGCCGGCTGCACGCTCCCAGCTGCTGCTGGAACGACTGTCAGGCCTGAAAGGCTCGGAGACAATAAGCACTGAGGCCACAATACCAATGATGATAGTTGAACCCTCAGATGGTTATTTTGACCCGGCGCAGATGCAGCGACAGTACCCCAGACTGGAAATGCCCCTGAGCAAAAAGACTATTATACACCCGGAGATGAGCGGCTATATTGATACGGCGTATATGATGATGTTTATTAGGGATAAGGCCTATCTTAACAGGGGTTTTATTAATATAGTTGTTATCGGTATGCTAAGCGAGCAGGAGCTGCATTATTTTATCGATGATAACACCAATTATATATTCACAAAGGATGAAACAAAGATTGTCTTCACCCCTGATATAGAGAAGGAAAGGGTGGAGATGGACACACGGGGAGGAATAAGTGAATTCTACCTTTATAACCCTTTCTACAGTGATGCTGAGCCTTATGACAGTTCATCTGAGCTGGCATGGTCGCAGGGTGACAGGCTGCCGGCTTATTATTTTGATTTTTCCGGTACATTCGGATCGGGTGATGCCAGCCTGACATATACACCTGATGATCAGAACTCAAACAGGGTTAAGTACAATGCCAATATTTTTGCTTTCGGCCTTTTCAGGGCAGGTATGGTAATGGGATACAGGAATATTAATCTTGGCGTTTATGCAGGTTTTGAGCAGGTACAGTATACCGAACGTAATAAATACAGCTATTCTTCCGACGGTGAGGAGCATGTGTCATATATGAGCGGCTTATGGATGTGGTCAAAAGTATCCGTTGATATGGCACTTGAATATGATCTGAGACTGGACGACAGGCTTAAGCTCAGTCCCCTGGTGTCGGCAGGCTACTGGACAGCTGTGGACGGACGTTCATTCGACCCCAATATGGATCATCCTGAAGATGCCCGTTATACCGGTACATGGAGGTATGAGTACGGTGTTAAAATGAAACTGCTGATAAGCGAATACTCGTTTATCTATTTTAAAGTTGGAAAAATAAGGTCAATGTTCGATGCCAGGCAATATATCACCGATTATTCATCTGATTATAACCTTAATTATTCCCGTGGATACCTCGGGATAGGTTATACCTATGATCTTAAAGGCATGAACAGGTAAGTGACGGTAAGGTCACAGGCTTTCAATACCCATTTCATACAGTGTAAAACCGAATATGTCAGTGTACTGGTCAATGGTTTTGCTTACAGGTGTACCTGCACCATGACCTGCCATGGTTTCTATCCTTATCAGTACAGGGTTCTTGCCTGCCTGCTTCTCCTGCAGCTCTGCAGCAAACTTGAATGAGTGGGCCGGCACCACGCGGTCATCATGATCGGCTGTTGTTATCAACGTTGCCGGATATTCGGTTCCGGACTCCACATTATGTACGGGTGAATAGCCATACAGGTATTCAAACATCTCCCTGCTGTCTTCAGCGGTACCGTAATCATAGCCCCAGCCTGCTCCGGCGGTGAAGGTATGGTACCTGAGCATGTCAAGCACTCCCACAGCCGGCAATGCCACCTTCATCAGTCCCGGACGCTGTGTCATAACGGCCCCCACCAGCAGTCCGCCGTTAGAGCCGCCCCTTACAGCCAGGTAATCACTGGATGTGTAATTATTATCAATAAGGTATTCACCCGCTGCTATAAAGTCATCAAACACATTCTGCTTGTTCATCT
>CAZGUR010000147.1:0-8262 GCA_964529295.1 uncultured Rikenellaceae bacterium | reverse complement strand
GTGCCCGAATAAGATATATACTTTTTCTTATCTGCGCTGTACACACCTGTTTTGCATGATGAGTTGCCTATGTCAATTGCGAGATTCATAAATCCGCGTTAAAATTATGAAAAAATGGGCTTTAAAAGGCACTGCAGGTCATCTTTAATATTTATTTAACTTTTTACTTCTTTCCGGCCTCACCGCTCACCGGCTTTCGTAGCAGGGTTCGGATATCTGCCTTTTTTCAGTCCGGATATTGCGGTCTCACCGTTCACATACTCCCCTGATCATCAATTAAAGAGCTCAGGATATTGATAGCCTCCTGTATGTTTTTCACCGTCCCGGTTGTGATAAGCAGCTTTTTCTCCGTATGCTTGACTCTGAAACGTTTATGATCTGTACTTACATGTTCTATCAGCTTCATAAAGGTATTGCTTTTGTAAAAAACGGATTCGGGGTCTGAGATAAAGTGCATAATCATACGTTCATTTTTTAACACCAACTTTTCAATAGCCAGCCTGTATGCCAGCCACCTAAGCTTCACCATGTTAAGCAGCTCTTCCGCCGGGGCGGGCAATTGACCAAACCTGTCGTTCAGCTTTTTCCTGAAAGCGGTCAGGCCTTCATCAGACCTGATATTATTCAGTTCCTTATACAGTCTTATTCTCTCTGATATATTTGATATATATTCATCCGGAAACATTATTTCGAGGTCTGTGTCTATCTGGCAATCGCTGACATACCTTTCTCCTTCAACCTGTTCATGCGGCTTTCCTTCACTGCTGTCCATGCTTATACCCTCCGGCTCCTCAGCTTTCAGCTCATGCATAGCTTCATCCAGTATCCTCTGGTAGGTCTCGAAGCCCACATCTGCTATGAATCCGCTCTGCTCGGCTCCAAGGAGATTGCCTGATCCCCTGATATCAAGGTCCTGCATAGAGATATTAAAGCCGCTTCCCAGCTCTGAAAACTCCTCGATAGCCTTTAGTCTTCTCCTGGCCTCCTGTGTCACCAGGTTCAGGGGCGGAGCGAGAAGATAGCAGAAAGCCTTTTTGTTTGACCTGCCTACACGTCCCCTCAGCTGGTGCAGTTCAGATAATCCAAAATGGTGAGCATTATTTATATATATGGTGTTGGCATTGGGTATGTCCAGACCGGATTCAATTATGGTGGTTGCTATCAGCACATCATAATCACCGTTCACAAAGTCGAACATGATATTTTCTATCTGTTTGCCTTCCATCTGTCCGTGCACTACAGCTGTTGATATCTCAGGCAATATGCGTTTTATGGTAAGTTCAATCTCCCTGATGGTATCAACACGGTTATGTATAAAGAAGACCTGGCCGTTCCTGTTCAGCTCATATTTGATGCCTTCTTTGATTATGTCCTCATTAAAACCGTGCATCTCTGTTATTATCGGCATCCTGTTTGGTGGGGGAGTGTTGATTATAGACAGGTCGCGGGCTCCCATAAGAGAAAACTGCAGTGTTCTGGGTATGGGTGTTGCAGTAAGGGTAAGAGTGTCAACATTGGCCCTCAGCCTTTTTAGTTTCTCTTTCACCCCAACGCCGAAACGCTGCTCCTCATCAATGATAAGCAATCCCAGGTCCTTAAAACCCACCTCCCTGCCTGTCAGCTTATGTGTTCCGATAATAATATCCAGCTCCCCGTTTTTCAGCTTCCGTATTATCTCTTTTTGCTGTGAAGGCTTTTTATGCCTGCTGATGTAATCAATACTAACAGGATACTTTTCCAGCCTTGAGCTGAATGTATGGTAATGCTGCAGGGCCAGGATTGTTGTGGGTACAAGTATGGCTGTCTGTTTATTGTCCGCTGCTGCCTTGAATGCGGCCCTGATGGCTATCTCTGTTTTTCCGAAGCCCACATCACCGCATATAAGCCTGTCCATGGGATGATGCTTCTCCATATCTTCCTTAACAGCCTCTGTGGCAGCAAGCTGATCAGGTGTGTCTTCATAAATAAAAGATGCTTCAAGCTCCCTCTGCATGTAAGAGTCGGGGGAATAACCGAAACCATCCACTTCCCTTCTCTTTGCATACAGGAGGATAAGGTCGCGGGCGATATCTTTTATTTTGTTTTTTGTCCGGGCTTTAAGTTTCTGCCAGGCACCGGTACCCAGTTTGTATATGCGTGGCTCACCGCTGTCCCTGCCCTTGTATTTTGATATCCTGTGCAGGGCATGTATACCTACAAAGAGTGTATCGTTATCCTTGTAAACAAGTTTTATGTTTTCCTGTATTTTCCCGTTGATTTCAACCTTTTCAAGACCACCGAATTTGCCTATCCCATGGTCTATATGTACTACGTAATCACCTGGATTGAGGCTTGTCAGTTCTTTCAGGTTAAGGCTTTCCTTGCCTGAGAAAATACCCTTGATCCTGAATTTATGGTAGCGGTCAAAAATCTGATGATCGGTAAATACAGAGATAGCCAGATCGTGGTCGGTAAAACCCTTATGCAGGTTAAGCAGCCTGGTATTGAAATCCAGCTCAGGGTTGATCTCCATAAAGATATCCCTGATCCTCTGAACCTGGCTCTCACTTTCTGATATTATGAGGTTGCTGTATTCTCTTTCGCTGTTCTCAAGCAATTTTGCACCCAGCAGTTCAAAGTCCTTATTGAATGATGGCTGTGGCACAGTATTGAAGACAAACTTTGTAACATTATTGACACCATGACCGGATGAAAACTCAAGTATCCTGAGTTTCGAGAGACTCGATTCAAACTGTTCACCGGATATGGCATATTCAGCTTTGTCTTTATTCGATTTTCCGTCCTCACCCTTCCAGTCAGATTGCCAGACACTCTCAATCCTGTCTTTTATAAGGCTGTAACTATCCAGCCAGACCACCGATGAAGGAGGTATGAACCTGCTGATATCCTCCTGGGTCTTTTCAATCGTAATATCCTGTATGTTTGGCACTATGGATATCTCCTTTATTCTTTCGACAGACAGCTGGTCATCCGGGTTGAATGATCTGAGGGATTCAACATCATCACCGAAGAAATCTATCCTGTAGGGCCTGTCGGAGGCAAAAGAAAAGATATCAATAATGCTGCCGCGCACTGCATATTGTCCCGGTTCATAAACAAAATCAACCCTTGCGAATTTATATTCTGCCAGCACTTCTTCAAGAAATTCCATCGACAGACTGTCGCCCTCGCTGACCCGCAGGGTATTCTTCTGCAGCACCTTTTTGCTTATAACCTTCTCCATCACAGCTTCGGGGTGACTGACAACGATGCATTTGCGTTTACCTTTAGCCAGGTAGTTGAGCACTTCTGTCCTGAGAACTATATTGGAAGCTTCGGTACGGCCATACTGTATTGACCTTTTGTAGCTTGAGGGGAAAAAGAAAACCTGCTCATCGCCCAGTACAGAAACCAGGTCATTATAGAAATAGGCAGCGTCCTCCTTTTCCGGAAGGATTACAAAATGAGTGGTGGCTACCGACCCGAAGAGGGATGATAAAAACAGTGAGCGTGAAGAGCCTGTAAGCCCTTCAATAGCTATATTCCCCTTTGCGTCATCCCTGAGATGGTTTTTGATCTCTTCGAATTTTAAATGGCCGGTGTAAAGGCTGCCTAAATCTATCTTACTCATATCATCTGGAAAAGAAGGGCAAAAATAGTCAAGATTTTTCAGCTTAACTAAAATATTCATTTAATGATAAATGCCTATCTTTGATTATATGATATAAGCCATGAATATCAGAATACTATTTCTGGCCTGGCTGGCTGTAATTATTGCCACTTGCAGCTGTATTAACTGGGAGAACGTGGACGGGGAAGACGATCCGGATCCTACCTGGTCGCCTGATGATCCTGGAACAGTATCAGAACTTGCCGGCACTTCATTCCGTACCTGGCATAACGCTCTTCATTCAGACAGGAGTGTAGCCCTTGCTATGGCAACCATGGCTGACCATATGACATGCATCTGGCCTAATTATGCCATGAGAGAGCTTGCACTGGAACCACGGACAGTATCTTTTAATAACAGTACGTCCTATGAATACTATTTTATTATCTCAGACCAGTGGACAAATTCTTATCTGGCCAATGGTGATGCCTGCTATGCTCTCCGGCAGCTCTACCAGGGAATGGATTTTGGAAGCGCGGGTATCAATAATAAACTGGTTGAAGCATTCAGCTGGTTTGTTGCAGGTGTGACACATGGTTACCTGGGTCTGGTATTCGATAAGGCTGTTGTAGTGTACTGGGACAGTGACCTGGCAGGCTTAGAGCTGAGCAGCTGGCAGGAGGTAGTCGATAAATCCCTGCTGATGCTCGACAGGGCTATTGAAATAGCAGATGCAAACCAGTTTGATGTACCGGAGGAATGGGTGGCGGGACAGGCAATGACCAATGTGGGACTTTCACAACTGGCAAACTCATATGCAGCAAGGATACTGGCCTACAGCTCCAGGACAAAGGAGCATAATAATTCTATAAACTGGTCAAAAGTGCTCGATTATGCTCAAAATGGCATAGACCGGGATTTCTCTCCTTTTCTTGGCGAATTGTACGGCTGGTATGACAAGTATTATCTTTTCGCCACCTATGCCGGTTGGGGCCGTGTGGATCACAGGATAATAAACCTGATGGATCATAGTTTTCCTTCCAGGTGGCCGGCAGACAATGAATCATGGAACACAGCGGATGGCAACTTCCCCGATCCGGCCACTCCGGGGGATAACCGTCTGGCAGATGTTTATTACTGGATGGGTGATAGTAATCTTCCTGTAGATCCTTATTACCTTAATTCAAAATACGGTTTCAGAAGATATGAGGATGTGTTAATTCCCCCGGGTTGTGAGGGTCACAGGCCCAGCTTCCTGGCCTGGGAAGTAAGACTGCTGGAGGCCGAAGCTTTACTGAGGACGGGAGATAATTCCGGGGCCCTGGATATACTGAATGACCCTGCCGGGCCACGTAAGGTGCGTGGCGGGTTACCCGATGTCCTGCCCGAAGATGATATTCTAAGGTATATACTTGACGAGAAGGAGATAGAATGTTATCTTACAGGTGCAGGGATTTCATTCTATGATATGCGAAGGACAGACAGGTTGCAGCCGGGAACCCTCTTACATTTCCCGGTGCCGGCTGAGGAACTTTCGCTGATGGGGGTGCCTCATTATACAATCAATGCAGTCGCTGACGGGATACAGGGCTCAGCCAGAGGCTGGACAGGCTGGGATGAAGAATAACATATAATAATTAATTATGAAAACTTTCAGGGGCATATTATTAACATTGATTATGTTCTCTGCCTGCGCTTGTGTGGAGTTCGATATTATCAATGAGAATGAGCCTGACGCATCACGTGTTTTCTCTGACCAGGACAATTTTATAAACCTGGCGGGAGACGCCTTCCGGACCTGGCATAATTGCATGCACGAATATTCCAGTATGGCCGGGTCTATGGCTGTTATGGCTGACCATCATACATGTGCGTGGGGTAAATGGTACAATTATTCCATTGAGCCCAGGGAGCTGATCAAGGAGTTCGATAACAGCCTGGCTAATCCTTATTACTACATGTTAAGTGGGCAGTGGGGAGGATCATACAGTGCTATCGCTCATGCAAATATTATTCTGAGGGAGCTGTATGATGAAGCCAGTGAACTTGCTTTGTCTCCCGGACAAAGGTCGCTGCTAGAGTGTTTCAGCTGGTTTGTATCAGGTCTTTCACACGGGTATCTCGGCCTGGTTTTCGATCAGGCCCTGCTGCTAAGATATGATGACAGCCCGGACGAGTTTCAGCTTCAACAATGGGACAAACTTATAGATGAATCATTGAAGATGATTGACAGGGCAATTGAAATAGCGCTTGACAATTCATTTGTGGTGCCGCCGGAATGGGTTGGGGGCCAGGCAATGACAAATCTTGAACTATCACGGCTTGCAAATGCCTATGCAGCCCGTATACTGGCTTATTCATCCAGGACTTCCTCCCACAATGCCGCTATAGACTGGAACAGGGTGCTTACCTATGCCACTGATGGCATTGACCGGGATTTTGCCCCTGAGCTGGGTACTAAATATGATTTCTATGACTATTACTGGCTCTACGCATGCTATCCCGGCTGGTCCCTGGTGGATATGAGGGTTATTAACCTGATGGACCATGATTACCCCTCACGCTGGCCACGTGACAATGTTTCATGGAATACACCGGACGGCTTGGATCCAGGTTCTGCCGACCCCGATGATGCAAGGCTCTTAACGGACTTTCAATATATCGAAAACAATTATTTTCCACCCAGCAGGGGGTATTATCACTTTTCGCATTACAGGTATAAAAGGTATGATTATGTACGTGAGGAAGTATGGTATGGCAATAAACCAAAACCAAGTTTTCTTGCATGGGAAGTGAAGCTTCTTGAAGCGGAGGCACTTTACAGGACCGGGAATGTTGCCGGGGCGGTGGCTATACTGAATGATCCGGACGGACCCCGTAAGGTGAGGGGGCAGCTGCCAGACGTGGATCCGGCCACAGATGATTTATTAAGGCTTATCCTTGATGAAAAGGAGATAGAGTGTTATACCACGGGCGCGGGAGTGCCATATTTTGACATGAGGAGAACAGACCGCCTGCAAGCAGGTACCTGGCTGCATTTCCCGGTGCCGGCTGGTGAGCTGGAGATCCTGAACCTGCCGCATTATACAATACACACCATTGCCGACGGCATTGAAGGTTCAGCCGGTGGCTGGACAGGCTATGATGAATAACTGTCAGCCGTTTATGCGGATAAACTCCTCCACTTTGTTTATCATTTCGGAGGATCCTACAAAATACGGGGTCTTCTGATGCAGTGATTTCGGTTCCAGTTCCATTATCCTTCTGTAGCCGTCGCTTGCCTTGCCCCCGGCCTTCTCTGCAATAAACGCAATGGGGTTGCATTCATACAGCAGCCTGAGCTTGCCATTGGGATGGGCTTCACTCTGGGGATACATATAAATCCCTCCCTTCAGAAGGTTGCGGTGGAAATCGGAAACCAGGGAACCTATATACCTTGATGTATAGGGCCTGCCTGTAGCCTTGTCCTTGTCCTGGCAGTATTTAATATATTTCTTTACCCCTTCGGGAAATTTGATATAATTGCCCTCGTTAACCGAATATATTATTCCTTTTTCAGGCATTGTAAGGTCGGGATGGGAAAGGCAGAATTCACCCAGCGATGGGTCCAGGGTAAAGCCGTTGACACCATTACCCGTGGTATATACCATCATGGTTGAGGAACCATATATGATATAACCTGCAGCTACCTGCTTTGTACCTTTTTGCAGAAAATCAGCATCAACAGCTGTTGATCCTTTTTCTGAAATGCGTGTAAAAATGGAGAAAATGGTTCCGACCGATACATTCGAGTCAATATTCGATGAGCCGTCGAGCGGGTCAAGGCATACAATATATTTACCTGTTACCGCAAATTCATGAGTGAAGGTAATGATATTCTGGTTCTCCTCTGTGGCTATGCCGCAGCATTCACCGCTAGAATGAAGGGCGCTGATAAATACCTCATCTGCATATACATCAAGCTTCTGCTGGTCTTCGCCCTGAACATTAACCTTGCCGGCCCTGCCAATGATATCGGCCAGGCCGGCTTTGCGGATCTTGCTGCTTACCATCTTGGCTGCCGTGCCCATATGATGCAGCAGGCGTGAGAACTCTCCTTTTGCTTCAGGATAATCTTTTTGCCGTCGGATGATAAAATCATCAAGGGTTGTGATATTGTAACTTTTCATTTTAGTAGGATTAATTGGGTTTAGGTGCTTATAAAGTTACAAATTAGACCTGAGAAAATTGTTATCAGTATAATAATTACTTATAAAACCTTAATTTTGGGATAATAATTCAGCTAAGGTACGAATGAACCGGGTATGGCTGATTTATGAGCAAAGTGAATTGTGCCGGGACAGTCGTTCTCAGGTGAGAGTGGATAAGTCAGCGAAGCTTTTTTTGAGGGAAGTCAATAAAATTTTATGTAAATGAAAGTTTTTAAATTCGGGGGAGCATCGGTAAAAGATGCTGAGGCAATACGAAATATGGGGAAGATTGTTGCAGGCTTTGATATGCCACTGGTGATTGTGGTATCGGCTTTCGGCAAAACGACCAATGCACTGGAGGAAGTTGTTAATTCAAAATATGACAGATCGGCTGACCCTGAATTTTTGCTGAGGAAGATATACGATTATCATCTTTCCGTTATAGATAATCTGGGACTGGAGGAAGGGGAGTTGATAAGCTTT
>CAZGUR010000146.1:0-8353 GCA_964529295.1 uncultured Rikenellaceae bacterium | reverse complement strand
CTGAAGCTGAAGAAAAAAAGGAGGATGCTGAAAAAGCCGAAGTTGAAAAGTCAGATACTGGAAAAACTGAAGCTGAAGAAAAAAAGGAGGATGCTGAAAAAGCCGAAGTTGAAAAGTCAGATACTGGAAAAACTGAAGCTGAAGAAAAAAAGGAGGATGCTGAAAAAGCCGAAGTTGAAAAGTCAGAGCCTGAGGACCTTCCGGAGGTCGATTATTCCGGACGCTCACAGGAGGAACTGATTGAAACACTTGAGCTTCTTATCGAAAACAGGCCTCTGCATGAAATTAATGATGATGTCGAAAAGATAAAAACATTATTCTATAAGAAGCATAAGGCTGAGAGTGATCAGAAGAAGAAGAAATTTCTGGAGGAGGGAGGCAGGATTGAAGACTATAAACCGGCTGATGATCCCCTTGAAATAAAAATAAAAGGACTCCTTGCACGCTACCGGGGTAAGAGAACAGAGTTTAATAAACAACTGGAGACACAGAAACAGG
The DNA here is from genome assembly GCA_964529295.1 of uncultured Rikenellaceae bacterium. Taxonomy (GTDB): domain Bacteria; phylum Bacteroidota; class Bacteroidia; order Bacteroidales; family VadinHA17; genus UBA9300. Next base: position 7,855 of record CAZGUR010000146.1, on the reverse strand, counting down.
AAAATCTTAAAAGAAAATATGATATAATTGACAGTATTAAGGACCTTGTTAACAGGGAAGAGTCAATAAATAAAACTTTCCAGGAGTTTCGGGACCTGCAGGCTGAATGGCATTCAGTAGGACCTGTTCCGCAATCATCCCTGAGGAATTTATGGGAAACATATAATCTCAATGTTGAGATATTTTATGATTATATAAAGATAAATAAGGAGCTCAGGGACCTGGATTTTAAAAAGAACCTCGAGATAAAAATCAAGCTTTGTGAAAAGGCGGAAGAACTTCTGATGGAGCCTAACCCGGTAAACGCCTTCAGGGTGCTTCAGGAGTATCATCAGCAATGGAGGGAGACAGGACCGGTGCCACGGGAGTCGCGAACAGAATTGTGGGAAAGGTTTAAAGCTGCCACTTCTGTAATAAACAGAAGACATCATGAGTACTTTGAAAAACAAAAAGATCAGCAAAGAAAAAACCTGGAAGCCAAAACCAGGCTTTGTGAAAAGGTGGAGGAAATAAATCAGCTTTCCCTGGATTCATTTAAAGACTGGGAGAAAAAAGCCAGAGAGGTAATAGAGCTTCAACGGGTATGGAGAACCATAGGCTTTGCCCCCAAAAAACATAATAACAGCATATACCAGAGGTTCAGAACTGCATGTGATGCCTTCTTTCAGGCTAAAAGAAAGTTCTATGCAGGAAATAAAGAACAACAAATGGAAAACCTGCAAAAGAAGACAGAATTATGTATGCAGGCAGAGGAATACCAGGAAAGTACTGACTGGAAAGAAGCTACAGATGTGCTGATAAATCTGCAGAAAGAATGGAAGGAAATAGGCTCTGTGCCCAGGAAATATTCTGATAAGATATGGAAAAGATTCCGGAAAGCCTGTGACAGGTTCTTTGAACGTAAAGCCGAGCATTTTGCAAGCATGGACAGCTCTTTTGAAGATAACCTTAAAGAAAAGGAAAAGCTGATTGAGGAACTGGAGAATTTTGAACCGGGAGATAATATAAATGAGGCATTTGAAAAGCTGAAAGACATACAAAAAGAGTGGACTGAAATAGGTTTTGTACCTTATAAAGATAAAGATGCTATAATTAACAGGTACCGGAATGCCCTGAATGAACAGTTTGACAGGTTGAAGATAGATGATGAGGAAAAGGCTATACTGAAATACCAGACAAAGCTGGATAATATAAAGGAAACACCAAAAGCCGTGCGTAAGTTGCGGGGCGACAGGGAGAAATTCCTGAATAAAATGAAACAACTGGAGAATGACATAGTGGTATGGGAAAATAATATTGGCTTTTTCTCGAAATCAAGTAATGCAGAATCGATGATACAGGAGGTGCAGTCCAAAATTGATAATGCAAAGAAAACTATAGAGATACTGGAAGAAAAAATAAGACTGATTGATCAGTCGGGTATAGATGACTAGTGGACTCATTTTTAATATAAATATTTCGTTTTGGCAGAGGTAAAATATGTTTTTGTAACCGGTGGAGTTGCTTCATCGCTGGGTAAGGGTATCATTTCATCATCACTGGCTAAACTATTGCAGTCGAGAGGATATAATGTAACCATCCAGAAGCTTGATCCTTATATAAATATTGATCCGGGGACACTTAACCCTTATGAGCATGGTGAGTGTTATGTTACTATTGACGGAGCTGAAACAGATCTTGACCTGGGTCATTATGAACGGTTTCTTAATGTGCATACAACGCAGGCAAATAATGTGACAACAGGACGCATATATAAAACGGTAATAGAGAAAGAGAGAAGAGGCGATTACCTGGGTAAAACAGTACAGGTTATACCTCATATTACAGATGAAATAAAGAGGAGAATTAAGCTTGTAGGGAAAACCGGTGAGTATGATATAGTAATAACCGAAATTGGCGGAACAGTGGGTGATATTGAATCACTGCCATATATAGAAGCCGTAAGACAGATGAAATGGGATCAGGGCCTGAGTAACTGCATGGTGATACATCTGACACTGGTTCCTTTTCTTACAGCATCAGGCGAACATAAAACAAAACCGACGCAGCACTCGGTAAAAGCATTACTGGAAGCGGGGATACAACCGGATGTGCTTGTTCTGAGAACAGAAAAGGAACTGACCGAGGATGTGAAAGAGAAAGTTGCACTATTCTGTAATGTTGATAAACAATCAGTCGTTCAGTCTGTTGATGTGTCATCAATATATGAGGTGCCGGTGAAAATGCTGGAGGAAGGACTCGATATAACAGTGCTTAACAGATTGAAGCTTGATCTTAAGGACGAACCTCCTCTTAAGGTGTGGCGTGATTTTCTCAGGAAACAGGCTAACCCTAAATCTGAAGTGAATATCGGACTTGTAGGTAAATACGTTGAACTGCCTGATGCCTATAAATCAATAGTTGAGTCCTTTGCCCATGGTGGGGCTTCAAATGAGTGCCGTGTAAATCTGCAGCTGTTACATTCCGAAGAAATAACAACTGATAATGCTGAATCACAGCTCGAACATCTTGATGGTATAGCCGTGGCACCCGGATTCGGAGCCAGAGGTATTGAGGGAAAGATAACAGCTGTTAAATATGCCAGGGAAAATAATATACCCTTTTTTGGAATATGCCTGGGAATGCAGTGTGCCGTGATTGAATTTGCAAGAAATGTTCTGAATTACAAGGATGCCGACTCAACTGAAATGAATCCTGATGCCGGTCATCCCGTTATTGATCTGATGGAGGAACAGAAGAATATTACTTATAAAGGCGGGACAATGAGGCTGGGTGGCTATAAGTGCAGGATACAAAAGGAGTCCAGAGCTTATAAGATATATTATAAAGAAGAAGTGACGGAAAGACACAGACACAGGTACGAATTTAATGATAAATATCTGAAGGATTTTGAAAATGCCGGCATGATAGCCACCGGTATTAACCCTGAATCAAAGCTTGTGGAAATAATGGAAATACCACGTCATAGATGGTTTGTAGGTGTGCAGTTTCACCCTGAATACAGCAGTACAGTGGTAAATCCACACCCTCTGTTTGTTGAATTTATTAAAGCCTGCTGTGGAGAAGAGAATGAAATAGAATAGAAAAATTATTAGAAAAGGAATTAATGGATAGAAATACAATAACAGGTCTGGTACTGATATTTGCCATCTTTATAGCATTCAGCCTGTATAACAGCAATAAACTGAAAAATTCATATGAGGAAGCTGTAAGCGTAGCTGACTCATTATATGAGGAAGGTGATTATGAAGATGCAAAACTTCAGTACCTGAAAGCCCTGGAATTTAAACCAGGAACACCTGAAGCAGTAAACAGGGTAAATGAAATTAATCAAATTATATCACCGGCAGAGGTAAAGGAGAAAGACACTGTCATTGAAGAGGAAGCAGAAGTTCCGGCAGAAATAATTCCAAAAGAAGAAGAAGCTCCGCAGCATACAGGTGCCTTTGCTGAATCTTTTCAGGGTGAGCAGGAGTTTTTTATTCTTAAGAATGATAAGCTGGAACTGGAAATATCCAGTATGGGTGGCAAACCTTATTCGGCTTTGCTTAAGGAGTATTATACCTATGATCATCAGCCACTGATACTTTTTGACGGCGACTCCACCGTATTCGGATTTAAATTTTTTACCCGCGATAATAAGCGTATCGAGACAGATAAAATGTTTTTTGAGCAGGTGAACACAGCTGCTGTAATCGATGCATCCGATGCGGAAGCAAGCGCAGTGTTCAGGCTTAAAGTATCAGAAAATGAGTATATAGAATATGTATATACCCTCGAACCGGGCGAATATATGGTGGATTTTGATGTCCGTTTTATAGGTATGGACAATGTCCTGGCCTCAAATATTAGCTCCCTTACATTCGACTGGCAGTCATATATACCTCAACAGGAGAAAGGCAGGCAGAATGAGAATAACTGGACCAATGTTAAATACAAGCATTATAATGATGATGTGGATGGGTTTAGGGACAGGTCGCAAAAAGATTTTGAAGAAGCTGATATACCTACACGGTTGAAATGGGTGGCTTTCAAGGATCAGTTCTTTTCTTCAGTACTGATAAGCGATGAGTATTTCTCAAACGGGTATGTTGCCTATACAACAATGCCTGAAGACAGTAAGTATCTCAGATATTGCGTATCAGAGCTAAGCATACCTTTCGATCCTGATGCATCCGTCCATTATGATATGGGCCTCTATTTGGGACCCAATAAATACAGTATCCTGCAGGAGTATGGTATGGAGATGGAAGAACTGGTTATGCTGGGTAAGAATATTATCAAGTTCATCAACAAGCATGTAATACTTAATATCTTTAACTGGCTTAATAACTCCATTAATAATTATGGTATCATTATCCTTATACTTACATTGATAATTAAGATCGTCCTGTTCCCCCTTACTTTCAAGTCTTACCAGTCTCAGGCAAAAATGAAAGTGCTTAAGCCAAGGGTTGATGAGATAGGGAAGAAATTCCCGAAGAAGGAGGATGCCATGAAAAAGCAACAGGCAACAATGGACCTTTATAAGAAAGCAGGTGTTAGTCCGCTGGGAGGATGCCTGCCAATGGCCCTGCAGATGCCTATATTATTTGCCATGTTCAGGTTTTTCCCGACATCGATAGAACTGAGACAGGAAGCATTTCTGTGGGCAGATGACCTGTCAACATACGACTCCATACTTGATCTGCCTTTTACTATTCCCTTATATGGTGACCATATAAGCCTGTTTACCCTGCTGATGACTGTCTCAACAATCATAACAATGAAAATAAACAGTCCTTCTGCAACCGGACAGGAACAGATGCCGGGAATGAAAATGATGATGTATATTATGCCGGTAATGTTTATGTTTATTTTAAATAATTTTTCGGCGGGACTGACATATTACTACTTCCTGGCTAATATTATTACTTTCGGACAGAACCTGATTTCAAAACGGTTTATCGACGAGGAAGCAGTGCTTAAAAAACTTGATGAGAACAGAAAAAAACCTCAGAAAAAATCGAAGTTCCAGAACAGACTGGAACAGGCGGCCAAGCAAAGAGGACATAAGCCGCCGAAGAAAAAATAAAATGTATGAAGCTGTTTATAAAATATGCACTTTTGAACTGCCATTTAAATGAAGTAAAATGGAGAAAAGGGTAAAGATAAAAGACATTGCCGAAAAATGCGGCTTTTCCAGCACACTGGTATCACTCGTTCTCAATGATAAAGCATCCAGGTATGGTATAAAACCTGAAACTCAGGAAAAAGTGCTGTATACTGCCAGACAGATGGGGTTTTTCGGTGATAAACCACTGAAAAAGAGTCAGAGCAGGAGCACTGATAGCAATCGTAAAGCCAGTATTATTGCTATGATAGTGCCCGGGTTTGATGATCATTTTATTTTCGAAATAGCACCATTGCTTGACAAGGCTTTCGCGAGTATAGGACTGGTATTCACCGTTCTTTCAAGAAATACGAATGATAATAAGTTTAACCTTCTGCTCGATAAGATAAAGAAATTGTACTCTGGCATTATAATATATGGTGAAGCTGCTGATGATATACTTATACGAGACCTTAAAGCTTCCAGCTATCCATTTGTTGTCCTTGAAAAGGAAGTTGTCAGCCACAGGATTAACATGGTGGGCAGCGATAGTGAAAAAGCATGCAGTATGGTGGCTGAGCATATATATAAGCTGGGATATAAACGTATATCTCTGCTTGATTACAGGACCAGGACTGTATCTTCCTGTGAAACAGATATGCTTATTGAAAGCCTGCATGAAAAGATTCCCGGTGGTAGTTTTGCTGTAAATACATTAAGCTCCTGCAATTTTGAAAGCGAAACTGATGTGAAGAAAATAATTAAAGATATACGTCCGCCGGATGCTACACATCTCTTTATCGTGAAAAATGCTGATATGGTATATCCATTGTTTTCTTTTTTAAAAAGGAATAATATACGCGTACCTGCAGATATTGCACTTATTGCCATGGATGACCGACCCGGATTCAGACTGACAGAGCCGCCCGTCACAGCATTAAAAAGAGACTATCCTGCACTTGCACTCAAAACATCACAGATGCTGTGGTCCGAAATAAAAAATGATGGTAAAAGTAAGTATAAAAGATCGGTAAGGATAAAGCCTGAACTGCTTAAAGGGAAATCCTGCGGTGCCATGGAGTGATAAAATGTCTGATAAGGAGTCTGCAGGAGAAAAGATTGCAATAATGATTGTTTTCTGCTGAACTTCCACTGATAAATAATATATTTGTATCAAGTCAGGTGGTGCTTACCAATAATTCATTTTGGAAGCCCTGATAGGGAATGCGGTTAAAATCCGCAACAGTACCCGCTGCTGTGATGCCCGTCTGCATTTTATGCAGTCATGGTCACAGGCAAATAATGCCACTGAAGGCTGTAAAGCTTATGGGAAGGCTGCCTGGACCGGGACGAGTCAGAAGACCTGCCAGACTGGAATAATAACAGCTTTCGGGATAAAAGCGATCGCATTTTTGCCTGTCACTTATTTCCTGCTTGCTTAAGTAGTTAAATCAAAGAGAATTAAAATGAGAAAAGTATTATTGCTTATCGTCATTTTGACAGCTGCTTTTGCTACAGCATGTACAAAAGAAGAAGTCAAAACTGATATTGTTGATTTTGAAGAACTGGATCCAGGTGCCAAAGGATACTGGAACGGATCTGATGGTGAAGGAGGGTTTTATTCGGGGAATGCCTTCTTTGTCAATGATTATAATGATGACTGGGGCGTATGGTCAGGTTTTGCATATACTAACCATACAGATACTGAAACAGGTGATTATACAAATCAGTATAGCTCTGTAACAGGAACCGGCGCCGGCTTATCAGCTAATTATTCAGTGTTCTATTATTCAGGAATGCCGGATACCATATTCTTTTCGGTTGAGGAAAAAGTTGAGAGTATGGCCCTCTGTAATTCAACATACGCTTATAAGGTGATGCTTAATGGTAATGATTTTGCAAAAAAGTTTGGGGGCACCAATGGTGATGACCCTGACTGGTTCAAGCTGATAATCACTCCGCTGGATAATGATATGAAAGCACTGGGAAGTGTTGATTTTTACCTTGCTGACTTCAGGTCAGGTGATGCATCGGAGGATTATATACTGGATACATGGCAAACAGTCGATCTTTCTGAATTCGGATTTATAAAAGCCATGGTCTTTGCTTTGGCTTCCTCTGATACCGGCGACTGGGGCATTAATAATCCCGCTTATGTTTGCCTGGATGATATTGAAGGCATTTTAAAGCCCGGGGAGTAAACATTAATGCCAGACCTCCGGGTGTCATTATGACTAAATCTTTTATATATTTGATATCCGTAGCTGTGCAGTTCAGCTAATGCGGTAAACAGGGAGTGATAGTTATGAAAGAAATGTTTGATCACAGGGTTTGCTCTTTTAAAAGAAGAATTATGCCCCTAAGGACATGGTCAATGATAATTGCATTGCTCCTTTATCCTCTTCTATTGTTTTCCCAGTTAGTGCATAGGCATGGCTTCCCGGATGCAGGTAAAATAATATCTTCTGATGAGATAAGGGAAGAACTGTTCTTTGACTCTGAAATGACAGATAGCATGAGATATGCTTTCTATAATATACCGGGCAACAGCACCTTCGCGGCAGCCAGAAGGGTTAATTTCAGTCCGGATAATTCCGGAAAAATTGTAAGCTCAGAATCAGGTACTCATATATGGTATCTTGCGATAAAATCCGAAAATGCCCGTTCACTGAATATCATTTTCAGCACCTTTGATCTGCGTGAAGGTGAGAAAGTATATGTATATGACAATAATATGCTGTCAGTTAAGGGACCGTTTACCCA
>CAZGUR010000145.1:0-8401 GCA_964529295.1 uncultured Rikenellaceae bacterium | reverse complement strand
CCCCTCATTGTGGTATTAAAAGCACCAAAACTCCTGTTCAGCATAAATTCAAATTCTGCACCGTATACCCTTGAATTTTCAATATTTACAGGGCGGAATCCATAGGAATAGGTTTCTGTCACAGGGTCCTGATACCAGCCAAAGACATATTCAATCATATCCCTGTTCTGGGAGTAGAAGAGTGAGATATCTGCAAGGCCACTCACTGAAGCAGCGGAAATTGCATGTTTTATGCCAATTTCCGAACTCCATCCCGATTCAGGTTTTATCTCGGAATTTGGTATAATCTTTATTGACCCAACAGTTGTATATGCATGTTTTTCAGCTATGGACGGGTAACGGTATCCTCCCCCGTATGAAGCCCGGAGAAATGTAGATTCTTTTATTTCCAGGTTCATTCCGAGCCTGAAGACAGGAACTGCCTTATCGGCATGGCTGTCTAGGAAATTTTGTTCCAGTCTTACGCCTGTTACTATTTTCAGTCGCTTATATGGTCTGATATCAGCCTGTGAATAAGCAGCTACGTTCTGGCCTTTATGATCGCCATGGAAATTCGAGTTTATCAGGCTGTATTGCTGGCTTACACCTGATATGAGTTTGAATTTTTCGGAACCTGTGAAGCTGAACTGGTATTCGGAAAAGACCGAGTACGAATTGCTGTTGTTATTACTGTTCTCTGGCAGTTTATTGATATTGCCCAGTAAACGGAGCTTTAAATTGTGTTTGAAGCGATCATTTTTATTAATCGAGATATAGGGATCCACAGCCACTGAGCTTCCCCTGAATGCCATGGCGGTTGACTCATCCTGTTTCAACGCACCGAATTCTGCATCTTCCCAGAGCAGGAAATCAGTTTTATTTATATATGTGGCATTGATTGCAGCACCGAGTGACAGCGATTTATATTTCTGGCTGGCATGGCTCAGGTTTACGTTTATACGGCCCAGGGCTTCGTCATTGAGTTTCCTGTATCCTTTATCGTTTGAGACCCTGGCCCCGGCACTTATTTTCGTATTATCATATTTCCCGGAATGGGAGATTGAAACGCTCTGTGTCATCCTTGGCGAATCCCACCACACCCAGTCTTTATTTGCCGGTTTGTCATAAATGCCTGCAACATAGGATATCCTGGTAAGTGGTTCAGGTCCGGGCCCGGCCGTGATGAAATTAATAACCCCGTTCAATGCTGATGAACCGTAAAGTACCGAAGAAGCTCCTTTTATTACCTCTATCTGTGCGATATTCTCCATGGGGAGTGAGGACCACTTAATATTTCCTGCGTCGGTCGACAGTATAGGGAGTCCGTCGACCAGGGCCAGCACCCTGCTTCCCGCACCGTAGCTGTAACCGCTGCCTCCCCTGACAGAGGCCTGGCCGTCGAGTATCTCTATACCGCTGGTTTTATTGATAATCTCCCCGGCATTTATTGAATGGTACTGGTTAATCAAATGAGGTTTAATAATATCCATTGAGACAGTTAGTTCTGAAATACGCTGTTCTGACCGGCCAGCGGTTATTACGATCTCATTTATTTCATTAACGCGTGGATTGAGCAGGATATCAATATCAACCGTGTCATTTGCTGAAAGGTTGAATGTTTTTGTAAGCGGGCTGTAACCTACGAACCTGAAAGTGACCACCGTCCTGCCCGGGGGCACTCTGAGGATGAATTTCCCTTCACTGTCGGTGGTACTTCCCTTGCCGCTGGCGTAGCTGATATTTACACCAGGAAGCGATTCTTTCGTAGTGGCGTCATATACCCTTCCCCTGATTATGCAATCAGAGGCACCTGCAAAGGCATAGGAGCCGAAGAAAATTACCAGGAGTGTGATGCAGGAACGCATGAATGCATATTATTTTGGTTTGAATGTGATCCTGATCGTGAAATATGTACCCTGTATTGCATCCACCAGCCATTCGGTACTGATCTTAAAAGACTGCTGTGTAAGTTCATTAATCTTCAACTCCAGCGGGGTACCCAGAGAAGGGGAGGAGATGGTAATTTTTGTTTCATTTTCCATAAAGTACCAGCTGCCTGTATACTGACCAAAATCACCGGTCCCGTCAGGCCTGAATTCAGCGTCGCCGGCCATCTTTTCGAGGAATTCCCCCGGGCCTGATGCATCCTCCCCGTTAACAAGCAGGCTGTCGCTTGTCCACACCTGCCCGGTCAGAATCTTAAAACGTTCACTTTTTTCCTCTTCTTTCGTGCACGCAAATATTACAAGCGATAACAATACCGGGCACAACAGGCATACGATATTTAATTTTTTCATGATCCTGTAATTACTTTAACTTGAGTTCTAAGGCTTTGAAAAATTATGAATTTTAATGATCAAAACAAATTCAACATCCGAAAAACATTTTAACTTTCTCAATACCTGGTAGAAGCAAGCTTTCAACGGAATGTAAGATTACTCGCCGCTTCGTCCGCCATAGCCCTAAGAATTCAGGGCAAAGGCGGGCATCGCTACTCGTGATCTGTTGGGGATGAATTAAATACGAATCTTCTACGAGCAGCAGGCTGGTAATTTGCAGGAAAAAAAAGGTAAGCTATGAGATTATTTTAGTAAAATGTGCAAATCTAATTTTTACTACCCCATCAATACGGTAAATTAATATGTCTTCATTTATCCCCTTATTTCTTTTCCTGAAGGGATTTCTGGCATTAGAGTAGAATACAATATTGCTGATATATAAATAGTTTGAAATCGGATTTTTTCGGAGTGATTCCATTTGTTTTTTGACAGAACAAGACTTCTGTATCCAAGGATTTTATCTTTCTTACAGATATCAGAATTTTTATTATCAGCGTATTCTCTGTTACCCTGTTGCATGTTCAGATTGTTTTATAAATCAAAAATAATCTTTCAGGTTCTCTATAGTGAGCTCTGTTTCCGGTGAAAACCGGTCTCCGGCCATATACTTCTTCAGACTATATAATAGCTGAAGCGCTTCCGGACGATTATCAGATTCTGACAACAAATCGATGCCTGTCATAACAAGTTTGCCGTTTCCAACTTTTGCTTCAATGATCAAAGCCAGGTTGCGATTGGTGACCCAGTCATCAATAATGCGTACAATTGGCTCCGGTTTGTCTGATAAGCCTTCAAGCGAAAGTGCGTTTGAGTGACTCATGGCGTCCCACCACTGCCAGTTTGAGTGGTATTCTGTCGGGAATTCAGAAAGTGCAGGATGTGTGGGATCGCACAGAATCCCAAGAGTATGCGGTTTTTGACCGTTGGTCCAGGCTGTATTCCAGAATATGCTGGAAAAACCAACAGCCACTTCGCCTCCCTTACCTTCTTTAATGCTGCCTTTTTTAACAGTCAGCAGTACTTTTCCACCGTTATTCAAAGCAGATATAGCCTTTTCATTCAAAGTTGAAACCACCATGATCTCATCTTCAACCACAGGTAATTCCGATGGAAATACCCAGAAATCCCATGTATTTACGTAACCGGCTACATCTACCTGTAATTGATATTTAGCGGCTTTTACAACCGTAAAATTTTCGTTGATTGAACCAAGCTTAATGTTATGTCCCCAGCAGATATCTGTTTTGTTAAATACTCCTTCTTTTATTATTTCACCGTCATTATCAATGATTTTCCACGCTGGCAAAACACCTTTTAGCTCTTTTGCTCCATAATGAGCCACTTCAATATCACAAGCCACTTTTTCGTCGCTGGTAAAAATCATCTTTTTAAACCTTGCTAAAGGCACTGTTTCATTTGAGAACTGACGAAACTCTTCAGGAGAAATATAGCCTTTTTCATCCCAGAAAGGATCCAGCACACCAACCAGGGCCGTTCCCTGTCCGGGAAAATCGTGCAAGTCCAACAATTGAAATCCGCCAAATCCTTTTGTTCTGAGGGCAGCTTCAATATCCGCTTTATAGCATAAAGCCTGCAATTTGCCTGATGCCTTGACAAAATCATCAGCCAGATGAAGCATTCCGTGTGCCTCAAGGCTCTTCTGAAATATCTCAAAATTGGTAGCTTTCAATACTCCATCATACTTTGGTATCTCACTGAAGTCAGGATAGACACACCACTGACCAATCTCATGGCTGACCATAGTCGCTGCCAGGTGGTTTAAGGCATCTTCCCAATCATAGTCGCTGCGCGGTGGTTCACTGTTAATAATACTGTTCAGGTTTTGGTCCCATCCCTGAATGCGAACTTTACTGGCTGTATTATGATAATCATTTTCCGGTATTAAAGGCCAGCCAGCACCAGTGGTATAAACCCTGCGTGAATCCCTGCCTTTCCAGTACTTAACAAATTCAGTAAGGTAAGCTATATGGTTTTCTCCATGTGGTTCATTACCATATGCCATTAAACAGAATGAGGGATGATTGCCATATTCTGCCACCATACGTTCACTTTCATCATATATCCACCTATCTATAGGATCACCATCTCCAACTTTAGTCCAGGCCGAGGCCTCCACCTGGTAATAAAACCCAAGTTTGTCAGCGGCCTCAAATGCAGCTTTTGGAGGACACCATGAATGAAAGCGTATATGGTTTAAGCCATGGTCCTTACATATTCTTATGATTTGTTTCCACGATTCAAGATCAGTGGGAGGGAAGCCTGTTTTCGGGAAAATTGCGCATTCCAGTGTTCCCCTGAGAAAGACCGGGCGACCATTGATTACAAAGCTTTTTCCTTCCACATGAAAGTCGCGCATGCCAAAGGTTCCATGCCATATGTCACTGTAAGTATCTGAGGTAAGTTCAACACTTAGTTCATACAGATCAGGGTTAAATTCATCCCATAAACGTACATCATCACCCATCGGGTAGTTAGTAATTATCCTGTTTAAGGTGCTGCCGGCCATAAATTCAGAACTTATTTCTGCAATTTCCCGGGGTGAATCAGCTGAGCTGCTTTTTGCCGAAATTTTCAGTATACCGGTCTGCCGGTTTTCTGTATCATTAGCTATTTCCACTTCCACCCTGGCACTTTTGTTTTCAACATCGGGAAAGATCTGAACGTTTGAAATAAAAAGGGGATCCTTTTGAAAAAGCTTTAATTCACCTACAATACCATTCCAGTTGCTTTGGGTGTTATCACTTACACTATGCGCATCATCTCCCACCTTAATATCTTTCACACGATTGTCTACACAGATTGTAATAGTGTTTTTTCCCGGCTGTAGGTGCTTGCCAACATTATAGCGATGAGGTACTCCCAGGGCATTTTGTAATCCCATGTAATTGTCATTCACCCAAACCTGGGTTTCCCAATGGCAGCGCTCCAATAAAAGCTCGATATGTTTGCCGTACCAATCTTCTGGGATATTAACCTCTTTCTGATACCATGCTGCCCCTGTATAATAATAATCAGATATCAGCCAGAAGGGGTATCTGAACTTATCATCACCTAAATAGGGTTTATAATTAGGATCGTCGTACCATTCTTTCCCCTCTTCATATCCCTTCCATGTATGACCGGTAAAGATGGTATTATAACCTACAGGATTTCCTTTTTTTCTTAATGGCATGGAGCCCGGCAGTTCAATTGTTTCTGCCAGATCTGAAGCAAACCATTTTTCGGTAATGCCCACATCAGTACTATCCATTTGAAATTTCCATTCCCCGGACAGATCAATTTCTGTAACTTCCTTCTTTGAGCAACTTCCGTTTATTGCAGCAAGGAGAAAAAGGGTAATAAGGATAATTATCCCTTTTGAGGTCCAACTTTTTTCCATGATTCCTGTTCTTTTTAGTTCGATCTTTAATAATAGTCTGGCTTTCGTTATTATCCTGCCAGTAACCTGATAATAGTCAGATAATGAAATCGGGGTCAATCAATATTCACTTTGCTTCCCCACCAGTTATTTTTTGGGTCGAAATCCTTTGACAGTAGATACATCCTCTCTTTCTCCAGCGACGGCAAGAGCGTTTCCTCCCTGTATTTTCTGAGTTTCTCAGCTTTAGCAGGATCATAACCAGGCTCATTTGAAGGGAACTTTGCATTTACAGATTCCAGGTATTCAAAAAGCTGCTTATGCAGATCAGCTACCAGTTCGGGGTTTTTCTCTGAAAGGTCACTCTGTTCCCCAATGTCATCATTCAGGTTATACAGCTCTTCAGCGCCGGTTTCGTAATAATGAATTAGTTTCCACTCACCCAAACGGATAATCGACACGGGATCGCCACCCTGGTTTCCATAATGCGGATAGTGCCAGATAAGTGGCCTCAATGGAATTGAGTCTCCTCTCAACAATGGCAACAGGCTTACCCCATCAGAATGTTCTTCAGGGCGTAATTCAAGATTGGCAAGGTCCAGAATTGTTGGGTACAGATCGACAGCCGAAACAGGGGTACTACACGATAATCCCTTATCCGTGAGTCCCGGTACTTTAATAAAGTACGGCTCACGAATACCACCTTCAAACTGGTATCCCTTTCCGCCCCGCAGCGGCAGGTTCGAGGTTGAGTAAGCATCCCCGGAAGCAACTCCTCCGTTATCAGAGGTAAATATAACAATGGTATTATCTTCCAGTCCAAGCTCTTTTAATGCATTTAATACCACACCAACTGCATCGTCCATTGTTTCTATCAACCCGGCATAAACCGGATTATCCTGTATTGTTCTTATGGGCAGACGCTCTGCCATTTCATATCCGGACTCATAAATACCCTGACCTTCGGCTTTCTGACGATATTTAGCCCACTTCTCACGGGTGGTTTCGATAGGTGCATGAACAGCATAAAATGATAGACAGGCAAAAAATGAGCTGTCTTTATTTGCTTTAATAAAGTCAACTGTTTCCCGGGCAAGGCGCATTGAAAGATTTTCGCCATCGGGGCCACTTTCGAGGGTGGGATTATTCCAGGGAGCAAAAAATCCCCCCTTTGGGCTTCCAACATCCCAACCCCCTCTGTTAATATCAAAACCATGATCTTCGGGCCAGGAACCTTTACCACCAAGGTGCCATTTGCCGGCAAAGAAGGTAAGATAACCGGCCTCCTTTAAGGCTTCAGGAAGAGTAATATATTTATGTGCCAGGTGCCGGTTGTACTCCGGAGGTATCAGCAGGGTATTGGTCCCGGCCTCACTCCATTCCTCTCCGGCTCTGGCTCCAATCCAATCGGTTACACCATGCCTTGCAGGGAACTTACCTGAGAACAGGCTTGCCCGGGATGGGCTGCATACCTGGCAGGCTGCATACCCGTCGGTAAAAAACATTCCCTCATTGGCTATCCGATCAATGTTGGGTGTTTCATAAAAGTCGCTCCCCATGCAGCTCAAATCCTTGTATCCCAGATCATCTGCAATAATAAATAATATATTCGGTTTATCCTTTGTCTTTTTCCCTGTACAGGAGTATGCGACCAGTGTTAAAATTAGAGTAGAAAAAAAAATTACTTTTGCTTTCATATCGTTTCCCAGTGTATTCCCAAAGTTAATAAATGTAGATAAGTAATATGGTAAGAAGTAATTGTACTCATAGGCTTAATTTTCCAAAAAATCATTTGCTCCTGTGTGCATAGTGTCAAGGACTAATATCTCCTTGAAGATCTTGTCGGCTATATCATTTTTCCTCATTCCTTTTTCGGCAAGCCCTATTAGATACCAGGCTTCAATATCGCTGCGTTTTTGCAGGTCATCTTCAAAAACCAGTAAGAGTGGTAGTGATGTAGCAAAATAGTCGATCCGGGCTTTCTCATTCAGTTTTTCTTCACCATATTGTTTGAGTTCCGTTAAAAGCAGGCCTGCCTCTTCTTCCTTGCCAAGCTCAAGCAGGGAGAGTGCTTTGTAATACGATAATTCTGAATATGCGCTTACAGCCATATCAATAAAATCACCTTCCTCGGCGGTACTTTTTATAAAACACTGTTTTGCATTCTTTTCATCTCCAAGCGACTTATATGCTATGCCCTTCCAGTAATTGATATGTGCAACTGCCTGCAGGGGATGGTATTTTTCACCAAGATTATCAGGGGGATCGATCGACTTATTAAAATAGTCAAGTGCTTTCTGCGGATCATTATTTTTCAAAGCTGACTGACCAAGCCTCAGGCAGGAATAGGTGTATTGCTTTAATACTTTTCCTTCACCGCCTTCCCATGGGTGAAAAACCCTGCTCTCCAGAATGTCCAGGGCCTCCTGATACCTGCCATCGAAGTTAAGCAGTGCCGCCAGTTCCACTGAAAAATCGTCACGGGAGCTAATCTGGTTTTTAATTTTCAGCAGGCTGTCCAGGCGTTCACCGGGTCTATCATTGAGTTTTTTTCTTAACTGATCATATTCATACCTTATTCTCATATCATCCGGTGATAGTTCGATAGCTTTAAGGAATGCCTTTCGGGCTTTTTGTCCCTCACCAACGGTGTTCCAGTAAGCAATCCCAAGATTACGGTGTAAGGTAGCATAATCACAATTGT
>CAZGUR010000144.1:6944-8684 GCA_964529295.1 uncultured Rikenellaceae bacterium | reverse complement strand
GCAGGAGGAGGAGTAAGCATATTATTAAAATGGTTTTTTTCATGCCTTTTTCATGGTTTAGCATATTTTATAATGGCATCACAAACCTGAAACCTACGGGTCTGCAACGGAAGCATATGGGTTCATCGGGATCGCCGGTATCACCCCAGCATCCGTTATAACATGAGGGTATAAGGTAGCTCCTGTATTTAACACCGCATTCACCTACATCGAACATTACCATACTTGTATAATTGCCCCCCCGGACAACTTTCTCATTGCCTGTGGAAGGACCGGTGGGGTTATGGGTGTTATCGGTGGAGTAGTAGTTTTCGTACCAGTCGCCACACCACTCACTTACATTGCCGCTCATATCATACAGTCCCAGCTCATTGGGTATTAACTGTTTCACCTTGTGTTTTTCGCCTTCTGAGTTCTGGTCGTACCACCCCACATCATCCAGTTCATCACTGCCTGCATAATCAAAACCATTGCTGTATTTACCACCCATGGCTGCAAATTCCCATTCGGCTTCAGTAGGCAGCCGGAAAGCGAAGCCTGTTTGAGTATCCAGGTCTGCCAGGAAGTTATCGTTTATCTCATCCCAGGTTGCTGCGGTAAGGGGATGTTGCATCATGGAATATTCAGTGTGGCCGGCATATTCCTCAATATTATCATAGGGAAGGCTACCCATTACGGCATACCATAGTTCGTTTGTCACCTCCGTTTCGCAGATATAGTAAGCAGAAAGGCTTACTTCATGAGCCGGCGTGCTGCCGTAGAGACTCTCATCGCCCAGCATAAAGGTGTCACTCTCAACCAGCATCATCCGGAATGAGACATCATTAACCGTCAGCGTTATCACAGGGGCACCCATCTGCCTCACTGTTATTCTGTGCTCACGGCTGCCGGATGTGATGCTGATGGTTCCTTCCCTGGGTACCGATTCATTTATTTGTGTGCCGGCCAGTATGCCTGTTGATCCGGCATCTCCCGAGCCGGCAGTCAGTGCCAGCCATTCACTGTCTGTGTTGGCCGTCCACGCCTCATCGGACTCAATGATTATAAGTGCGGCGTCCCTGCCGTTACCGAATGACAGAGATGATGTGGCAGAAAGGTTTTCATCCGTGAAGTTAACAGCTACGGAAACAGATACATCTTCCCTGCTGATATTAAGTGGCGTATTATCCTGCTCCGGTAAAACAATTTCATTTTCGCATGAATTAAGCAGGGCAATAATCAGAAGGAAAATAACTATTAAAGATCGGGTATACCTGAAAAACATGAAGTCTGGTTTTTACAAGTATAGCTTAATTATTTTTATTACCGTCAGTTTAAATTCTGTTTAATAATATTTTTTTATTTTTTATCTGCAGCAAACACGCCGTTAGGCTGAATAAACTTCAAGCCGGTAGTCTTATTGTTTTCTCTTACAAACTGAACACTGTATCCGTCAAGTATCTTTATATTGAATTTATTATCTCCAACCGGTATCAGCTCATATTCAGGCTGTCCCGGTACCAGGACAAACAAGCTGTCATCACCTTTAATATAGACCTTAATCGCAGTACCCATAAGATCGTAATCGCCGGTAAATGATTCCAGTGTTTCCTTATCTACCTCAACAATTTCGGGTGTGCGTTTAAAGAACAAGGGATCAAGTGCAGGTTCCATCTTAATATAAAAACCTGTGATATCACCGTTATCACCGGTTGAAAAGTTTATCTTGAGCTGTGTCTGGTTAGTGTCAATCCCCTTATC
>CAZGUR010000144.1:4757-6934 GCA_964529295.1 uncultured Rikenellaceae bacterium | reverse complement strand
TGATAGTGTTTCAACCAGTATTTTATACGAGGGAATGTGGCATAGAGTGAATCATTAACAAGATTAAGATCAAATGAGC
Organism: uncultured Rikenellaceae bacterium; assembly: GCA_964529295.1. Lineage (GTDB taxonomy): Bacteria > Bacteroidota > Bacteroidia > Bacteroidales > VadinHA17 > UBA9300. Next base: position 6,855 of record CAZGUR010000144.1, on the reverse strand, counting down.
CATAGCCTTTGTTTGCATATGTTCCGGTATACTCATTTAAGTGATGTGACGGTTTTGTCCCTTCCTTCCTTAAAGAATCAGCTGATGATTGTGCTTTGGCCTGTGCCTGCCTTGCATCATCAATTTGTTTTTTAGCTATTTCAATCCAGTTGTCCCTGTCCACTTCCAGCATTCTGTCCGATATAATGTGACGCACTACCGAAGGAACCGGCGAGGCATTCTGGTTTGCCAGGACAACAATCCCTATGCTGTCGCCCGGGAAAAAGCAGGTGCTGGCTGAAAACCCATCAATATTGCCTCCGTGTTCCACCTTGTAATGCCCTTTATAAGAGCTTATAAACCAGCCATAACCATAATTATTAAGAAACAGTCCCGGTCTGTCCTTACCGGGAAGAGCTGCTGATACAACCATGTGGGATGATATGGCCTTATTAACGAAGCCTGAAGGGATTATCTCTTTATCCATGTGCTTCCCTCCGTTTATCCATGTAATAAGCCACTTTGACATTTCATTAACACTGCTGTTTATGCTGCCGGCCGGAGCCATTTTTGCTATGCGGTAATAATCCACCTTTTCTATCTTTGCACTGTCTTTCAGCTGATAGGCATATGCAGCGTTATCACTTTTTTCAAGTTCATCAATCGAAAGGTTGGAACGGTTCATTCCAAGGGGACTGAATATTCTTTCCCTTACATTGTCTTCCCAGCTTTTACCTGTTATTTCTTCAACTATTACTCCCTGTGCGAGGAACATGAAGTTATTATAGTACCATTGCTCCCTTACTCCGGCGAAAGGTTCCTGGTGGGCCACTCTCATCAGCATGCTTTTTTTCGACTCAGCCGGAAAGTAATACCATGAGAAATCATGCCTTGGAAGACCCGTGCTATGGCTCATCAGATCCTTGATGGTAACTGAGCTGTTCATTTCATCGCTTGAGAAACTGAAACCCTGGATATAATCTGAAGGACTTTTATCAAGCGATAATTTATCCTCTTTCTCTAGCATCCCTATTAGCGAGCTTGTAAATGCCTTGGTACAAGAGCCAATTGCGAAAAGGGTATTTGCATCCGCAGGTATTTTGTTTTCATAATCGCGGTAGCCAAAACCTTCAGAGAAAATAATCCTATCCTTTTCAACTACCGCTACGGCAAATCCGGCAACCTTAAAGGTTTCGAGTACTTCTTCGAATTCTTTTTCAATTCCTTTCAGTCTGCTGTCAGGTTTTTGAGCGGGTGCCTGACAAAAAAGAGACAGCATAAAAATAAGGGGCAATATTTTTTTCATAGGTAGTGGTTTTATTTGCCACTAATGTAATAAATTATTAATGAAAGGAAGATCGCCGGTTTATTCACATCTTTGGCATACCCATCACTTTGTAGCCCGCTGGTATCTCAAAGCTTTTTGCATCGGGGGTCCAGGGACCTATTTCCTTAAGCTCCATTGTTGCATCGTCCGATCCGCTGATATGATTGATAAGTTTAATCGGGAACTGGTATTTACCGGAAGTCCAAACGGTATACATTTTCTGGTCTGGATTATCTTTACTGTATAGCACTGAACGGACACAGGCGATGCCATTAACAGTTTCCTCACCCTCCACTTTTGTTATTCCCTGATCCCGGTACCGGCTAAATGAGGCAACAGGATCATTGCCTATGCTCATGGGATCAGTAGCAGAACCTTTCATTGCCATTTTTTGCTGCGGCATCAGTATGATCACTTCCGGGGATCCTTTTTTTGCTATAATGACACCTTCCACACCATTTTCACTGAATTCATAACGGTAGGCGGCATCAGTGGAATAAACTGTGAATACACGTTCCTGTCCCATGCTGGTAAAATGCATCTTTGCAGTGAACTGGGAGAACACCGGGATTACCAGCAGGCTGGTAACACAAAGGAGGATTAGCTTTTTCATTACAAGTGGATTATTTCTTCATCTGTTTTCAGGAATAATTTCAATATTTATGACACCCTCGTGAACCTGGATCAGTTTTTCATCACCGGCCGTCCAGCTGTATACATTGGTGGATGATTCACCACCATAAAGGCGCCTGGTCCTGTAACTGAGTGGACCCTGCTCATCATCCGGAAGCT
>CAZGUR010000144.1:0-4747 GCA_964529295.1 uncultured Rikenellaceae bacterium | reverse complement strand
CGTCGCGCATCCCTATCCTGATTATCTTGGCAGGGTTATCGGTATTATTGTTAAGTATCAATTTGTAGTGCTTGCTCTCGGGTACTGTAAACGACAGAAGGTCCCCTCTTTTATATTCCCCTTTTACGGGAATTGAGACCTCAATCTTATTCCATGACACCGGTGCTGGCGGCTCGGGAATTATAGGCCGCATTTTCCTGTCTACTTCGACATAATCATCCGGAACAGTAAAAATTTCATCACTGATATCCTCCTTTTTAATATCCCTGAGTTCCATATAGGTATCATCAGCCATCTCATTCACCAGCCTTACGGGGAAGCCCAGATCTTCAGAGTACCATGCAGTAAAAACCAACTGATCAGAGGCATAGAGTTCACTTTTGTTGCAATCAAATCCTGCGATGTTTTCTTTGCCGGTCTTTTTTTCTTCATATCTAGATTTCGAGTACAGGAAAGCCTGGCAGGGGTCATTCATAAGGCTCATGGAGGAATGAATATCAGTATAATGTACAAATTTCTCATCCGGCAGCAGGATGGCTGTTTTACCTTTTTCCTGGTCAACGATTACAGTGCCCTTCATCCCGCCATCCTCGAAGTCGTACCGGTACTTATCTCCCATAGATTGAAGTTGATAAACTGTTTCTTTTCCATTTTGGACATTTATCATCTCAGCCCTGAAGGATAATTGACTGTAGACAGAGGGCTGTAATAAGAGCAGCAGGCTTGTTACTATTGCCGTTAATCTGGTATTCATGATAATATAAGATTTAAGTTTCTGTTCTGATCTTTAAAATGGGGAGAAACCGGGTTCGCGGTTTTCAGCCTCTCCCCATAATGTCTGGTTGACTTAAAATTCATTGCTTGTTAATTCAGTTGGTTCTGACGAACTCTACCCTTCGGTTCTCCGCTTTCCCTTCGGGTGTTGCATTTGTGTTTACAGGTTTGGATTCGCCATACCCTTTTGAAGTTAAACGGTCGGCTGAGATACCCATGGATACAAGCTGTTTCATAACGGTTTTGGCCCTGTCCTCAGAGAGTTTCTGGTTCAGGTCATTATCACCATCGTTGTCAGTATGTCCCTCTATGCTAACATTGACATCAGGATGCTCTTCCAGCATTGTGTATATCTCGTTAAGTACTCCCATCGATTCGGGACGCAGTGTTGCTTTACCGACATCGAAACGTATACCGTTGGAAACGATCTTTCCATCCTGCAGGAAGCGGTCATAGTACTTAACTCCTCCTTCTGCTATCCTGAAGTTTTTGATAAAAAACGGATTATCGGCATTTGCGTGATATGAATACAATGATATTCCTGTTGGGTTGAAACCGGCATGGGGTATATTAATGAGCCTGGTTTCGTCAATATATGCTTTCAGTTTACCATTTGTGTAGGCTATAGATATATGTGCCCATCTCTTTGCTATTGATCCATTACCCGGTAATTTGCTTTTAGCGGAGCCCAGGTCCATGTTCTGAGACCAGATATCAAGGTTTGATCCTCCTCTTGGGGGACTTTGGTTTTTCCTGTCATAAAAGAGCACTTCTAATGAATTGTTCGGAAGATAGAGATCGAATTCAACAGTGAAAACATCAGGGAGATAGTCTTTATCAGGGTTTTTCAGATATGGTATTATTGTTGGATTACCGCCCCTGAACATGATTACATTTTCCCCTCCGAACTCTGCATTTTCAACCGTTCCCTTCACCAGGTCCCATCTTGAGGGGAACTCCCCGTTCTCCTCCCCGGTGAGGTTGTCCTCGAAGATTATCTTGTCGCCCGGGACAAAATCATACTTACTCCAGTTAAGTGTTAGGGCTTTGCTTGTATTCATGTCACCTGCAGGCGCGCCTGCATTTCCTGTACCTGCGATCTGGCCTGCATCTCCTGCACCGGCGACCTGCCCCTGCACATTCCCCTGGTTTCCAGCCTGCTGTCGGGCAACCTTAACACTGTCCTCTCCGGTCAGCAGTCCTTTGACACCTTCCTCAAGCACATCAAAACCCTTCTTTACTCCTTTTTCTGTCTTTTCATTTGCCCGCTTGTCAGCTTCCTTTTTTATTCTCTTTTTCAGGTTGATCTTTACCTGGCAGTTTGCATCCGGGGTGGAAAGAAGAAAAGCAGCAATAACGATAGCAATAATTGTCCTGGTTTTCATAACACTGTCCTTTTTTCTTTTAAAATTAGAACACCTTGAAAAGATATAACAGTGCATATTAGTATCTGCCGGGGATGACTTAGTATCGGGGGTGAGAATTATAGTATTGGTCAGTTATTAACCGCGACAATTAAGGCGATGTTTCCCCTGTGAGAATTATAGTATTATTTAAAGATCAGTCGTAAAGAGAGTCGTTTAATGCCTGGATAACCTTTTTCCTCAGGTTTTGTGAGACAGGGATTTTGGAATTATCCTTTAGCAGGAGGTAGCCACCGTCACGCTTTACAAAACGGTCGACCCAGGCGATATTGACCAGGTGCGACTGGTGAACCCTCACCATTCCGGAGCCTGAGAGCAGGCTGTCAAATTCCTTTATGGTGCGTGATACCATTATCGTTTTGCCGTCAGAAAGTAAAAAGCGGGTATAGTTACTGTCTGCCTCAGCTCTTATAATGTTTTTTATTTCCACAATGTGCAGGTTTTCTGAAGTGGGCAGCACTATCCTCCTCAGGACTTTCCTGTCTTCCAGGTTTGCCTGCAGTGTTTTTAGCTTTAATTGCTCTTCTTCTGTATTGATAAGGTGTATGGCCTTATCCACAGCATTGCAAATATCATTGGTGCCGAAGGGCTTTAAAACGAAATCCAGGGCACTCACCTTAATAGCGCCGAGGGCATATTCCTGGTGTGCTGTAATAAATATTACCTTAAAATTTATTGATGAGATCCTTTTCAAAAGGTCGAAACCGGTACCATCAGGCATCTCAACATCAAGAAAGAGAAGATCGGGCCGGTGTTCCCGGACAAGCGCATACCCTTCCTCCACCGAGGCTGCAGTTGCAGCTACCTCAATAGCAGGATATTTATCACTGAGGATAGTAGAAATTGAATTGCGGACAGAAGCTTCATCATCAACTATTACAACCTTCATCATATGTGTTTATCATGCAAAAACCTTTCTGAAAGGCATCATTATGGTCACTTTTGTACCAGGGGTGTTTGAATTTTCATTAAGGTCTTTGATATCGTATGCAATACTCTTTATTTTCATTTTTTTTCTGAAGAAATCCAGCCTTTCCTGTATCACTGTTGTGGCGATGGATTGTTTTTTAATATCCTCTCCTTTTTTCTCCCTTCCGGATAATTTCCTGCCAATCCCGTTATCAGTTACTTCCAGTTTGAGAACTCTGTCCTCTATTGTATAGGATACCTCAATTTCACCACCGTTCTTTCCAGGCAGCAGACCGTGTTCAACAGAATTTTCCAGACATGGCTGGGCCAGCATGGGTGGGACTGATATATTTTCCGGGTCGATATGGCTGTCAATATTGAAATTATATTCAAATCCCGACTCAAATCTCAGTTGCTGAACATCCAGGTATAGTTTCAGTGTTTCTATCTCTTTTTCCAGGGGTATGAATTCTTCCCTGGAGTTTTCAAGTATATTGCGCATCAGGCTTGCAATTTTTACCAGGAAGGTATTGGCTTTCTCAGGTTGGCCGGACAGTATAAGATCCTGGATGGCACAGAGGGAATTAAAGATAAAATGTGGATTCATCTGTGCTCTCAACAATCTCTGTTCCAGGTTGATGCGTTCATACCTGGCCCTGAGCCGGGTGTTCCTTATGTAGAACAGGGAAATTACTGCCAGCAGGATTACCAGGATGACCAGTCCTCTCACATACTGCTTTTGTTGCCTGATCCTGTTTTCTCGCAGCATCAGTTCCTGTTTGTGCTCGAATTCAGCTGCTTCCTGTTTCCTGTCATACTCATTCTGTATCTCAAGCCTGGTTATTTTTTTCAGGAATTCATTATTGCTTATGCTGTCATTGATTGTATGGTACTCTTTCAGGTAGTCATATGCCAGATCTTTACGCCCTGTTTCACTGTACAGGGCACTTAGCAGTCCGGCAGCAGAGGCGAGGGCTATCGGTTCTTTCCGGGACTCTGCCATATTATAAGCTTTAAGTGCACTATCCATGGCATCATTATAATTCCTCATTCTTCTCTGGATGCGCCCCAGTGTAACAAGGTAATTAACAATCTCGGGATCGTTTATCTTTTCTGCCAGGTCCAGGGAGAGTGAGATATAATGAAATGCTGAGTCCAGCTCACCTTTAAGGGAATATGCCGAAGCAATATTATGGCAGGCAGAGGAGATGCCGGAACTGAAGTTCATTTTTTTATTCAGTTGCAGCGACTGCCTCAGGTATAAGAGTGCACTGTCGTGCATGTTTTGTGCAGTATATATCTGTGATATATTATTGAGTGTTTTGCTCTGCTCCCACAGGTCCCCCATGCGCTCTGATACCGGCAACTTCTTAAGGTTGAACTCCAGGGCCCTGTCATATTCCTGCTGGTAGAAATACATTAAGGCTATTGAACCATAGGCAATGGCCAGTCCGTTTGTATCTTTCTTTAACTCCCACAGTTCAAGTGCATCGAAATATGAGTCGATGGCCTCATTGAACAGCAGCATATCTTTATACAGGTTGCCCAGGGTGTTCAGTGCATCTGCCAGCGGAAGGGTGTCGTTCACCGCCCTGGCAGTCTCGATAGACTTTACGGGGGATCACGAAAGGTACGGCCAT
>CAZGUR010000143.1:1655-8702 GCA_964529295.1 uncultured Rikenellaceae bacterium | reverse complement strand
GGGGGCAGGGTGCAGAAGCTGAGTCTTGATGCAGGGTTTACCTGTCCCAACCGCGACGGCACAGTGGGAACAGGCGGGTGCAGCTTTTGTAACAATGACGCTTTCAGTCCATCATACTGCAATCCTGACAGCAGCATCAGCGAACAGCTTGAGAAAGGGATACAGTTTCATGCAAGGCGCTACAAAAAGCCGGTGGGCTACCTGGCATATTTCCAGTCATATACCAATACCTATGCCGCCCTTGACACCCTGAAAATGAGATACGAAGAGGCCCTGGCATACCCGGGAGTCACAGGATTGATAATAGGGACCCGGCCCGACTGTGTAAGCGATGAACTGCTGGACTATCTGTCAACCATTGCTGCGGATCATTACCTGTCGGTTGAATACGGTGTGGAATCATGCTATGACAGAACGCTTGAAAGGATAAAAAGGGGACATGATTTTGAGTGTTCCAGGACAGCCATAGAAAAAACAGCGGCAAGGGGGATAAACACTGGTGCTCACTTTATCTTCGGTCTGCCGGGTGAGTTGCGCAGCGATATGATGAATCAGGCCGCGATAATATCAGGACTGCCTCTTAAAACCCTTAAGTTTCACCAGCTGCAGATAATAGAAGGTACGGCAATGGAAAAGGAATACAGGATAAGGCCCGGGGATTTTGAACTGTTCACATGGGAAGAGTACAGGGAGTTTTTTATTCAATTCCTGGAAAGGCTGGACCCGGGTATTATTGTGGAACGATTTACGGGTGAGTCAAAGCCGGGGATGATAAAAAACCCGGGATGGGGCCGCCTGAGGTCGGAAGAGATGGTAAGGCTTTTTGAACAGAGACTGGAGGAACTGGATACATGGCAGGGAAGGCTGTATAAGAAAAACAATGCGTAATGAGGATTTTTTTAAAAGATATAGCATCAAAACTGCTGGATAGCTATGGCAGCGGCCTGGCCGATCACTGTATAGTGTTTCCCAATAACCGCTCGATACTTTTTTTCAGGAAATACATGGCGGAGCTGATAGACAGGCCCCTGTTTATGCCTTCACTGCAATCGGTAAGCAGCCTTATAAAGGGTCAGAGTGAGCTAAGGCAGGCCGGGACACTGCAGCTGGTGTATGAACTGTATACCAGCTATCTGAAAGCCGGTAAGGGCAGGGAGTCTTTTGATGAGTTTTATTTCTGGGGAGAGATGCTGCTTAATGATTTTGATGATATTGATAAATACCTTGTTGACCCCCGGCTGCTGTTCAGTAACCTGGCGGATCTTAAGGAGATAGACCGGAAGTTCGGATCACTGAGCGAGGAGGTGCTGAGAATAATCAGGCAGTTCTGGATTAATTTTGATGCTTCAAATATGACGGATGAGAAATCTGATTTTTTGTCTGTATGGGAGATACTGCCGGAGGTATATTCATCTTTCACGGACTCACTGAGAAGCAGGGGCCTTGCCTATGAGGGAATGATACTGCGTGAGCAGGCCGGTCTTGTAAGTTCAGCAGGCAGCCGGTGGTGTACCGATACGCCAATGTTCCATTTTGTGGGTTTCAATGCCCTGAATAAATGTGAAAAGGTGATACTGGAACAGCTGTATAAAGAAGGCAGGGCTAAGTTTTACTGGGATTATGATCCACTATGGGTCGATGACCCCGATCATGAGGCCGGGTATTTTATCAGGCAGAATATATCCGCTTATCCTGCTGAGAATGATATTGAGCCGGGAAGGTCGCGGGACTGTTCGCTTAAGGTGTATTCTGCTCCCTCCGATGTGGCACAGGCCAAGCTTTTACCTTCCCTGCTTGAGGGAAAGGATACGGGTGATGATCCCAATGAGACAGCCATAATACTGGCTGATGAGAACCTGCTGACCCCTGTGCTTAACAGCCTGCCGGAATCAGCAGACAAGGTCAATGTTACAATGGGATATCCCCTGTTTCAGACACCTGTCTACAGCCTGGTGCACCAGCTGCTGAGAATGCATAAGAACAAAAGTGATAGCGGGGGTATGACAGCTTTCTACTATAATGATGTTATCAATATATTGCAGCATCAGTATATAGCCTTTCATTATCCCGCTGATACCAGGGAACTCCTGAAAACCATTAAGCAGAAAAATCTTATGACGACAGACCGATGGTCACATCCGCCGTGGGCTGCGAGTTGAGGAAGACGATGAAGCCGGCCTCTCCGCCCGCTTCGGTGGTGGTCAGTCCGTCCTCAGGATAGACCGTGACTCCCTGCTGTCTAACGGGCTTTTTGAACGTATCTTTGGAAATGATTTCAATAACAGGACATACCTTCGCGATATACTTAACTATATTATTGACCTGCTGAATACTGAAGACCTTGAAGAAGAGGGCAGAAGCTCAGTCCTTACCCTTCAGCAGGAATATATCTACAGCCTTCTTCTGCCCCTTAACCAGCTGGGTATGATAATTGAGGATTCAGGTATGGATTTGGGTATTGAGCTGTATTCCAGGCTTACAGACAGGATGATGCGCAAGCTGATAATACCATTCAGCGGTGAGCCCCTGCAGGGCATACAGGTGATGGGGATACTTGAGACCCGCTCTCTTGATTTCAGGAATATTATTTTCCTTTCAGCCAATGAAGCATGCCTGCCAGAATCGCAATCGGGTAACTCCTATATACCATATAACCTGCGGGAGGCTTTTGGCCTGCCTACTATCAGGCATTCCGATTCGATATATGCATATTATTTTTACAGGCTGCTGCAAAGGGCTGAAAATGTATCATTTGTATATAACAGCAGCACCGACGGTACCCGCAGCGGTGAGATGAGCCGCTTCCTGCTGCAGCTCAAATATGACCGGAGCTATGATACCGGTTTTAAAGGCACAGGCTTCAGAATACTGCCGCCTGCAAAAGTGAAAGACTCAATAAAACGCACGGAAGCTATTAATGATGCCTTTGAGTCAGCTTTTCTTTCCGGAAGCCATGCCAGACCACTATCGCCCAGTGGGATAAATACATGGATCAGCTGTAATATGAAGTTTTATTATAAGTATATAGCGGGCATAAAGGAAGCTGAGGAACTGCTTGAGGAAGTTGATACTCTTACCTTCGGCAATATACTGCATGAAGTGATGAAACAGCTTTATGAACCTTACACAGGCCTTGCTCTTGATCGTAGTCGACTCGACCTTATTGGGGATGACAGGGACAGGATAGCCGGACTGGTAAAGGAGGCTTTTAGGAGACTGTTCATGAAGGGTGCCCGCGCTGAGATAAAGGGCAAAAACCTGGTGGTTACCAGTATAATTGAAAAGATGGCATGGCAGATTATCATGGCAGATAAAAGACATACACCCTTTGATATTATATCCCTCGAAAAGAATTATCCCGGGAAACTGGACTGCCAGGTAAACGGCAGTGAAAGAAAGGTGCTGGTGGGGGGTACTATTGACCGTGTGGATTTAAGCGGCGGTGTGCACAGGGTGCTGGATTATAAGTCGGGTGGCGACAGTGTTGATATCAGCTGGCTGGAATCCCTGTTCGATTATGATTACCGCAGCAGGAACAGTGCTGCTTTCCAGACCCTTCTTTATTGTGAATTATTCATGCAGAATAATGCTGGGACAGACCTGAGACCCTCACTCTACCCTGTACGAAAGATCTTCAGTGATGATTTCTCAGACTTCTTCAGTATAAAGAAGGGTGAGCATAAGGGCACTGTCAGCTCATATATACCTATACGCGACAGTTTTGTAAAAGGGCTGAAGCAGCTTGTATCAGATATCTTTGATCATAAGCGGGATATAATAATGACAGGGGATATACAGAAATGCAGGTACTGTCCGTATAACAGCCTCTGCAACAGGAGAAGCTAAATGAAAATATTTGTATATTCGGCTTGTTAAAAATTTTTAACTGGCGAATAATTATCATTTATGCAGTGTTGATGCCAAAAGACTGACCAAAAAATATTTATAGTTATAAAGAAAAATGCAGTATATTTAAAGTAACGAAACCTGAAAAAAATATGAGAAAGAGGATAAAAATACCACTTGGCGAATCATTATCTATGCTGTTAAAATATGCATGGACAAGAATTAAGGAACAGATTAGTTCTGTGGCGTTCATAATTTTGTACCTGGTGGTTTTTCAAACAGTGATATTAAGCGTACCACTTGCAAATGCCTTGAGTACAGCCGGGGGAATTGCATTGGTTGTATTTGGTCTTGCCTTTTTTCTGGAAGGTCTGATATTAGGTTTAATGCCTTTGGGTGAGCGTGTCGGTTTAAAAATGCCGCAGCGGGTAGGCATATCAGTTATTGCTGTTTTTGGTTTAATACTTGGCTTTGGTGCCACACTGGCTGAACCTGCTATCAGCGCTTTAAGAACTGCCGGTTCAGAGATTACAGCATGGGATTCTCCTCTTCTGTATATGCTTTTGGAACCTTATTCAAACTGGTTGATTCTGTCAGTGGGTATTGGTGTTGGTATTGCTGTTGCCTTAGGAATGTTCCGCTTTTATTATAACTGGTCTATTAAACCATTTATATTCATAATAATACCTGTTTTAATATTACTCTCTCTCTATGCTTATTATAACCAGAATCTAAATAAAATTATTGGCCTGGCGTGGGACTGCGGGGCAGTTACAACAGGGGCAGTAACAGTACCTTTAGTCCTTGCCTTAGGAATAGGAGTTTCAAGATCGTCAAGCAAAAAACAAGGATCAAGTGGTGGATTTGGGATTATTCTTCTTGCATCGGCATTCCCGATCTTAGCTGTTCTTACATTGGGAATTTTGATAAATCTTAATACGCCTGAACCGGTGGACGCAAAGACTTTTTTCTCATCAGAGAACCGTGAAAACGCACTACTCGTTTTAGGTGATGAAGATAATTTAAAAAGACATGCTTTTACGCACGCAAGCCAGGAAAGCAGGATAACATACTACGGAGGCAGCGAACAATATCAATCTGCTCTTATAGAATTATCCGGGAATTCAGATGAACAATTGCTTGTTTTTACTACAATTTCATTTCAGGATTGGATAAAGACAAAAGCTTCACCGGAAGAAAGAGATTTATTATCAGGTACCGATAATAGCGAATCCATAATAGCCACGAACGATTTCGGGCAGGTGATAAAAGAAGAATCTTTAGCCGGTGTACGGGCAGTTATTCCACTTACATTACTGCTGTTAATAGTATTGATTGCCCTGTTAAAAGAAAAAATCCGATACAAGGATGAAGTTGTCCTGGGAATCATTTTTGCACTTATCGGGATGACCCTTTTAACTTCCGGAATCCGTTTGGGTCTGGCATCCCTTGGAGGCGAAGTAGGTGGTGAACTACCCAGGGCTTTTACCAAAGAAGACAAGTTTATTGACCGTGTAATGATTAACAATTTTGATACTACTTTATTGTTTAAAGGTATTTCGGAGCAGGGAGAGGTAAAAACTTATTTCAATATGGTAGATGATCAAAATGGTATTAAACGTGTTGAATTTGATGAAAGCAGGTTTGATCAATCAAATAAACAGTATGAACATATCATTACACAGGCCCCCCTCTTTGGCAAACAGCTTACCGTGCTGGGCCTGGTCCTGGTCCTCTTGTTTGCTTTTGGAATGGGTTTTGGCGCAACACTGGCAGAACCAGCCTTGAATGCATTAGGCTTAACAGTAGAAAATTTAACTGTTGGGGCCATTAAACAGAAACAAATTGTGCAGATAGTATCCATAGGCGTTGGTATTGGTATAACTTTAGGTTTTGCCAGGATTTTATTTGAATTGCCGTTAATATGGTTAATTATTCCGCCATATATCCTTTTGATGGTATTATCAATATTTGGAGAAGAACAGTATACAGCCATGGCCTGGGATAGTGGTGGAGTAACTACCGGGCCTGTTACTGTTCCTTTAGTTCTGGCAATGGGTCTGAGTATCGGGGGTGCATTGAACATTTCTGATGGATTTGGAATACTGGCACTGGCCTCTGCCTTTCCTATTATTACTGTATTATCATACGGGATTTACAAGAATACAAAACAAAAACGTTCAATTGACAACCAGGTAAAGGAAAATACAAATGGATAAAGAGATACGCAAAGCGAAAAAAAATAAAGTGTTTTCTCCTTCCAGGACAGTATGGAGAACACAGATGGCTAAAGGCATATATACACCACACAGGGTGAGCCTTATTACCTGTGTTGTAAATCAATTGCTTGCAGAAAAATTAATCGACTTTTTAAAGGAGATAGAAGTTACCGTTTACGATGAAACGGGAAGAATTGTAAGAGAATATATTCGGAAGCGACCCTTTGGTTTACCCGGTGAAAACACCTCTTTTGAAAGCACTTCGGTAAAGATATTCCGTTTTTCTGTTCCGAGAGAAAATTCAAAAGTAATTATGAATGCATTGATTCATATCGGCGAATTTCATATTCCCGGCAGGGGAACATTATTTTCGCAGGAATTGATGGAGTTCAGCAATGAACCGCCGGAATTTAACCTTGAAGCATTCACAGATATAGTGAGTAACTTCCCCGAATATGATTTACTAGACCATTTATCCTATGTTATATGTGTGCTTTCAGATCCGGGAAGTGGCGAACAACTTGCTAAAATTGCATTAGACCTTGGGATTTGTGTGCCTGTTATTACCCATGGTACAGGAAACGATATAAGGGATCAGCTGGGTTTAATCAGGATAACAATTCCTGCTGAAAAAGAAATTGTACACCTGGTAATGCCTGAACAGGATTCGGAGAGTGTTGTTAAATTACTGGTTGAACAGGGAAGGCTTGACAGACCCGGCAAAGGATTCATATATCAAACACCGGTTTCTGCAGGGTTTTTAGATACTCGTATGAAGATTGGCAAACAGAAAGATGCTGCAACAATGGAGCAGATTATTGCAGCTATAGACCAATTGAAATCAGGCACATCATGGAGAAAAAGATTAGATACGGATTTAGAAAATTCTAAAATTAACAAATCCATGAAACCCCAGGATAATTGTGAAATTTCAATAATATCTGATGAAGAAAGGATAGATATTTTGAGGGAAACATGCCTG
>CAZGUR010000143.1:0-1645 GCA_964529295.1 uncultured Rikenellaceae bacterium | reverse complement strand
CTACTACATCGAAGGTGACGCCTGTTTTTGCAAAAAAAGAATCAGTTATAACTATGATTAGAAGTGCTATTAGTGTTCCTGCTCAGATTACAGATAATGTAGTTGATAAATTACTTGAAGTAAGTACAATAAAGGAAAGCAATACGGATCGTATTCAAGTACTGGATTCACCTGCTGCTTATGTTCGAAATATTTAGAATGATTCACAGGGCCGGTCACTCCCGGGTTTTCTGTTTAAGGCTCCTTTGGAGATCCACCATCCTGATAGCTGTCAGAGCGGCTTCATCACCCTTATTGCCATGCTTTCCCCCTGCACGGTCGGCAGCCTGCCTGAGCGTATCCGTTGTGAGCACTCCGAAGATAAAAGGAGTGCTGTATTTGAGATTAAGATGGGTGATGCCCTCTGTAACACCCTGGCATACATAAGTAAAATGGGGTGTCTCGCCCTGTACAACACATCCCAGGCAGATAAGTGCATCCACATCGCTGCTTTCTTTCAGAAGCTGTGCGGCCAGAGGCAACTCAAAGCTGCCGGGAACATGCTCTATAAGGATATTGTCATCAGCGGCACCATGATTTTTCAGGGTGTTAACAGCTCCTTCCAGGAGTTTCCAGGTTATATCATTATTCCAGTCTGATACAACAATACCGAACTTCATATTATCTGCTGCCGGTATCCTGGAGGGGTCATATGCTGAAAGATCCTTTGTACCCATTACCTTATTACCTTAACGCGGGCTATATTTTTGTCAATATTATTTCCTTCCGAGCTCTCAGGGTACTCGTCTTTTATCCTATGGTATATATCCAGGGCTTCATCATAGCGGCCCTCAATCTCATGCAGCTGGCCTGCCTTAAACAGGTAAAGGGGGTTATAGAAAGTGTTTTCGGAATAATTGGCGGCCCTCAGGTAATACTCTATACCCCTGTCTGTATCCCCAAGCTCCACATAGGCATCACCAATGCAGCCTATGGCTACAGGGCTTACAGACTCATCTCTTTTTTTGAATTTTTTCAGGTAGTCAATAGCATCTTCAAACTGACCCAGCCGCAGGAAGCTTACCCCTGCATAGTAGTTTGCCAGGTTACCGGGCCTGGTGGAACCGTATTCATCAGCAATATCTATAAAACCCAGATAGTTGCCATCGCCATAAAGAGCCAGGTTCATGGAGTCGGCAGCAAAATAATTCTCCGCCACATACATCTGGGAAAGAGCTTCTTCAGTTTTACTATCCAGCCTTTTATTATATATCCATACCACGCCTACTACTACTGCTATCACTGCAAGCCCGTAAGTAATGGCCTTCCAGTTGTTCTCGAGAAACTGTTCTGTTTTGGTCAGTGTTTCTTCTACGCCTTCAATTCCTTTTGCTGCTTCCTTCTTATTTGATTTTGCCATTATATAATTTTTTACGCCTATATGTCTATTTTATTAAAGCTCCGCAAAATTAGCTTTTTTCATCTGTTAATAAAATATTTCCCAAAAAAATAATTATTTAAACCCTTAATTGAATATACTGCTAAACAAGCTGTTGAAAAAGAAATATCCCGGTACCGATAAGATTTAGTAAATTTGTAAATAAACAAGCAGAAAAAACATGTACCTGAGCAGGCTTAATTTGTCAAATTTCAAGAACTACAGTGA
>CAZGUR010000142.1:0-8716 GCA_964529295.1 uncultured Rikenellaceae bacterium | reverse complement strand
TATAATTATCTTTCAGGTAGTTACCATCAGCCACATCAATAAGGAAGCGACCCCCAGGTTTAAGCACCCTTATGATTTCTTTCAGGATTTTAATATCATCTTCCATGCTTTCGAAGTAGCCGAAGCTATTCCCAGGATCATTACAATATCGAATGTGTCGGGCTGATAGGGCAGCTTGCGTGCATCACCCTCCCTGAAGATAACGGGCAGACCTTCATTCTGGGTAGCCTGGCGGGCTTTGTTTATAAGGTAATGTGAACGGTCAAGCCCAAATACATGTTTAAATCCCCGCCGCGCCAGTTCAAGCGAATGTCTTCCCTGTCCGCAGGCCAGGTCAAGAATGCTGTGTTCGGGTTTAAGTTCCAGTATACCTGTGAAAAGGTCGAGTTCAAAGTTTGTGATATTCCTGTCCTCCACGACATCGGCATCGGTCTTGAGGTACATTGAGTTGAATATTCTCCTCCACCAGTCGGGCTCCAGGTATTGCTCAAGGTTGCTGACAGGTCCCAGGGAAGGGTTAACTGGCTTGTTGTTCCTCTTTGCCCTTGTTGATTGTATATTTGTATTTCTCATCTGTTTCTGACAGCATATTAAGTTATAATTATTAGATATCTTTATGTCAGCTTATTAGTAACATGGAGGCAATAAGCATTAAGATTATCAGCACACTGACAATCCATGCAATAAGGTTGCCTTTTTTTTGTTGTGAATTATTGAATATGTCCATCACTATGTTAATATAGAATTAGGACGCATGATTACTCTAAGGTAACAGGCCTGAAGGAATAAATAATAATTTATTTTCTTATTCAGTCCTTCTGCCTGAAATAGAGGATACTCTGTAATAAGCAGCAGGTATAAAAATTCTTTTATAAAGAACGTTTTTTTATTGCTCAGCTAGAGATAACTTTGTTTTTTTTGTGATAATGAAAAATATTAATACAAATACTCTGAGTGATGATGAGCTTGTCAGGGCTGTGGCTCAGGATCAGCAGCCGGCTTATTTTGAGATGCTTTACAGGAGGTACTATCACAGGGTGCTGGATAAGTGTTACAGTCTGGTGAAGAACAGGATTATTGCGGAGGAGCTTACAGAAGATATCTTCACCAACACCTATGAGAGGCTTGCATCTTTCAGTCACAGGTCGTCTTTCTCTTCCTGGCTGTATTCCATTACCTATAATCATTGTATAGATTATCTGAGAAAAAAGAATAAGCAGCAGTATACCGTATGGAGCAGGGAGAACGAGATACCCGAGATAATGGATGAGACAGATGAAAGCATAGAAGATATCGCCTATGATAAGTTGCTGGATATCCTTGAGCTCGTTCATCCCGAGGAAAAGGCATTATTACTTATGAAATACCAGGAAGATCTTTCAGTTAAGCAGATAAGTGCAGCCTTAGGCATAAGCGATGATGCAGTAAAGATGAGGCTGAAGAGGGCGCGCAACAGGGTTCTCTTTCTTTATACAAAGAAATACCTGGGAGACAGATAGCTACTGAGAGAAGGGTTTGATATACAAGGGTAGGGTTAATTATTTAATTATTTTTTTGCCTTGTTTTTATCCTGTTGTTCCTTTATGTTTTTTTCAATTCTTTCAATCAGTCCGTCAAGACGTTCTATAGAGCTTTTTATCTTTTCAGATTCATCTTTATCTTTTGTTTCCTTAATGTTTGCCCGAAGCTCATCCCTGCGTTTACTCATTTTGATAAGCAGGTCTTTTTTCTGCTCTATCTCTTCAGATTTAATGGCTTCGTCGAATACCAGTTCTTCCGGGGAGCTCTCTTCACCGGTTTTTTTCTTTTCCTCATGATGCTTCGGAATAAAGAGCTGTTCTTCCACCCTGCGCTGGTTAACGAAATTGGGTGAAACAATCTCTATTCCATTCTGATGCAGGGTATCCATTACTTTAGCATTGAGCATTGAGCTGGTACTGAAAAATTTGCTGCTGTCGCCAAGAAAGCCGTGTATCTTATATACAACAGAAAAATCCCCCAGTTCAGTGATATATACATAGGGGTCCTTAAGCTCTGTTGCCAGCGCTGCTTCTTTAAGGGCTTCCTCTATCTTTATGCGCGACACATCATATCCCAGCGATACCGATGTTGATATTACCGTGTTGGTTTTACGTGTCAGTTTTACCGGGTGGGTGGCTATCACCAGGTTGGGTATGGTAACGAAATTACTGTCTTCCAGCTGCAGCTCAATATGGAATATACTCTTTCTGATCACCCTGCCCTGTATGTCGTTTATTTTCACCAGGTCACCGTTCCTGAACCTGTTCATTGAATTATTCATAAAGCCGGCTATCAGGTTGCCCAGCACGGTTGTTGAGCTCAGGGCCAGGCCTGCGCTCACCAGTATGCCAAGGAACCCTAATATCTGCCCCTTAAGCTCGCGGTCTATGGGCAGGGATAATATAAAGGCCAGGATGCCTGCTAATAGGAGAAGGAAGGATATGGATCTCCTGATGATGCTTCCGGTATACTCAACTGATTTCATCCTGTTAAATATCCAGGAGTTAAGCATGAGAAGGAAGACGAGTATTATTACTACAGATCCCGGTTGAATGATTGATCTGAGGATGCCGTCAAAATTTTCCATAATATTCTGGTTTTACACTAAGGCTGTTTTTAATTGTTATGTCTAATATACGAATATTGACAGATTAAAAAACGGCAGGCCCTGTGAAAAAGCCTGCCGTCTGTCAAACTGGAAACTGCTGTTCAGCTAAATGTAATTACTCAGTATCTCCATTAATCTTTTCCGTGTAAAGAAAATCCGGCTTTTTACTGTCCCTATCTTAAGATCAAGCTTTTCTGCTATCTCTCTGTATTTAAAACCCTGAACATGCATTCTGAAAGGTATCCTGAATTCATCTTCAAGTCTGTCAATAACCTTTTCCAGTTCATGAACAGAATACTTTGATTCAGGAGACACAGAGCCGGAGTTCTGAGACAGATTCAGTAAATAGAGATCCTTTGAATTGTCAATTATTGTATTTTCCTTAACCGACCGCCTGTAGTTATTGATGAAGGTATTTTTCATAATAGTAAATACCCATGCTTTGAGATTTATGCAGTCCACGAACCTATCCCTGTATTTAAAGGCTTTCATGTATGTATCCTGTTTTAGGTCCTCCGCCCTGGATTGATCGTTTGTCAGGCTCAAAGCAAATTTCATCATTCTGCCTTCGAGGCTTACCAGGTTTTTATTGAATTCAACTGCTGTCATTTGTTTAAAATTTTTGGTTTTAAAATCTATAATCGGAGTACAGCATTGTATGTTTATCCTGTTAGTATATTATTCTTTTATATCAAGGTTATTGGTGACTGACAGGGCTCCGCCCTCCAGTGGTCTGGCCATTTATGGTCACCAGACCAGAGAAAATGACGATCTGTAAAAGAGTTATTTTTTTTAAGATATTCATAATTACCTGGTTTTACAGGTTAATAATTATGGTAATACTATTTTTTCAGACTGTTACTGTAAAAGTCATACAGTATATTCTCAAAATCTGTATTAACTGAACTGATACCCTCATATGCGGGGGCATCCTTTATTGTTTCCGAATTCAGGTTAATGCTTATCTCCCTGCCGACATAACTGATCTTATCCATCCAGTTTATAGATAGCAGCACTTCCCTGTCCCAGGGTTTGAAGTTCCCGGTATCAATAACAGCGTACACCACCTGCCAGTCTTCATCGTCAGCAAGCATGTCCTCTATATGCCCGAACTTGCCATCAATAGCTTTCAGGTGATAACCTTTTACTTCATTAAAGCTTCTGAGCTCAGTGTCGAGGTCATTCTCGCTTACTATCTTTGCAGGTGGCTCCATTGGCCTGGGCGGGTAGAACATTGATATGGCTGCCGTGCCTGTATATGCATAGGGCCAGTAATTGCTTATCCCATAATGTTTGCTTATTTCTTCTTCATACTTTCTGGATACCGGCATCTCCTGATCGATATCCGGACAGGATTCAATATCTGATTTTCTGAGATTAATATGGAAATTCTTTCCGTCCAAGTCGGGTTTCTTCAGGAAAGTTCCGGGTATCAACACTCTTTTATCTTTAAAAAGATTTCCGAAATCAGCTTCAAGATATCTTATTATCCATGATTCTTCATCAAACAGAAAATCTTTAACCTTTCCATGCTGACCATCTGTGGTCTCTACTTTGTATTCTTTAAGATCTTTAAGACTGCGTTTCATGTTTTTTCCTTTTCAATTAAAATGATTTGCTCACTAATTATTACTGTAAAATAAATATGAAAACAGTATGCCAAAAGGAGACCAGTTAATGTACTGCTGGCATAACAATCAGTATGCCAGGATATAATCGTGTTGTATAATATAGGAAGGGATATAAAAACGTGTTATTTTTCCATGGATTGTGGAATATGTACACATTGCTTTGTCAGCTGTCTGTGTCAGTACTTTTTTTTACAGACAGCTTGATATCAGGGATATTTACATTGGTTTTGTCAGTTGTCTGTGTCAGTACTTTTATACAGACAGGCTTTATCAGAATTTGATACCCATAAGGATAACATCATCAATCTGACCCCTGTTTCCTTTCCATTGCATAAATCTTTTTTCCAGTAAATCATGTTGTTTATCCATTGGCAGGTCAATCACCTCTGACAGTAATAATTTTAAGCGCCGGGTGCTGAATTTTTTATCTTCCGCTCCGCCAAACTGATCGACAAAACCATCGGAGAAAATATAGATAATATCACCATGCTGTATCTTTATCTGTTCATCATTAAAGCCGCCGGTGGCAGTCATATGATAGCCTACGGGCATCCTGTCTGCCTTATATACTGTCAGCTTGCCATTCCTGAAATGGTACAGCGGGTTAAAAGCCCCGGCATAGCTGAGCAGCCTGTTTTTTCTGTCGTACCTGCAGAAGGCCATATCCATGCCGTCAATAGCTTTATTGCCTGTTCCTGTATGTGATAGTGAGGCGACCACTTTGCTTCTCAGCATATTGAGTATTTCCGATGGTCTGAGGTCATTCTTGCCATCGCTGCTTATCTCGTTAAGCAGGGAGATACCCAGCATGCTCATAAAGGCGCCAGGCACGCCATGACCGGTGCAGTCGGCTGCAGCAAAGTATACTATGTCACTGTTGCCTGCCACCCAGTAGAAATCACCGCTTACAATATCCCTTGGCTTGAACAGGATAAAGTGATCATTAAAGGATTCTCTGAACAGTTGCCTGCCCGGCAGCATAGCTGTTTGTATGCGGCTTGCATATGTTATACTGCTTGTTATCTCTTCTTTCTGACTTATTATTTCATCCCTCTGTAACTCTATCTGTTCTTTTTTCTCCTGTATCTCAATGGTGCGCTGCCTTACTTTTTCTTCAAGCACCCTTTTATCATGCCTTAACTTTTTTTCTCTTATAACGATCACTATGTAGAACAGTCCCGCCACCACCATACCCGCCATTACATAGAACCATACCGACCTGGTGAAGGGTGGTTTGATTGTAAAGGACAGTGTTTTTTCTTCACTTAGCTCACCGAGGATATTCATGGCCCTGAAGCGAACGGTATAGTCGCCCGACTCAAGGAAAAGGTTAATCTCAGGGTTGGTATTCCACCCTGACCAATCCTTCATCAGTCCTTCAATAATGTACTGGTACCTGGTAGATGTTTTTTTTAGGTAATAGGGCGCGTATATATTGATGGATATAGCTTTTTCATCAGGATTAAACACTATATCATCCAGCTCATAAAAATTATTATCTGCACTGCTGATCCCTTCGATAAACATTTTGAATTCAGTATCCCTGGTCTTCTGCTCAGGTATTTCTATCCGGTATATATAATTATTATTATCAATTAACCATATTGAGCCATTATTGCCTTCGCTTACAAATACCGGGTCGTCAAAGAGTCTCAGTATATTTTCCGCCCTGCGAATGCCTGTATTTTCTTTATCAAGGCTTTTCCATTCATCACCAGTTCTGATAAGCGGATGTCCACGGTCAGTGAGGATATATTTGTATTGTCTGCCTGCCTGTATATACAGTGCATTATTACTGTAAACCATGAAAGAGCTGTTGTCGTCTGAATAGTAGTATATACCTGTTTCAGCAAATGCAAAGATGCTGTCATTTACATGCACTGCTTTGTATTTAACAGGATATTCATGGCTGAAAGGATGGATATGTGCTTTTATATCTTTTTGGTGCCATAATCCTGACAGCCTAATTAAACTGTTATCTGAACCCAGCCATATGTCGGAAGAGTCAATGTATACAATATTATATACGGGTTTATCAAGTCCTGTTATCCCGCTTAATCTTTTTGTTTCCCATGATCCCTTATTATTCTTTATCTCCAGCAGCCCTTCATCCGTACCGGCCAGAAACACTTTTTCACTGATCCTGTTTATACAGTTTATGTTCCTGCTGGCTGTTATCACGGCAGCCTTCATATTTTCTATATAATACAGTCCGGAGCTTGTTACTGCCATTATCCCTATTCCTGCCGGCAACAATTGTATACACCTGTTATCTGTTTCTTCAATATTCCTGTATACATAATTTATTGACTTTAATATGCTGACCGTGCGTTTGCCGTATTCCTGTTCTTCAGCTTTTGCAGGCTGTTGTTCCTCTTTTTTCTGGCTTTCACCTGCTTTTTCTTCTCCTTCTTTTTCTCCGGTTTCCTCCTGCTTTCCGAATAGCCTGTTAAAAAATTTACGTACAGGTTTCTTTTCTTTTTCTGTAACTTCCTGCTCTTCCTGCTTACCCAGCTCTTCTTCCTCATCGTCTGCTGACACTGAAGGAGGCTTCTTATAGAGCACCTCCCTGGTGTCGTACTGCCTTACCTGGTCGAGGCAGTAAAGTCCCTTATTGGTACCAACAAACAGTTTTCCTTCATGGTAAAGGGTGGTGGTTACAACACCTTCCAGTCCGGGGTAATGACCGTAAGAAGATACCGGCAGCCTGAAGTCCACCCTGCATATACCGTATCCGTGACTCAGCCATAAGCCGTCATTATTGTCGGTATTGATAGCATATATCTCATCATCGTGCAGTCCGTTCTGATAGTTGAGCAAGCTTACCTGTTCTCCTGTTGATCTGTCTACTACCATTACGCCGCCATACAGGGTTGAGAGGGCTATCAGGGAGTCGGATATCATCACAGCATCTGCCAGTATATTCTCTTTAAGATAATCAGGGTTGCTTATTTCAAAATCCTGATACAATATCCTGTCAAACAGCTGCAGCCTGTTATCATCTGTCCCTATCAGTATTTCCTCATTATTATACGGTAGGGCAAAAAGTATATCCCTGTTTTCGGTCAGGAAGCCGGTGACAATAGGGAAGAGGGTATCACTTTCTATACGGTACAGCCCTTCTCCCTCAACATTGAAAAAAAGCTTGCCGCGGTGGGCTATCATCCCGGTGAAAGGTGAGTCCGGGGCTGAATACCATCGTTTATACTCTGAGGGATCATCAAGACGGTGAACACTGATGCTTTTCCCGGAATAATAGATAACAGTTGTGTCTGTAAAAATAATATCGCTTATCAGTCCGGGACCGGCAGTGTCGCCCGACAATGAAAGATACTCGTAGCTACCGGTCCTTGTCTTTTCAAGTATGCCGTAATTATTATTTGCCCCCATAAATATGCGGCCGTCAGCCGGTGAACGGCTTATATGTGTTGGTATAAACTCCAGCTGTGTCAGATTCCAGTGGTAGCCGTCATAGCTTAGTAGTCCACGGCGGTTGGCAAAGAGCATAATATTGTCAGGGTCCTGGCAGATTGACCAGTTTTGCCCTTCAATATCTTCGTTTTCGCCAAAATGGCTTATATAGGGTATGCCATCCTGGGCGTATGATGAGAGGATCAAAAAGCTTAAGAGAAATATTGATACCCTGATTTTCATTTGCATTCCTTTAATACCGGAATATAAAAATATAGTTATGCTCAGATATCACCTGATTCAGTGAGGGAGATACCTGCATTCTTCATCTCCTTAAGGGCACTGTCCTCATTATCCGAGCCGGGCTCAACGGCTGCAATGGCATCTGTGACAAGGAAAGTATCAAATCCGTTGCGCACTGCATCAAGGGCGGTGTTTTTGACGCAGTATTCGGTTGTGAGTCCGCATACCCAGGCGGCAGTAACCTTTCTTTCCAGCAGGTACCCTACCAGGCTCTCGTTGGTGGCCTCGAAAGCTGAGTAGCCATCGTCCTTATCGCCTGTTCCCTTGTGAAAGCCTTTCTGTATCTTCAGGGTGTTGAGATCGGGGTGAAAAAGGGCTCCTTTAGTACCCTCAACACAATGGGGAGGCCATTTGTCGAAATGCTTGGTTTCGGCCGGATGAACATCACGCGAGGCCACCACTATTTCAAACTTATCCATCAGGCGGTTGATGACAGGTATTATCTCGTTTGCCTTTGGTGCGGGCAATGCTCCGCCCGGACAAAAATCATTCTGTACATCTACAATTATTAACGCTTCCATAATTTTTCCTTTAAACTGTTTCTCAGTGTCATCAGCTCTTTACCTATCCCTGCCTTATATTCATGTGGATTTTCAAATCTTTTGGTTTCTTCAGGTAGCTGCGCCAGCCTTCTTCCTGAATACTTTACAATTTCATCAAGCGATTGTTCATTAAGCACACTGCCTTTGTCCATCACCTTTTCAATAATGCTGTTATGCTTATAATCTTTAAGCCCGCATTC
>CAZGUR010000141.1:0-8813 GCA_964529295.1 uncultured Rikenellaceae bacterium | reverse complement strand
GGGAGGAATTCCTTTCATATGAAACATTTCCAGTAGCGCTATCATAGTTTTCCACTGTATAGGTATTCGTGAAACTGCCGTCAAAATTCTGGTTAAGGTAGACCATGGTAGATGCACCGGCAGAAAGGTATACCTGTGACCTCCTTCTTTCCCAGACGGTAAATACAAGGTTCAGAGGGATCTCAAAAGCCAGGAAATTGAGCTGTGCACTGTTACTTTCAACATCCACCGAGGAAAAATTACTTTGTGGTGCTGTATAGGCCATATCGGCTTTTAATGCACTGTTGCCGCTCAGGTTATGGCCCTGGTATGAGAATACCAGTCCCGGACGCACAGATAAACGGTCGCTTAGTTTCCGGTCAATATAAACACCCATGGATGTGCCCGGATCTGAGTTATCATCAACCCTTGACACCATACCTGATAAGCCTGCCATAAGGTCTGTCTTTCTTTCTTTCTCTATGGTTTCATTAAAAGTCTCATAATGTGACATTATACCGGGATATGCTATCGCCTCAATAAGCTTATCTGTGTCGAGAAGCCTGATGCCGGCAATAAGCACGGGCAGTTTACCAGGTGTCACACGATCAATCTTTTCAGGCTCTGATACAGGCTGTTCTTCTGCAATTGATATACCAGGTTCTGATATCTCCTCTGCCTTGCCCCTTGTATTTTCTGCCGGCAGCTCCTCAACTTTCTTACCAGCAATATCCCTTTCTTCTGCTTCTCCGGATCCTACCCTTTGTTCAGCAATTACAGCCACCTCATTAAGCTTATCGCTCCCACTGAAGAATGTATTATAAGCAATGATACCGGCGCCGGTAATCAACACAGCAAGGGATGCAGCTTTTGCCCACAGGGGTATGATAACTGCCCCTTTCCTCCTTTTCTTCCCGATAAAGGAATTCCAGGCATCATCGGCCATATGGTCAGCATTATAGTTGCTGAACGCATTCTTTACCTTTCGGGCGAATATGTCATCAAACCGCTTCATTATCCTTATCCATAGATTTTATGTGCTTATTATATAGGTGCCTCAGCATCTTCTTTGCCCTTGACAGGTTTGACCTTGATGTTGAAGTGCTGACACCCAGCATCTGTGCTATCTCAGAGTGATCATATCCTTCAATCTCGTAAAGGTTAAACGTTAGTTTATATATCTCCGGCAGGTGCCTGAAAAGAGCCAGTATATCATTAACAGTCAGTGTTGTTTCTATTTCAGGATCTTTTATATCCTCATTAACAGTATTATCTGAACTCATAAGAATAGCATCTTTCTTTTTTTTCCTGAAACTGTCAATTGCAGTGTTTACCACTATCCGGCCATACCATGATTTAAAAGGTCTGTCAGTATCATAATCACCCAGTTTATCAAGAACTTTCATAAAACTGTCATTTACTATTTCAATTGCTTCATTCCTGTCGCCTCCATATCTCACTGCTATCGACATGGCATAGGAAAAGTAGCGCTTATACAGTGCCTCACGAAAGTGCAATTTCCCTTCGAGTCCACCCGCAATCAGCTCCCGGTCAGAACGTTCATAAACATTCAAGCGCCTTTTTCCCATATTGATAATAACCTGAATTAAAAGCCTTAATATAAATAATTCAGGCTATTTTATGCATATCATACTATTTTTCTTTTACCTGAAAACAATTCCGAGCTGCAATTCAAAACGATTAAACTCCGTAAAGACCGTACGAACCGACCCTTCTTCGCTTCCCCATGTTGATTCGTGGTATGTTGTGCTTACCTTCTGGAACCTGTAGCCTGCACCCATATTAACTCCCAGGTTTTGCCGGCTGTACAGCACAATACCAATGCCTGCATTCAGCAGTATTCCGCCGCTGCTTTCACGATAAGAGGTATACCATGGGTCATCAGCATCGTCCTTTTTAAGCGAAAAGCCGTAACCTGCCTTGATCCACGCATACGGTGTAGCCCTGGAGTCATTGAGATCATACCTCAGATAGCCATACACCGGCAACAGGGACATTTCAAGATGTTCGGCACCTGAACCGGCACCAACGCTCAATCCGTTCCTGAATTTATAAGCGCTGAGAAGATGGATGCTCAGGCTATTGGGTTCTTCATTGCTCGATTTGCCTGCCAGGTTACTTACCGACGGGTGAATAAAATAGCCATAACGGGGAGTTTGCTCCTGCTGCGCGGTGGCCGATAAGAATATTATCAATCCTGCTATTGTAAAATATGTTTTCAACATAGGATTATTCTTCACTTATAACAATGTGACTGATCTGTTCAATATTCAGTATATCGGAATAATCATACTGGTAAATCCCATCATCCCCTATCAGCATCAATATGCCGTTGAGGGGTATAAGGTCAAAAGTGTTAATGTCCGGATAATGCGCCAGCCTGTTATTCAGTATATCCAGTGGATCATCCCGGTCATATATCTTTAAACCGGCATCCCCGTCGCATACAAAAAGCAGGTTTCCGTCTATACCCAGACCATGAGGATTAAACATGGGATATGACTTAAGCAGGTATGGATTGCTTATGGAAGTGATATCTATTACCTCCAGCAGGTTCTGATTGCCTCCGCACATATTGCCGGTGCGCAGTGTGACATAGGCATATTCACCGTCTGTTACCACCGGATCGCAGGCTGTTATATGATCATATGATGAGATGTGAGACGGTTCAGCAGGGTTATCGAGACTGTATATCAGCATACCGCTTGTTGTGCCTATAAAAAGTTTATCACCCAGTCTGAATAATGTCTCCATATCCCTTGACACTTCAACACTGTCTGTTACCAGCATCCCGCTTCCTGATCCTGTGTCGACCGTCTTGAGAACCGATGGGTGGGCTATCAGGTAGAGATATTCTTCGTTAAGCATAAACCGGGCCATCGATCCGGCCACACCGGCCCCTGCCGACCATGAGGCACGCGATTCCGCCAATGAAGCAAAGCTTATCATATTATCGAATTTCCATCCGCCCTGCTCATATATCTCCCTGTCCTCGGTAACAGTCTTTACCTCCCATCCGACTACCACACCTTTCTTACTGTCCACACGTGCATAAGCATAGCCTGTTTCACCTTCAGGCACAGCCTCCGGGAAAACATTTTCGAGTCGTTCCACTTCTTCGGGATTATCAATATCTGAAATATCAATTGCCAGCAGGTCTATATAACTGTCGGCATACAATATATTACCACGGATTGCCATATCGATATTTCCGGGTATCTCATAAAAAGCTTCCTTCTGGGGGTTTGAAGGATCGGAATTATCTATTACATGTATACCTTCTCCATACTCATTTACAAAAAGATAGCCGTCCTTAAAGTATATCTTCCCGGGCTGGCTAATCTCTACAGGCTCACTCTTAAGAAAACTGCCCCGGAATTCATCATAGCTCATATAAACTGGCACATTGGCCTCGTAGGTAACACGTTCGTATGTCCTGTCCTCACAGGCTGTCATAACAGCTGCCAGCACAAAAAAAGGAATAATGGTTCTCAGTATATTCTTCATGATATCAGGTTTTAGTGTTTGTTTCATACTTTTTATTTACTTGTCATATTCAGGTTCCATTACCTGGCCGATAAACAGGATGGTATTTGTTGTCCTTTCCCTTATGGCAAAGACAAATGATTTGTCGATAATAAACTCAGGAGGACCAGCCGGCACACTGGTAAGTTCAACGCCTATTGTGGTTACTGCAGCTGCCTCGGTGCCTTTTTCGTTGACCTCAACAAAGGTATTCTGCTTAACAAAGCTCACGAATAACTGGTCGTCTGATATACCTGACAGATCAGCCAGTGAAGGGTTGAAAGCATCTGTCATACCCATGCTTTTCAGCTGATCATTCAGATACTTTTCATAAGAGAATTTATATAGTGGCATAAACACTTCTGTCTCAACGTAATCATCCAGCCCGTCAAAGGTATCAGTCAACGCCATCCATTCAGAATTTGTGAAGCTGTTTGTAAAATCAGATACTGTCGCGTCCGGAACCATAATAAGCATTGTGAAATTAGTCCGTCCGTATGGCAATTCAATAGCTTTGTAATTATCTCCGCTGTATGTCCTGGCACCTACTTCTCCTGTCATAGTACTGACCATAAGACCTTCACTTCCATCGGGATAAAACATTTTGTCCTCTGTAAGTGATTCATCAAACTGATTGGTCCAGTCGCCCTTAAAATACAGTGCATTCATAATAAACATCACAGCATCGCTGCTTATCTCATCAAGCACCTTTTCAATCTTACCGTTTGTATTATCGCTTGCCCATCCGTTTATTGCATCGAGGGCTGAGGGTGAGGTGAAATCGAGTGACTCGATAAAAGCACTGAAATCTGTCTGCATACTGTTCAGGAATGGTTCCTTCACAGTGAAACCATTGCGGTAGAAGATTGCATTGGCCAGTGCCAGCTTAACCTTTTCATCAGCATCCAGCAGCTGTTCAACAAGACTCTTATATGCACCGTTTATATCATCAAGACTCATACCTTCAGGATATTTCAGTGCTGATCTGAGTTGCTGGTAGGTATCTCCTTCACAACCGTTAAGTAACATTGTAAGGGCAGCAGAAGCACTTAAGGGGGATAACATAAGATTACCGGCCTCCTCCTGTGCCACCTTTGTAAAAAGCTCAATACCAAATTCATTGCTGCTGTTTATCACTTCCGGTGCCCCTTCTGTCAGGGTAATACTTTTTGGAGTAAGCACCGGATCTTCATCGTTTTTTTCACATGCTGTTAAAAAAACAGCAAATAATATTATGCCCGTTGAAAGTAACTTTGTTCTTTTCATATTTTTTTGAATATCTGTTATTAAAATAATCGCTTCGGTCTCTTTACCTGTTATTACGCAGAAAACTGTTTAGACGCTGCACCCTGCAGCAGAAAAAATTGACCAATAAAATAAATGGCTGATAAGTGATTTATTGACTGTTAATTCCGAAAGAAAAAATTATTGATAATAATTACAGCCGGATATCAGCAGAATGATATTAAATTTACAAGACAGCTATTAATAAAACAGGAATATGATCTTATACAGGCTGGCTGATATATTGTTTGTTGTGTTCCATACCTCACTGATACTGTTCAACCTGTTCGGGTGGATATGGGCAAAAACCCGTTTGGCCAACCTTGTGACCATACTTGTCACCTTTGCTTCATGGTTTCTGCTGGGACTGATAGTGGGCATTCCGGGTTACTGTCCCCTTACAGAATGGCATTTCAACATACTGCGTAAACTGGGTCATACCGATCTGCCTTCATCTTATATCCAATACCTGGCTGACAGGTTAACCGGACTGGATTTCAACCAGGTGCTGGTTGATAAACTGACCTTATGGGGACTGCTTGTAGCATTTATAATATCACTGTCCCTGAACTCTTTACGATATTTACGAAAAAGGAAGAGACATTAATAATGACAATGCCCCTGGATGCTTTACGCTGTTTACTAATAAGGTTGAAGCATGATAATCAATGATTATATAAGTACATGCTTCAACCCTTCCCGGCCTCTGATTACTTTACAGGATCAATGATATCCATGAACAAATCTTTATTATTCTCAATCTTTTCATTATTGCCATAAACGCAATAAATATCCTGTCCCATCAATTCATCCACCATTTTGCTCATTGCCGATATATCATCAGCAGTGGTGTTTAAAACATTATCCCTCTCTGCCTGCATATACTCCCTGGTAATACCGTTAAAGTACCTTGACAGGGCTATGCCTGCTTTCATTGATGCTGTTTCGGGATAGTCCATGCCTGATATGGTACCGATAATATACCTTGTCATGGATTTTTCATCAGCATCAAAATCTTCAAGATAACCGCTGGTCTTATTATAAACATCCAGTGATTCTTGCAGGTTGGGATCACGGTACGAGGCAAAATACATATCGCCTGTTCGCCCGATCCCGGAAAATCCACCATAGGCTCCGCCAATCACCCTTATCTGGTTTTGCAACCAGTCGGTCGACAGCACCTGTTCCAGCACCAGCATTTTACCAGACCACTCGTATCCGAGATCTTTATAACTGCCTCCTCTAACCACATACTGAACTTTTGATGTTGTCGTAAAAGCCTCATTCTTTTTTACAGGCACCAGATCCCAGTTCAACCGGCTCTTCTCCCCTTCGGGCATTGAGGAAGCAAAATGGCCAAGCTCCCCGGAATAAATTTCATAATCATCCTGCGTGCATGTAACAGCGGCTATCATATTTGATTTATTAAACAAAGCTGCTGCTGTTTCCTGCAGGTCCGCAACTATCTCATCAGCTTTCTCATCAAAATTCTTTACCAGTCCGTCCAGGAACCAGTAATATTCGAGTCCTGACAACATCTCATTAACCACAGCGGTCCGGCTGTAATAAGATTGCATACGCTGGGTGGCATAAAAAAGCCCGTTATTTTTAACACTGGCATCAACAGCTGCATGGTGCCTTACAAGAAGGGTTTTCAGGCGCTCCTTATCGGTATAGTCGCTTGTATTGATTATTTCAGCTGCCAGCTCAAGCATCTTCCCTGTTTTATCCTGTAATGACTTTGACTGAAGAATAAATTTGGGAATATAATTATTGTCATCCAGCTCACTGTTATAAATATTTATATATGAGCTGAATCCTCCTGTATGTATATTAAGCTCATTATCAAGCTCTCCGTAGCTGAAGTTTTCAGTATCGAACTTGCCGAGCAGGTTTGACAGCAGGGATGCATACTGAATCTTATCCAGCGGCAGTGTTCTGAGATCGAACAGTATCCTGTTATACATTATCCCATTAGTAAACTCATTGAGATAAACGGTTTTAATCTCTCCTATCTCTCTCTCCTCCGCTTCATACCACTCAACTTCTTTGCTTATATCATCCAGTGAAAGCATAGGTATTGTTTCCAGGGCTTCGGGAGTGTCTTCTCTCTGCTGGTACTCAATAAGCTCATTTGTCTGCTCCACCAGTTCTTCAATCTTTTCCTTGCCCATATCCGTCTTAACAGACTCAAGTTCAGCCCTTATCTCTTTGTCTATCCTGGCCTGCAATCCGGGTTCGGGTTTAAGAGCCAGCAGCAGGCTGTGATTATTGTTCAGCAGGTCCTCCTTTATAAGCTGCTCCATATAATCTTCCTCAAGGGATCTTTTTACCTCTGCCAGCGGTTTTTCAAACTCCAGCCCTTTGAATGGATTATCATCGAAAAACCACCCGCTCAGCAGCTGCATACCGTAAATCAGTCCTTTCTGCGGACTGTCCCCTTCCCTCAGCCTGAATTCCATCCGGTTGATTGTGCCCTCGAGAGCTTTTTTATCCAGTCCCTCTTCTACAACCTTATTAATAACATTATCTGTAATCTCATAAAAAGTATCCAGATCTTTTTCATTTGCATTCCTCACCATTATATGCATGGTAAATTGTTTATTGCCATCAACATATGCGGACACATCACTTCCTATTCCTGCTTCCTGCAGGGCTTTTTTCAGGGGAGCAGATTCCTGGTTGACAAGCACATCAGAAATCACATCATATGCCATATAACGAGCCCTGTCAGTTACATCACCAATAACATAACTGAGCTGCAGGAATGTCTGATCAACAGTATCTGCATTTTCAAGTACCGGATATTTGCCAACCACTCTTTTCATCCGGTCGAAAGGTTCCTGGTGCTTTATTTCAACCACTTTATCCGAAAGCTCGTACTCCGACAGGTATTTTTCATCAATAAACTGAAGCTCCTCAGACAGTTCTGCATCCCCGTACAAAAGTATATAGCTGTTTGAGGGATGGTAATGCTTCCTGTGGAAATCAAGGAATGCTTCATATGAGAGTCCGGGTATGGCCGTGGGATAGCCACCTGATGAATAGCGGTAACAATTATCGGGGAAGAGATTGCGGTATACCTGGTAGCTCAGTTCCCGGTTGGGGCTTGAATATGAACCTTTCATCTCGTTATAGACCACCCCTTTATAAATTAAAGGATCTTCTGCACCGGTAAGCTCATAATGCCATCCTTCCTGCTTGAATATCCTTGGATCCTCGTAGATCAGGGGATTAAACACTGCATCGAGGTAGACATGCATCAGGTTAAAATAGTCCTTGTCGTTCATGCTGGCTACCGGGTAAATGGTCATATCAGCACCTGTCATAGCATTGAGGAAGGTGTTAAGCGATCCCTGCATAAGAACATCAAAGGGGCTTTTTACCGGGAAATTTTTAGATCCGTTAAGCACTGAGTGTTCTATGATATGAGGCGTTCCGGCATCTGATTCCGGTACTGTCTTAAAGGCGACGGCAAAGAGCTTATTCGGATCATCTGCCTTGATCTTGAATATATGCGCTCCGCTTTTTATATGCTCGAGATGCACGCATTCCGCGTTCATCTCATCCACGAATCGGGATTCCAGGACCTTATATCCCGGGTAACTTTCCTTACATCCGTATGTAAGTGTAATAACTGCAATAGCAGCAACAGCCAACAGTAAGTCTGGCCTGCAAACATTGAATAACTTTTTCATAATGGATCAGGTTGTTTAGTGATTTTATAGGATTGATTGTTTGATCTTTTAACAAATATAATAATTTGATTAACAGATATCAAACTGTTTTGATTAAGCGATGTCTAACTATTGCTTTGCCTGCTCAAAAACCTGTTTTGCCGCCTTTACGCCGGCTCCGCTGTCAAAACTATATCCGCATTCTTTCAATGCCTCTTCAAGTGCTTCAAGGGTCTTTATAGTCTCCGCGCTTGTTATCTTACCCATATGGCCAATCCGGAAATATTCATTTTTAAAGTCAGGATGCAGTCCACTCGCCAGTACCAC